>DATDTP010000041.1:0-4933 GCA_035290775.1 archaeon | reverse complement strand
TTATTGCATCAAAATCTATTCCTGAGAGATTTGCTCCCCATTTTGGCATTGGTTTGCTCAAGAAAATCTTTAGAGATCTCACTCTAAAATCTGTCATCCATTCCGGTTCATTTTTAATTTCAGAAATTTTTCTGACTACTTCTTCTGACAGGCCTTTGTCTGCCTTGTAAACATAACTCTCAGGCATAGAAAAACCATACTTATCTGTGTATGTTTCTTTTGACCTCAATACTTCTTGCGCAACACTCATGCTAACACCTTATTGGAAATATCTATTATTATTTTAGTTGGAGCGTATTTCTCGTAACCGCTTTTTTCCAACTCTTCTGCTATTTCAATCCCGCCTGATTTTATTATCTTTCCGTCTGACATTATGTGGACAAAGTGCGGCTTTACATAATGGAGCAGTCTTTGGTAATGTGTAATCATCAATATGCCCATATTCGATTCATAAATTTTGTTTATTCCTTCTGCAACTGCTTTCAGCGCATCTATGTCAAGCCCGCTGTCCGTTTCGTCAAGAATGGCTATTTTTGGCTTGAGCATTGCAAGCTGCAATATTTCTGCTCTCTTCTTCTCGCCTCCGGAGAAGCCTTCATTTAGGCTTCTTTTTAAGAATGATTCATCCATTTTTAACATGGCTGTTTTTTCTTTTAGCTCTTTTAGAAATTCGCTTGGCGAACGTTTTGTGCCATTGGATGTTGCAGTCATTAGGAAATTTGATATTGAGACGCCCGGTATTTCGCTTGGGTATTGAAAAGAAAGAAACAAGCCCGCTTTTGCACGCTTGTCTGTTGACATTTTAAGTATGCTTTCTCCGTCAAGCAGTATGTCGCCTTCTTCAATCTTATATTTTGGATGCCCCATTATTGTTAATGAAAGCGTGCTTTTTCCCGATCCGTTCGGTCCCATTATGGCGTGTATTTCGCCGCTTTTTATTTTTAGATCCAGTCCTTTGAGTATTTTTTTGCCTTCTACGGTTACATGCAGATTTTTGATTTCTAATTCTGTCATAGCAAATCCCTTTTGTAAAAGGTATTTACATTCCCCAAAACATATCTGGGTACTGCGTACCTTTTTATATTATTTAAAATTTTCATCATAAGATTCATCTTCTTGTTTCGTCAACGCATTTGTTGCACACGAAATCCTGGAATATTCCAAAGAATGTTTTGCTAAAGTCTGCGCAAGCGTCTTTCATCACGTTCTTGCCTTTTTCTGTTATATGGTAAACAATTCTTTTTTCTTCTTCCAATCCCTTGATAAGTTTCTGCTTCTCCATTTTCTGAAGCGTTGGATATAATGTTCCCTGGCCTATCTTTGTCTTCTTTATTACATCCAAGTCCTTCATCAGCTCGTATCCGTGGCGCGGCTTATTGTTTATCAGCCACAATACCTGCATCTGAAGCATTCCCAGCTCAACGTCAGAGAATTCGCGCCCGCTGAATATTTCTTCTGCTGTAGGCGGCACTGTTCTAGGAGTTGCACTGTGTCGGAGAAGCGACATATCGGTTAGTATACATAGTGAAGTATAAAAAGGTTTTGGGACGTTCAGGCGTTCTTACAGTTTTTTGTTTTGATATAAATAGATTTGAATATTATAAACAGAATGGCAAAGTACAAGATACTTTATGACAGGGAAGGGTGCATAGGCGCTGCTGCCTGTGCTGCTGTAAGCGAAAGGTGGGTTATTGCCAAAGATGGAAAAGCCGATTTATCGGGCAGCGCTCAGGACGATGCGGGATGGTTCATAGCCGAAATAGGCGAAGAGGAGCTCCAAAAGGAGATAGAAGCCGCGAAAGCATGCCCTGTACTTGTTATTCACATCAAAGACGAGAACGGGAACCAGATAGTTTAAGGCTTTTCTATATCTTCAACTGATTCGTAATATTTGCAGAGCCCGTCTGAGCAGACATATACACCCTTCTTTTGGTAGCCTTTCTTTTTTGCTTCGTCTTCTGTCAACTGTACAACAATGTTTCTTGGATTGATTAGAAGATCGTTTATTTGATAATCTCCATATATGTGGATTTCTCTTGCATGAAGAAGCTTTTCTACAGCCAATGCATATTGTGCTGCGTGGATGCTGTAATCTTTATATGATAAGGCAAATGATTCAAGAGTGCTTTGAGCTATTTCTTTGAAATGGCTGCTTTCCAAATGTATGGACAGGCGAAGAAAAACTTCTGCTGCTATGCTGTTTTCTACGATGTTTTTCATGCGCTGTGCAAGCAGGCCTTCGCCTTCTTCTGAAATATCATTGAAATTTCTGCTTTCTTTATCATAAAATTTGTCCATCATTACTAATGCCAATTCTTCTGCTGTTTGCAGATATTTTTTGTTTTGTGTTATTTCATATGCTTCTATTAGGGCTAGCGAAAATCTTGCATGATCTGTCAGAAAATATAACTTTTCGCCTGGCGTGTGGCTTAGACCTTCTTTGCTGAGACAATTTTCTATTATGAATGCAATTGCTTTTTCTGCAAATCCTAGGTAAAACTTGTCTTTCAACACAAGAAATGCTTTCAGGTATGTTTGTACCATCATTGAGTTGAAATTTGTGTACATGGTTTTGTCTATGTATGGGTTTTTTGATATTTGTCTTTCTTCCATTTTCTTTTTGTAGTATTCTTCATCTGCATCCTGCGATGCGTAGAAATGATTTTCATTTGCTAAGTTGTTCTTAATGTAGTTTAATGCATGTTCTGCTATTTTTTTGTACATTTCCTTTTGTGTTATACTATATGCGTGCAGGTAGTTTCTTATTATTCCAGCATTGCCTTCAAGCATTTTCTCAAAGTGCGGAACTTCCCAGTCCCTTGTTACAGAGTAGCGGAAGAACCCGCCTTCTACCTTGTCTTGTAGCATGGCCATGCTGTCAAGCGTGATGGTTGCCATTCTTAGGTATTGTCTTCCTGATGAGATGCTAGTGTGCTTGGACGCCTCTGGCGTCGGTTCGTTCGCGTCGTTCTTTTTTGTTCTCAAGAAATTAACAAAGCAAATTTCTACTGCTTCTGGCATTGGGAATTTTGGCTCAAACCCAAACCCACCATATGAAACATCAAAACTTTCAATTAAAATTTTTAGCACAGATGAAAAAATGTCGTCTGACAATTCACCTTTTTTAACTGTTTCTAGCGGTTTAGGAATTATTTTATTTATTATGTCTTTTTTTCTGTGCTTGTAAAGCTCGCTTATCTGGCCAAGCATTGACAAGAATTCGTAAGGCGGAACGTATGTTGCGCCTGTTATTATGCTGCCATTTTCGTCCATAAATACAGTTGACGGCCAGCCGCCCTGATTGTAGCGCTCGTTTATGTCAGGGCGTTTGTCTGTGTCTACACGCACTGGAATGAAGCTTTCGTTAATGAATTCAGCAACGTCCTTGTTGTCATAAGTGTTCTGGTCCATAACGTGGCACCAATGACACCATGTGGCTGATATTGAAAGTAAAATTGGTTTATTTTCCATCTTTGCGCGTTCAAATGTTTCTTTGGACCATTCGAGCCAGTGAATTTTAGAATCCATAGCTGTAATAACTACAATGTACTTATAAATTTATTCATTATACACTTCCTATGCTTAAGATAAACCTGGAGCCTTTGCTGCATGATGTCAAAGGGAAAAAAAGAAAGCAACGCTACAATGTTGCAAAGGCGTTTTTTGATGAACATACTGAGAATATGGCCGACAGTATAGAAGATATGGCTTATGTTTGCCAACTTCCTAATGCACAGCGAAGGCTGGTAACATATCCTGTTGTTGGGAATTGGGTCCTTAATGAAATGGGCTTTTTTGTGCCTAAGACAGAACATCAGCGCAGAGTATTGCCTGCATTAAGGAATATTGCTTCAGAAACTAGATTCAACAACAGCCATACAGAAGACTTTTATGGCAGAAGAGATGAATATAATGCAAGCTGGGATGAGCTTAACGGCTTGATGCTGTCCAATCCTGAAGAATCTATGGATTTTCACAAATTTCTTTTGGATATAACTCAAAGAGCATCAACAGATATGCGAGAAGTAATGCAAAAACCAGATTTTGATGAAGAATCATACACTATTGATTTAGGACACGGCTTATTATCGCCTTTTGGGCATTTTGATTTCATTACTCATGGTTTTGAAAATTCTGTTCAACAAAGCAATGCAGCGCCTTTGAATCTAACTGTTATGGTTGTAGATGATGAGCATCCTGATGCATGGTATAAAAGAATGATATCTGTAGGCTTTGCAGAGCGTGAAGGGCAGAAAGGTTATTTTCATGACTGTGAATCTGCTCTTGCAGCCTTGGAAGCAGGTCAGTACGATGTCATATTGACCGATCTTGAGTTAGGCAAAGGAAAAATGTCAGGTGTTGATTTTATTGAAAAAGCTTATCAAATTCAGAAAGGAAAAGGATTAGTACCAAGAATTTCTGCATTTTCATACAATCAACAAGCGCTAAAAGCTGCGTGTGACAGATATCCACACTATGATGTGCATGGCGTAGAGCCTCGTGTATTCCAGCAACTGAACCTTAATAATAAATCAGGGTTTACAGCAATGCATTTTAGAAATGATGTTGAAAGCGCAGTTAGGCGTTACCAATGAATTCTATCTTCAGACCTTCCACATTTTTGTAATGCGAGTCATTTGTAACAAGCGTTGAACCATGGCGCAAGCATATTGCTGCTGTAATCATATCAAAAATAGGTATGGGTTGTCCAGTTTTCTTGAGTTTATAGCGAATTTCAGCAAACTTTGCAGCAGAGTGCTTGTCAAAGTCTAGTATGTTGTAGTGCTCAATTGAATTTATTTCCTTTTCCCTTTTTTCTATTTCCAATGGCATAAGTCCAAAGTAAAATTCGGCATATACGGCTGATGTAATAGCCAAATTGTCTGTATGCTCTTTTCTTAATTTTTCCAACAAATTGAAAATACTTGCATCT
>DATDTP010000040.1:0-2462 GCA_035290775.1 archaeon | reverse complement strand
TTTTTTCTGCTCGTCTTTTTGCGCTTCAATCTTTGGCGCTGAATTTGACGCCACAGCGCGCTTTATTGCAGCCTTCAGTGCAAGCTCTGGATTGTCAAGCATTATCTTGACCGTGACTCCTATTGCGCCTCTTTTTGGCAAGGCTGTTGTGTGGCCTTTCATTACATATATTTCTGCGGTATTGCCGCTTTTTTTAATATAACCTGCAGCAAACCTTTCTGTTCGCCCTCTTGCGCCGCTAATTACTCCTGACAGCACAATTTCGCAGCCCACAGCGCCAGCATCCATTATACGCTCTGCAAACTGGTTTCCGATACGCTTGAAATTTATTCCAGCCTCAAGCGCATCTGCTACTGCCTTTGAAATTATGTACGGGTCAACGTCAGGATTGTCAATTTTTTGCACGTCAATCTGGGGGTTTTCTATCCCAAACTTCTGCTTTATGGCGTCCATTGCCTCCTTTATCCTGTCACCGCCGCTGCCAATTATCAGGCCCGGCGTTGTCGTGTAAATTATTATCCTTGTGACTACAGGAGTGTGCTGAACTTCAATGATGCCGCACCTCGCAGTGTCGAACATCTTGCGCACAAATTCCTCTATGCTTGTCTGTTCCTTTGCTTTTTTGATAAATATTCTTTCTTTAATCTTAATCACCTGTTTTTTCTTTCTCGCTTTCTGCTTTTTTCTTCTCAATATGCCCTGCTTTTTCTTTAGCAGGAACTTTTTGAATTTCGTTTTTGTTCTTTGTTTTTTGCCCTTTGGCTTTTGCTTCCTTTCCGCTTTCTATCAGCATGACTTCGATATAGGTCCTTTTCAAACGATTTCCCCAGCTTCCTTTTCTTCTTTTTCGGCGCATGATAGGCCCGTGATGAGCTGACATGTGAACCATTAGCCTTCCTGTGTCAAGCCCAAGCGCTTCTGCATTTTTTTCACAGCTCTTCAGTGCTTCAATCATATGTTCAACAGCCTTGCTGTAATATTTTCCTTCCAGGCTTCTGCGCTGCGCGTGCAGGTCTTCCAGCAGGCGCTTCGCCCTGACAAGCGGCTTTTTCTTGACCACATTACATACAACCATTGCAGACTTTGTTGATATCGGGTACATTATGTATGCTTTTGCATGCTTCTGCTTAGGGACAAACGTGTACGGCATAATTATACTAACCTCCGCACTGTTTCGGGTTTGAATACACGTACGCGGTTTGCAAGCGCGCCTGGAAACTCTTGTGAATTAATTGCATCATGAACTGAGGAATATGCCCCATCAAGTCTAACATTAAAAAGTTTTCCTCCATCTCTATAAACACCAACAAAAAATTTTCTGCCATTTTTTTCTAATCGCATACCATCATACAAAGCTGCTGCTAATTTTAGCACCTCTTCACTGTATGGTGTCAGACAACTACTCATATCTATCACTTCAATGCTACGAATTTGCTTGATCTTGTTGCGCCTATTCCAGGAGAGCTGTGCTTTACGCGGTTGCGCGTAAGGGCAAACTCCCCAAGCACGTGACCAAGCATTGATTCTGTAATCATAACTGATTTGTATTCCTTGCCGTCGTGAATGCCTATTTTTGCACCGACCATCTCAGGAAGAATAACCATTTCTCTTGCGTGTGTGCGCAGCAGCTTGTCTTTTCCCTTGTGCTTGCGCACTTTCTCAAGCAATTTTTTCTCAACCCTTGTAAAGCCTCTCTTCAAGCTCCTGCGCTGTCGCGAAACAAGAAGCTTTGAAAACTCTTCGAGTGTCATTGCCTGCAGTTCTTCCAAACTCTTGCCACGAAATGTAAATTTCTTTGCCATCACAAATCCCTTTTGTAAAAGGTATTTGTATTCCCCAAAACAAATTTGGTTTTTACAAAACCTTTTATATTATTTAAATTTTTCATTATGAATCACCAAAATATTTACATGCCTTCCTCGCCAAGTGCTTCTCGCATACCTCTATGCAAATCAGCAAGCTCCTTTCTATTTATTTCTGTAACGGTCAGTAACATATCATAAAGCATATTTGCTTCCAGATTTCTGTATGCTGATTCAACATCTGCGCCTGTGCCGTTTGCATATCTTCCAGAGCTCTTTGCAGTTAGCATATGCTCGCCATCTAGTTTCGTGTATCTAAGGTCTATAGCAACTTCCGGTTTCACATATGTTTTTTTTGTTTCCATAACTATCACTTGTTTTTCCTGCCCATTCTTCTTGGCGAGATGCTTCCGACTTTTCTTCCAGGAGATGCGTGACGCGATACAGATTTTGGCTTTCCTGGGCGAGTCTGGCCGCCGAATGGATGGTTGCATGCGTTCTTTGCAACGCCACTTGTTATTGGGTAAAGCTTTCCGCGTATTTTCATTGCATAGTGGCGCGTGCCTGCCTTAAGGAAAGGCTTTTCCTGACGACCCGAATTTGCAATAACGCCTTCTAGTGCCCTGCAGCCGACCGGCAAAATTTTCTTTTTCTTTGAAG
>DATDTP010000039.1:0-8323 GCA_035290775.1 archaeon | reverse complement strand
AAAAGTATCAAGAGTATAAACATCTACATTTTCAGGAATAGTTCCGTTAACAATGTTAATTTCGAAATTAAAATCATTTTTTAATTCTGTTGTATTTATAATTAAATTGTATTTTATGGCTTGCAGTGATGGAATATTTACATATGTATAGCAATAAGATATTTTTTCTTTATCAAGAAAGCATATCGTTTGAAAACTTGTTTGATAGCCATTTTCTGATGTTATTTTTTCTATATCTTGCGGCGGCTCAAATCTGACATATGGCGGACCTGAGTTATAAGGAACTTTTATACTGATAGCCATATTTTGGAAATCTTGGTTTAATTCATTTACTACGGAAATTGGAATGTTGTGGATACCTGTTTTTGATGTTAAGAAAATTTCTTTTGGACTAATATAAAGTCCTTTGTTTTGATATGTGTTTATACTTACATTAATATTATTTCCAACTATTTGTATATTATTGTTGCCTATTGCTATATTTATTATTAGCCCGATCGTTATGATAGCAGCTAATGAAATTGGAATCAGTTTAAGATTGAATTTTATTTTCATGCAGACTATTTGAATATAATTTTTATAAAGGTAAAAAGTTATTTTATTCTTAGGTTTCTGCTATAGTTTTCATCCAAGCTTCTTCTTAATTCCTTAGATTATAGAACCAGCGTTTGTAGACCGGAAACAAATGAATAACTACTTATACTCTCTCCAGACATAGCTGCATTTTGTGCACCTGAAGAACTGCGTAGGCGGCTCGTCTGCTCCGCGGGTCTGCTGCATCCACCAATAAGCATTTTTGTTAGGGCATTCTGGGCAAGGCATACCCATTTGAGGCAAAGGCGTTTCATCCTTTTCCAGGACAGGAATTCCCTTTATCTTCTTCCTGCCTGTAACTATTTTTAGCCCGGTTACAGTGCCGCGTTTGCTTGCACCGCAGCGCCTGCATTTCATGCTGTTTTTTTGCGGCAACATCAGCGAGCCGCACTTCTCACAAAATTCCATTGAAAGAGCTTCTGCTGTTATTACCTCTTTTTTTGGCTCTGCTGCTTTGCTAGCAGATTTTTTTGCAACTTTTTTTGTTTTTTTCGGCATAATACCAACCATCTAATTATTGCACTTCACAGTATATTCTAGCTACCACTATATAAAACTGCAGGCATGCAGGATTATCAGTTTATTTTTTCTCGTCATTAAAAGTTTTTCTCCGTTTTGTCTTTGACTACTTTTGGCGTAGCTAAAAGCATGTCTTCGTCTGCTTTCGATCGCTTCGCTCTCAAAAGTTTGTCTCCGCCTACTTTCGAATCTTTCAGATTCAAAAGTAATCGTTTTCCCAGACTACTTTTTTGTGTACTAAGTTTAAGTCGCGGCTGCTGCTTATTAATTTTGATGCGAGCTGCAATTTTTGGTCGCTTGTAAGGTCATTGTTGTGGTGCTCTATTATCTCTGCCACGACTGACTCCAACGAGCCCCCTGAATGCTGTACTGCCCCTATCACTTCTTTTATTGCGCGGAATGTCTCGTCTTCCATTTGACCACACCACTTTTCCTGATTCATCATGATGCCCCTAATAACCTTCATCTAATTATGCAGGTTCCTTTTATGCATGGCATCCAGATTCATTGCATAACAAAGATTTACAATAAATCTAGGATAACTACTAATCATCAAGCAATATAGGCTTGTCTACTTCGTCTTTTTTCATGTAGACAGTATCCTTGCATATTTCACAAAGCATTTCATAAAATTTATTTGTCTCAAGTGTTACCCTCATATCCTTTCCGCAACATTTTGGATTCATTAAATACCACCACACTGCACAGCAAATTTTTATTATTAATGGGAAACATGACTGTTCAGGATAAAAGGCATATTTAACAAAAATTGTTTCTTATTATGAAAATTTTCATAGTATTTCCGTATATTTTACAACCCTACAGTTACGATATTTTTTGTAGTTTTATGAAGAATTTTATAGTTATTTAAGTTTTTCTGCTTCTATAGTTATAGTACATTTTATTTTTGAATTCATTTGTGTAACAAATTCAAAAATAGATGCTCATGTTTTAGAGGGCATTTCATTTTTGTGGGGTGTGAATCATGAAAAGCATGCTAGTTGAATCTACCGGCACTGAAAGGCATATTTATGAGTCTGTACTTCTGAGCACAAAAAACCTGAAACTTCTAGGCAACCCTACAGCTTCAAAAATAATTGCAATGCTGGCAGAGGAAGAACTATGTGCAATTGATATTGCGAGAAAGCTCAAGGTGCATGAACAGAACATCTACTACCACTTGCGCAACCTGGAAAAAGCCGGCGTTGTGCGCGTTGCACGCAATGAAATGCGCTACGGAATGACTGCGAAGATGTACGAGCCTGTAGCCAGCGTAGTTGCCGCAAAACTCTTTGAAAACGGCCATGTTGTGGAACAGGAAAAGCAAACTAACGATCCTTCAATAGAAGCATTTTTGAGGCCGTTTATAGTCGGCGGCAAGCTTAATGCAAAAATAGTTGTCGGCTCACCATATCCGCATGGGCAGGATGAAGCAACCGCCAGGAACGGCCATGAGGCAATTGATTTATGTCTGTTCCTTGGAAAATTTCTCAACGAGTTTAACCCTTTGTGCGGAAAAATTGACGTTGAACTGAGTGCAGACGATATAAAAGAAAACCTTATAATAATAGGCGGCCCCAAGACAAATGTCATCACGCAAAGAATAAACCAGGAACTGCCTTTATACTTTGAAAAAGCAGATTCTTGGTCAATAAAATCCAAGCTTACAGAAAAAAGCTATAATTTTGATTATGATGCTACTGTGCAGCGCATTAAAAACCCCTTTAACAGGAAAAAGGAAATTTTGCTGCTAGCAGGAAAGAGGACAAGCGGGAACGCCTCTGCTGTCATAGCATTCACAGAGTACATTAAGGAAGTTATGAAAGGCAATACGAAAAACCCTGAACAAATTTGCAGGGTTGTCACAGGCGTTGACAAAGACGGGGATGGAGTAATAGATACAGTGAAATTTTTGGAATAATGACACTTAAAAAGATTGTTGCATGAGTAGAAATTCCATAAACGGTGATAAAATGATTGAATATAAAAATGCCGGCATAAGAGGCAAAGACGCAAAGGAGTTTTTAGAGTGCTACGGCAATCGTATTTTTAACGCTGTTGAAAATTCTCCATCTACTGTTGTGGCACTTCCACAGGCAGGTTTTCGAGGGCTCGCTGCCAGGGAATATTTGTTGCTGCGCGGCTTGGGCGACGTAAAATATGTTGAACTGGTTGATAATGGCAAAGCTGATTTTTATTCATCTGACGTAAAGGGCAGATGCATAATTACCATAGGCAACATAGAAGACATGAAAATGTCTGATTTAAAATTTGCTGCTTCTGACAAAGGAGCGACACATGTGGAGCAATTTGGAACAAAAGCGGACTCTGAACATCACATTATTGATATAGAAGAATATGATTCAATAGGAACAAGACAACAAAGCATGAGGGAGTTTGCTGATTGCGTCGCGCCTCGCGTTGCTGAATATTTAAGTGGCAGGCCTATTGTTGTCGTCCCTATAATGAGCGGTGCTGTCTGGGAAGGCATGAGCTTTGCGGAGGCTATGCGCCTTCTGGGCGTTGATGCAAATTATGCAGAAGTTGAAAAGGGGCAACCTAAAATATACAAGGGCCTCACAGAAGGACGCATATGTGCACTAGTAGACGATTCAATTGCAACGGGAAGTGCTTTCAGAAGAGTTGTAGGCACACTAAAACCTTTACAGAAAAGCAGGAACATACCTGAATTTATTTATGTGGTTGATGAAGACAAGAGAGGCACTGGAGCAGATGTTGTTGATGGTGTAAGAATATTCTCCCATTCTGGACTAAGAGGCGACGATCCTGTTGCGACACCTGCAAATAGTGGCTTAACTGGAGCTGTCTTTGGACGTTATCATCTTGTGTGATATTTATGACAAAAAATCAAGCTAGTGCTAAAATGTTTAGGCGCGTTGTAACAGCAGGCGCGCACATAGTTCAAACGCTTGTTGACGATTATAATTTTCGCGACAAACTTGTGCTTATCGGCTCGACTTCATCCGATGCTGAACCATGGGTAGCTGGCCTTTATACACAATTTTTTGACCGCGGAATACCTGCAAGAATTGGCATGCTTGATGTTTTAAACAACGGAACACAAGCAGGCGCTTACCTGGATGTGTATAAACATAGCATTGTCAATGGCTATGATGTTCTTGTTGTTGACCCTGTAAATAACAGAGACACTCAGGACAAACATTTAAAGAAACTTATGGCACAGGCCCAACAATTCAGAGATCACGGTGCTGAACGATTATTTTATGTTACTGTTGAACCAACGCATATTTATCCAATAGTGCTGCCGCAAAAAACAGAAGCACCTAAAAGACGCAGCTTATGGACACTTCCATTTCTATAGATTCTCTCAACTTTTAGTGCTTCGAACTAAAAATTTGCCTGCCGTCAACTTTCGAATCTTTCAGATTCAAAAATTTGTCTTCGCCAATTTTCGATCGCTGCGCTCTCAAAAATAATCATATTCTGCCATGCGCATGGCAAGGGTATAGGATTCGTTTTTTATTAATTCCTGTTTTTCTGCGTACATCTGTTCTCCAATAATGAATTTTGCAAGATAGCTTTTTTGAACATCGCTAAGCTTTTCAGAAACCTTTTCAATTATTCGCATAACTTCTGAACTTAGTTTCCTTTTTATCAGGCCTCTGAGCATATCTGTCAACAACAAGAATTCGTTTTCTTTCATAACTAGTAATTGTAAGCCCGATGCTTTATAGAAATAACATACTTTCATGTATTTTTTTCAATAAAATACGACTTTAAATGCTTAAAATGGAAAAATATACAATGAAGCATTGTTTTGACAAATATGCTTCTTTTCAAAACACAAAGTGGTATGAGGTGTTTTAAAAATTGCCTTTCGGGCTTTTCAAAACACAAAGTGGTATGAGGTGTTTTAAAAATGATCAACAAAAATGATGAAAGAATTTTAGGCATGTTGAATAAGGACGCCAAGCTCACTAGCAGGGAGATTTCTGAAAAGATAGGCATGCCAGTGACAACTGTCCATAACAGGATAAAAAAAATGGAAAAAGACGGCATAATCAAGAAATACACGATTGTTGTAGACAATAAAAAACTGGGCAAAGAGATAAGCGCAATAGTGCACGTCATGATGAATTCAAAGTACATGACAGAAAACGAATCTGCGCAGGAAACCCTTGGAAAGAAACTCATGACGCTTCCAGAAGTTGAAGATTGCTATATTGTCACTGGCGACAGCGACATTATTATAAGGGTGTCTGCAAACGATGTTGATGACCTGCATAGTTTTCTTGACAGAAGGCTAAGAAAAGTAGGCGGCATTGAAAAAACAGTGACTTCCATCATATTGAAGAAAGTAGAAATTTGATTGGTAAATCAAACCTTAAAAACTTGCAGAGTTGATTATAATTATGTCAAACACAAACGGAATCAAATATAGAATAATAATCGATCAGGACGAAGATGGTGTATTTATTGTTAACTGTCCTGCATTGCCAGGATGCTTGTCGCAAGGCAAAACACGGGAAGAAGCTATAAAAAATATAAAAGATGCCATAGAAGGATATATTGAAAGCCTGAAAAAACATAACGAGCCAATACCGCCTTCAATAAGAGAAGAAACAGTTGAAGTATAGTATTTTTTAATAAAATATATTCTTTAATGTATAGTATTAGATTTAAATAGTCTTTATATGATAGAAATAGTATGACAAAACAAGCTATTGCCATAACTTTATCTAAAAAGGCATTAATAACATTAGACGAATTGATGGGTGAATCAGGTTTAGAATCTAGATCCAGAACAATTGAAGAAACAATTCTAGCAATTGCCGATATAAAAGAATATTATATACAGCTATTTCATATGTCAAAAAAATGTAAGCATGGCTTAACGACTATCAATTCTGAAGGTGTTCCACCAATGCTCAATGCTATGGAAGTTATTTTGGGTCGACTAAGTGGCTTTAAGCAACGTAAGAAAATGAAACAAGATAAAATGAATAAAAAGTGATTCTATGCCTAAACTGCCTGTTGTTTCTGGAAAAGATGCTGTCAAAGCATTTGTTAAAATAGGATACCAACCTGATCATCAGACGGGTAGCCATATAATTCTAAGACATATGAATGCACCTCACAGAAGGCTATCTGTCCCAAACCATAGAGAAATTTCAAAAGGATTGCTAAGAGATTTGATAAAAGAAGCTGGCTTGACTGTTGAAGAATTTGTTGAACTGCTCTGATTGACATTAAATTCCAAAAACAAACAATAGCAGTCGCGGATAGCCAAGGGCCGGCACGTCTGCCACTACTTTTCCCACAACCTGCTCGTTGCGTATTTCGGGATCGGGCCTGAAATTATTGTCGCCTTTTGTTACATAGCCATTTTCTGTTATTTTTACAATCCTGTGCACAATGGTTATGTCTCTCTGATACAAAACAATGTCGCCGACATGTATGTTTTCAGGCTTGACAACAAAAAGCAGGTCGCCTTTTGACATGCCGTTTGGCAGCGTGTAGCTCCTGAAAACATTTTTTTCTATCCCAATTTCATCATAAAAAGACCCGTGAAGCTGCCACCATCCGTCATAGCCGTCTGTATGGTACATGCTTTCTGAAACAACGGACACTATCGGAAGGCCTGTGCCTGTTGCATAGCCTAGGCCCTGGTAAAACACCCATGCAACTGCAAATGCAGCAATTATTTCTATAATGTCGCGCTTTTTTGATTTCGCCATGCTTCCACCCGATATATGACTCCTAATTATACCTATAAGTTGAACTGCTATCCAAAGAGCTCCTAGATCATATTTATGACAGACTTTTCTTCATCTATTTCTTTTTCTCCAAAATGTGAAGATAATTTTCTAACGTCTGACGACAACTGGTTTATTTTTCTGTCTATTTCTTCTATTTTCTGCCTTAAAAATGCAATGTCGCTTTCCACAGACATTATAATAAGTAGGATGCTATTTATTAATAATCAGAATTATTTCTGGCTTTTCAGCTTTTTGCGCAAGGTCTCAACATCTGCGACAATCTGCTCTGCTGCATCCAGAAGATGCTTTTTCGGGTCTTTGCTGCGCACGAGCAAAACCGGGTCTGTAAGATAGATGTGCTCACGTGTGTAGGCAGCCACGTCAATCTTCTGCTGCCATAAATTTTCATTGAGCAAATTAACAAGCGTCATGTTGTCCTGGAGCTTTATCTTAAGCTTATTGTCTTCGTTTTCAAGAACTTCTATTTTCATTATTATCACAATTTAGATGCAGGTGAACGCTTTTAAGCTTAAGCCTTTGATGCCGCCGGTTCCTTTGAATCCACTGTTTATCCATTAACTGACACTAATCTTGCTTTCTTTCCACAGTGTTTAAGAACATAAACACAACATTCTGTAATACTTCCCCTGTATAATTCCCTTACTAGTTCAGGGCGCTCGCATTTTTCAACAAATGCTTCGTACGCTTGCAGATTATATATTGCATATTCCCCTTCTTCTCTAAGTTCAGCTGAAGAAAATACAACATTTAAACTGCCTGATTTTGCTTCGTTCATGAAGAACCACCCAACACCTCATCAATATCAGATGCGTTTACAATCGGCTTTGAAAAGTGATCCTCTATTATTCTTGGGCATGCAGTGTTTATGAAGGCATCTGCCTTTATGCCAAGCATGGCAGAGTCGCTTATTTCGTTCATGGTCACAATGAATGCCGCCTTATGGTTTTTCTCAAGCTTTTGCTTTATTTCTTCAGCTTTGCCAATTAGCTGATGCTGGCCTTTTTTTGTCGTGACCAGAATTGCAAACGTCTTTGCATCCTTTGCGTTGTAGATGCCTGCCAGACGGCGCTTTTCAAGGTGCATTGCGTCAACTTCCTCTATTTTTTGGCGCTCTATGTCCAGTGAATAAACTTTTTTTGACTTTACAGCCAAAGGATGGAATTTTCCAGAACCCACGTAGAGAAAAGCGTCAACCTTGCCTTCAATTTTCTCTGCATTTGAAGTCCAGCAGCCAAGAATCTGGCCGCCAATTACAGCTTCGTAACCGTTTTCTTCAAGCTTTTCCTTTACTTGATTAAGCAGAGTAGTATGCTGGATTGTTGTAAGCAACCCTATCCTTTTTTCTTTCAATGGGGAAAAATCCACGTTGCTCAGCAAGGAAGAAACGCCATTAGCGTCAATCTGTGTATTAATCAACCATGGAAAATACACTACAGGAACTTCTGTCG
>DATDTP010000038.1:0-3098 GCA_035290775.1 archaeon | reverse complement strand
AGAAATTCCTTTCATTATTTGAATATGGAGATTTGCCATATTTATAGATAATTGCGTAGCTTATGCTGCATAATAACGTAATTATCTATATGGAGTTTGCACAGCATGATGTAGTATAAGCTGTGCAAAGGACTATATACTTGTTAATCAGCCGCATTCAATATAGGCTACGCTGCCTCCGGATAGGGAATCAGAAGCAGAAGCAGGGCAATTTATACTGCTGATTATAACTTTGTCTATTGTCTTGTTTATCCCGCTGCAACTTCCCATGCTTACATTCATTATTGTAACAGTCTCGCCTATGTTGATATTTTGCGTTGCATTTATCCTGAGATTATAAACACTGCCTGTTGCATTTTGCAATACTATGCTGTCAATTGCAATCTGTTTTTTTCCTGAATTCACAACTGTTACTACAGTCGTATGCTGTACGCCTGCGGCGCAGCTGTTGCTACAATTATACGTAGCGTTTTTTATATACAACCCCGCAAAATTACATGAAAGCTGGTCCTGCGTATAATTCCTTATATTTTTTGCTTTTTCTGAAGAAAAAGTCGAGACCCAGCCTGATACTACAGCACCGGCTGCAATTGCTATCATCAGCATCATAACAGCAGATACAATAGGCTCAAGTCCCTTCATAATTAGTAATATGACGGTATCCATTATATAAACAAAATAGAGAACTTTGAATAATATGCCGTTTACATAAAGTCCTTATTGCGAACTTTGACAAATCATAGGTTAATCAAAGTTCTCAATTACCTAAAGAACATGATTGCAGGATTTCTTGGGCATGTCTTGCTCACTATGTTTATGCTTAACGGCTTTGTTGTGTCAGTCGTATTTACCGACAAAAATCCTGTTGCAGACGGGTTAAGCGGATTTGGAAATCCGTAATTGGACAATATGTATTCCTTATTCTTCGTCTTGTCAATGTACTCCACTATAACGCGCATATCTGTGAGGTTCACGATATCTGCAACGTTTCTTACTGTCGCGGTTATGTTTGTACTGTCAAAGCTTAAGGAAGTAACGTCTATTGCTCCCAAGCACTGGCCTTCTATGGTTGACGTTGCAAGCCTGTCTCTTGTAAAGCTATTTGCCCATGTGGCCAATATGCCTGCAATGGTCATTGTGAATGCAATAAGCAGAACTGCTGCTATCAAAGGCGATATACCCTTCGTTTTTTTCATTTCATCACTCTATATCTAGATGTGCTTATGCCATATAAATACTTTTCATTAGCACTTTGGATTGCCGTCAAATGTGTCTGAAATTCCACCGCAGTTTGTCGTGACTATTACCTGTGAAAAGTCTGCAGGGCAGCTTACAAGCGTTACGTTTGAAAAGCTTATTGAAAACAGGCTGCCTTTATTGAATCCAATTATAGGAAGCCCTGAACCCGTAAAATTTCCTCCTGTCCTGTTGAAAAGCTGGGCGCTTGTTATTACAAGGTTGTTTGCATATCCCGTGTTTTTTACAACTACGTTTGCAGAACCCGTGCCCGTGCCTGCTGTTATGTAGATGTCCTGTATATTAATATTAGCAGCAGAGCAATCTATAGCTTCGGTCGTTTTGTTGCCTACACTTTTAGTCGTCGAATGTATAAACTGCTGCGACCACCCTGCTATGAAAACGCCTATGGAAACTGTTATAGCTATCAGCATAACTGCCGCTATCAAAGGAGAAATACCTTTCATTATTTGATTATGGCATGGCCTGTAATTAAAGCTTCTGCCGTGTTTATTGTCTTCTTAAATAAACCAGCGCTTGTATGGGTTTCTGAATATTCTTCACAAAAGACCTCTACAAACCCACTCTTGCCCATTCGTTCATTCAGTTGTTTAAAAGTTGGTTTATAAGAACGCAGAACTACAAACTTTTTTGTCATATCAGAATTTGGCGAATAATAAACCTTTAGCATGCTTTTATCTTTATCAATTTCTGCGCTAAATTCTCCATGTTTTGGCTCGTAACCAATTATTTTAACCCCGTTTGAAAGAAGATCCAAGACACTTTGTATCATATACGGCTGCATTATTTCATCGTCCTTTCCTTCCTGGTAAAGCTCTAACGTGAGAAAAAAATAATCACCGTCTCTCATATTGTCAGAAATTTTTTTCACCAATTCATCATTAGAAAATAATACTCCGTTTGCCAATAAGCAAACAACGTTTATATCAGCGCCTTCTTTTTTTGTATCATTGAATATGCTTTCTATTCCATATGTTTCTATGTCAACAATGAATTTTTTAATTTTTATGCCAGAATATTTTTGACGAAGTTTATTCTCAGCTATTTCAAGCATTTTGGGGTTCACATCAACAATTGAGTAATTTATTATGTTATAATTACAAGCATTCAATCCGTCAATTATAATCGGAATCTCAAAGCCGTTACCTACGCCAAGATGAATTATATTTATATTTTTCTCGCTGATTTTTTTGGCTATTTTTCCAATAGATTTTTTAAGCGCAAAAATTTCCCTGCCAGCCAATCTGTATTCTGGGTCTTTTGCAATCTTATTCCAATGTTCTTGGGTATATACAACCCTGATAGGAATTTCACTTTTTTCTTCAACATATTTTTTTAGAACATTCAGCTGCTCTTTTGTCAGACGTTTTGCCATCTCTTGATTAAGTATTACCATATTTTTACTTTATTCATTAAAGTTAAAAATTCATTCATAGGTTAGCCTTTGCACTACCTTATGTTTTTTACTTCTGCAACAATGAAGTCTGCTCCAGAGTAAAGCTTGTAATACAGGTCATATGTAGCCGTTGAATTGATGAAGAAATGCACCTGACAGAAAGGCATGTTCCTCCCAAGCTTTGATATTTCACTGTATCCTGTGCCTGCGGAAGAGGAAAAATTATTCACGTACACGGACGTGTTTACAAAATTTATCGTTATATTGCCAGACTTCTCTTTTACAGATATTATTGCATTTTTCGTATTTATCGGCTGTAATGGCGTTGTCTTGACTGTTTTTGAAAATGCCGCCCGCAGCATGTTGTTTTCAATCACAATGTCTGTCGAGCCGTCTCCGTTCTCGTCCGTCTCGAAACAGTTTACGTTGTTTCCAGAAATTTATA
>DATDTP010000037.1:0-3747 GCA_035290775.1 archaeon | reverse complement strand
TGATAACGTCTATTTTTATACACGGCAGCATGGGACACCTGCTTGGAAACATATTTGCACTCGGGCTTTTCGGGAGCATCCTGGAGCGCATCCATGGGACAAAAAAATTTCTTCTGGTATTTTTTGCATCTGGAATTGTATCGGGCATTGCATCATCGTTTTTCTACGATGCTGCACTTGGAGCTTCCGGATCAATATTCGGCGTGCTTGGAATGCTTGCTGCCTTGCGGCCCAAGATGATGGTGTGGACGTACGGCGTGCCGATGCCGATGTTTATTGCAGCCGGATTCTGGCTTGTGCTTGACATAGCAGGCGCGTTTTACCCCACGAACATTGCAAACATGGCGCACATAGCCGGCTTAGCATTCGGCATTGCTATTGGAATCACGCAAAGAAATCCACAATCTGAAGAAAAGAAACCCCTCTCAGAGGAAGAGCTTGACGACTGGGAGCAAGAGTACTTTTGAAAATTTTATCAATTACGGCTCTTTAGAAATCCTCAAAGAAAAGCATAGCCGTAGACATATACACCTCTCGGTTTATATGTCAGCTAGACGTATTGCAAAAGGCAATACGTCTCACGGCTATGCTTTAGAATAGGATTCCTAAAGAGCTTCAATTACATAACAATTACAATGGGACTACAGAATTCAGGCATGTTCCGTATTTATTTTTTAGATGCCAATGATATACTAATGTTTTTCAAAAGCAAAGACCCAAGCCAGATAAGGCTTAGCGAAATAGAGTCGTATTTGAAGAAAAAATTTTCCAAGGAATTAGATGAAGAAAGGAAAAAAATACAAAGCCTTGTAAACTCCATACTTTCAAGATTTACAGAAATAAAAAATGCAGCAGAGGAAATGGAAAAAAAGCATTCTGAAAAAGCCTACGCAGAGACAATAAAAAACCAGTATTGTGACAAGTGCCTGGGTGCCATAGACGGATTAAGGGAGCCTGATTCAAGCTATGCCCAGACGCTTTCATTCGTGCAGATATCAAAGCTTGTCCTTGAAACTGTCTCCAACATTAACCTAAAAGAATTCAAGCACCTCCAGGAATTCAAGGATACCATGAGCAAAATCTCACAAAATACAAAGCCTATTGAATCTGAAATCAAAAACCTTGAAAACTTTATCTATACCAGCAAGACCAAAAAGATTGAAGATATAGGAAACCTTATCAACGACGTGTCGCGCAGCAGAAAAACTTTTGACGACATGGAGTCCATGCTCAGGGAATCCAGCTCAGCACCAAACATGCTGGCTGAAGATATATCAAGCCTGAAAAAGAAGCTGAATGCAGTTAGAACAAATTCCTCATATGCTTCTGCAGAATCCGAGCTGCGCAGGGTTGAAAGCCAATCATCAATAATGAAACAAAAGATCATGACAGACCTCAGCATCATGGATAAAATTGCAAAAAAGCTTGTCCATGAAGGCGAAAAGGATGCGCTTCCATATTCAAAAAATTCTTTTGAAGCGTTTCTGGAAGACAACCAAAAAACGCTTGAAACCATACTTGAAAAGGCATTGGCTGCAATAAGCTCAGGCAAGATAAGCGTGGATACAAAACAAAAAGAGCGCACAACAAAATTATCAAAAAATATTGATATCCTCAGTTCAATGCGCAACGAATACAACGACCTTCTGGAGCATATTCAAAGCCTGAAAGATGAAATCAGCAGGAAAAAGGAGCCTGCTGAAAAAGAAATCAAGCGGCTTGAAACAGATATCAAGGAAAAGGAAAAAGAGCTTGAAATTGCTTCAAAGAAGCGCGATTCACGCATTGACGAAAGGAAAAAAATGGAAGAAAGGACACGAAAGATATCAGATGAAATAAAGAAGAAACTTTCAGAAGTCCTGCAAAAGGATGTTGCTGTCGAATTTTAGGCATAACTTTGATTCTTATAATACTGGACTGCATCGTCAAGAGTATTGACTTCTTTTACTGCTATTCCAAGCTGCTCGCCTATGTTTACTGACGTATCTTTGTAATCTATTGTGCAGTAGCGAAGCGTCCCCATATATGAGCAAGATTTCACCCTGTCGCGCTTGATGCTCACAGACTGCCCTTTTGGAACAAGAAACAGCGTAACACCAACATCTTTAGCGGCTTTTGCTTTCTCGTATATGGCACCAACCGGAAGTATTTTCCCGTCTTCTGATATGGAGCCTGTTGCCATTATTTTTGGCGACGCTGTTACATTTTCAAAAGCAAGCACTGTTGCTATTGCCATTGAAGCGCCTGCAGACGGCCCCTCTATAGCAGAGGCATTAACCTTTATTGTGTATATTATATCGATATTGCTCACATCTATATTAGAATATTTGCTTGCAGCATGAGCTGCTGTCCGCGCCGAAAGTTGCGTGTCATATTGCGCAAGCACATCATTAACGCTGACTAAAACCTGCCCGTTTCCCTGGCGAACAGTTGCAAACAAGCGCCCTGTAACTCCACTACCGCTTGTGCCAATGGCAGGTATGCCGACTTCCACTGTTTTTCCTTCAAATGTTGATATTTGCTCTGAAGGCGCCTTTGGCAATGTCAACGATGCAAATATTATACCCAGGATAAAAGTCACAATTATCATGAAAGCCATATCTGTCTTCTGGACCTTGTAATAATTTCTTCTCACCTTATAACGCGCTAGCATGTTTTTTCACCTGTTTCTTCCAAAATTTTTCTGTCCATATAAACTTTTGTACCGGTGCGCAGAGAAATTGCTATCGTATCGCTTGGCCTTGCATCGATTTCAAGGACATTATTTGACGACTGGAATATCATATGCGCCATGTATATCCTATCTTCGTACCTGTCGATCTTCGAGGCTATGTGCCTTATCTGAAAATTCTCAATTATGTCTGAAAAAACATCATGCGGGAGGGGGCGTGGCGTTGAAGTCATATTCATGGCCTTTGCAATGGAGAGGGCCTGGTCTTCTGTTATGTCAAAATTTATTGCCCTGCATTCTGCGCTGAGCCTGACATTTGTTCCTATTATTTTTATGTCAAGCGGGACATAACCTGAAAAATCAACTGCATGGACAATATTTTCTGCAGCCTGGTCTATTTCGGGCTTTAGAAAATACCCAATAGCTGCGCCAACTATTATGCATGCTATCAATAAAATTATAACAATTCCCTTCATTTAATCACCATGAAAAGCGTTATGCAAACGTCTGTGCAGCTTTTTTTCTGTACGCATCCTTACAGCTATTGCACATCACTATGGATGTTGAGCTCTTTATGACTTCCTTGCATATCACACATTTAATGTCACCGTTCATTTTTAAAACACCTGCATTATTATGTGTTTTAGAAAGAGCGAAGCTCATTTTTAAAACACCTTTGAATTTTATTTAATATTGTACAAAAGTTTATTAAGCAATGTTATTTGCTGGCATGTGCCATGCTTTAAAAAACGTATTTCATGTTCCTGAAAAAACTGTACGTTATCACGCTGCCAAGCGAGACATAAGCAAGCCCTTTGTAGAAGACATCTATTTTTCCCGGACTTGATTTTGTTGTTGCAAGCATGAACCTGCTGAGCATGCTTTTTGGCCAGCTATAATTGTCATCAATGTAACTCAATATGTCCTGTTCAGACATCTTTAGCTTGTCAATGCTCCACCGCATCACGTTTGAAATAGGCTGGTATTTTGCAACCAGCGATGTTCTGCCTTTTATTATCTCTTTTATAGCGCTGTCCACGCTTCCTGCATCAACCCTTGTAAGGCCGCGGCCTATC
>DATDTP010000036.1:0-3511 GCA_035290775.1 archaeon | reverse complement strand
CAAACGACGACAAGGAAAAAGCAAGAAAACGCATGGAAAACATGATAGAAAATGCAGAGAAACACTACAAGCTCAACATGATATCAAAAGAAGCCTACGACGAAATAATAAGCAAATACAAGAAGCGCCTGAATGACTTGTAACAAAAATTATTGCGCTTAAAAATTTTGTATCAGGGATCGTAAACTATTTTGACAAACTGTCAAGATATATCCATACAAAATAATTCCGTTTGCAAGCGTATTAATAAATTCTGGCTCTGTTTTTTTTATAACTATTTCATAGAGCGTTATTTTTCTTACGCCTGGCATTGAAAGCCCCGTTAGCCTTTCAAGCTTGCGTAGGTGGAATTTTGTTTCAGGGTATTTGAAAAAAAATTCCATAACTCTAGTAGTGTTATCTTTAGTTATCAATACGAAGATATTGTATACTTAACATTCGATTTTTATTCAACAGCAGAAAACTGCTCCACCGCTGCCCCGCAGACAGAGCACGGGTCTACAAGCTCGCCCATAATCACATAGCCGCATGTGTCGCACACATTGCATTTTTTCTGCTCAGCATCCTTATTGCTCTTTAGCGCTTCCTGCGCCTTTTTTAGAATATCCAAGTAAGCCGTATTCGCTTCAACAACGCTCTGGAATGCGCGCATGACGCTTGTATTGCCTTCTTTTTTTGCATCTTCAAGGTATTTCTTGTAGGTTTTGCTGTTTTCTTCTTCCATTGTGGCAATCATAGCGTTCAGGTTTTCCTGTGTTGTCTTTACAGCGTCCATCACGCCCAAATGAGCATAACTTTCAACCATCCTTGACAGGGCTGCAGCGCGAAACATCTGGGCAATATTATGAAAGCCCTCTTCCTCCGCCTTCTTTGCGAATGCAGTAAACTTTTTGTTTGCCTGGCTTTCAGAAGCGAATGCCTCGGTTATCATTTCCTTTACATCCATAGGAATATTTTGCAGGGCTAATATATATAGTAAATTGCGAACGCCGCTTTGTTGAATAAATGAAATCCCCTCAGATTACCCACAACTAAACAGTAGATCCGAATGAGATTACAGTTTTTGTTGCGAACAATTAGAACCACAATTGTAGTTCAATAACATTTCTCTACTCCAGTTAAATCCTGTAGTAAATTCCTTGCCTGCCAATTATTGTCTGATTTGAATGCCTATGTTTTGACTTCATATGTGAAGCCATTTTCATTCGCAAGTACTGTAAAGTTGTGGGTTTCTTGTGGATGTCTTTTCGAATTCTTGCCCTCATCCGCTGGCTAAAGCCGAGCGGTTTTCGGAAGAATTCAAAAATAAAATTCTGTTGAAATATTCGGCTTTCTGTTGAATAATTCAAAATGTAGGTTAAGCTTTCATATTCTCTGTTTTGATTTGCCATCCACATGCTGCAGTTTTTTCACATTTTATTATGTAAGTATCTCCAATCTTTCAACATGAAACCTTGAAGACTTGCATTCTGGACATCTGAAAGTCATTTTTTCACCTCATTACATTCTGGGCATCTTATGAATTTATACCTTGCTTTGAAGCCACATTCTCTTACTATCTATAGAGATGTCATGATAAAATCCGCTTCACAATAGGTAAGTGAGGTGGATATTATGTATGTAGGTTTGGACGTTCATAAAGACTTCTGTCAGGCTGCGTTTTTGGACAACAAAGGAAATATTGTAAAAGACCGAAGATTTGAAAATACTGCTTCTGGCTTAGCAGAACTTGCAAGAGATACAAAAAATCAGCATGTTGTGATGGAATCGTCAACAGCTGCTTTTAACGTTTATGACAGTCTTGTCAAAACGTGCGACGTAAAGGTCGCTCATCCGCGCAAGATAAGGCTGATAGCGGAAGCGAAGATAAAGACAGACAAGCTTGATGCAAGAGTGCTTGCTCAGCTCTTGAGAGCTGGCATGATACCAGAGTCTTACGTGCCTTCTCAGGAGAACAGACAAGCGAGGCTTATTGTAAGGCATCGTGCCTCGCTTGTCTCAGTAAGAACACAAATCAAGAACAAGATATTTGCTTTGCTTCTCAAGGAAGGCATACAAATTCCTTTCAAAGAAAAGTATGGCAAGAAAGGAATGCTATTTTTGAAAAACACAGCTTTGGGCGAAGCCCAAAGGGCTTCTCTTGATTCGCTTCTTGCGTTGTTAGGAGAATTAAACAAACAAATAGACGACGCAGAAAAGCGCATAGAAGAACACGCATCAAATGACGCGTATGCCGTGCTGCTAAAAACGCATGTTGGCGTAGGCTGGACGACAGCGCTTGCTGTCGCAAGCGAAGTCTGTGATATAGGTAGGTTCTCATCACACAAAAAATTGTGCTCCTACTTTGGCCTTGTGCCGTCTGTCTATCAGTCAAGCAGTCAAGCAGCACAGACAGAAGAGGCCACATAACAAAAGAAGGCAGAACTCTTGTAAGATTCCTGCTTGTACAATGCGCATGGGTGGCTGTTATGCACTCAAAATATTTCAGGAAAAAATACAACAAACTAAAGAAACGCATAGGCAAACAAAAAGCAATTGTCGCAATCGCAAGAACAATTACCGTAGACATGTATTTCATGCTGGTGAAAAACGAAGAATACAAAGAACCGAAAATAGAGAGAAAGAGAGGAAAACCCGTCAAAGTCCTTGGTCTTTGAGACCGTCATAGAGATTGGGTTCCTCTCCTCTACACGACGCGACACCATGTGAAAGCTGAACGACACCATGTTTTTCAGCTTAGCACGAATAGGAGCATGTCGAGAGATCTCTCTGAATATTTAAGGAGATGAGAATAAGAATGTAATGTTACTGGCGGATTTTATCATAGGAGGACTTTGAATAATATATATTTAATTCAAAGTCCTTATTGTGAACTTTGACAAATTAGGGGTTAATCAAAGTTCTCTATATTTTAATTTGATGCATTAGCTCCATTTCGTATTAATTTTAAATCTTCTTCAAGTTCTTTTAATGTAATGCTATTCAATGATTTTTTCCACTCGTCTGGCTTGTATCTTGCATCATAACATGCTTCTTCAAGATTTCTGAAACTTTTATAGAATTCTATTCTGAAGCTCTTATTTACTATAGCTCTTCGTACCTTATGATTTATTGGATGTATATTCTTCTTGGCTAAATAGAAGTCTATTTGATGTAACGCTGTGTAAAACATAGTTGTTGCAACCCAATCATAAAACTTTTGTGAACGAATTTGTTTTAAAAATTCATTGTTATGTTTTGATTGATCTAAATGCGATTTCTCGCTACTCATAAAATCACAACAATTTGTTAAATCCTTCTAAGTTTTCAATATCACTTGAATCTGAATGTATAATAAATTCAAATTCATAATTTTGAAATTCATTCATAGTTTTAGACTCTATAGAAAATATTTTATCTTTTATTTTTCTATCGTTTTTATCTGCTACAACTATAAGTTCAATTGATTTATTATTTATTTTTATGTAAACTTTTTTTATTTCTGATATTGATTTATAACTGCTATATAGAA
>DATDTP010000035.1:0-9971 GCA_035290775.1 archaeon | reverse complement strand
CGACTACACCAAACAAATATCGCTCTGTGCAGTTGACGGACCCCCGAACTACACGCCTGTTCAGCTGTGGAGAAGATAATCTTCTTCAAGCTCTCGAAAAGCTTTGCTTTTCGCAGATAGCGAAGCTCTGGAGAAGACAGGCGCACAAAGTGCGTCAAACGGTTTCAGGGCTGATGACATAAAATACAGCGGCAAGATTCGTCAAGCCGCAGTGTAGATAACAAAGCTTGCTTTGTTGTCTTTGATGAACAGGCTACAAGGTTGCTGTCGGGCGCAGGAGCAACTGGCATCACGATGTCGATAGATTTTGCTTTGCAAAATATAGCAGATACGAGAGGTGCCTTAACGTCAATCTGTGCGAAAACTATAAATGTTTTTCACAGAGCGCAAATGCGAACCACAGGCGCCTGAATGCGAAATTGATTGGAGAAATCAACGCAAATTCGAACGATGGCTTCCGCCCAATAGTCCGGAATGGCCAGGACTTTATGATGACATCACTATACGATCAATTGTGCTTAATGAAAAATCTGCGCAAGGCCTACATGAAAGCGCGTAAAGGAAAAGGCACAAAATGGTATGTGAAAGAATTTGAGAGCGACTTGGAAAAGAACTTATTGCAATTGCAAAAGGAGCTGCGTAAACAGGCCTACGAACCTAGGCTCATGAAAACATTTACCATACGCGATCCAAAGACTCGTGTTATTTCTGCTTCCGCGTTCCGCGACAGGGTTGTTCATCATGCCTTATGCAATATTATAGAGCCGATATTTGAAAAGGTCTTTATTTTCGATTCTTATGCCAACAGAAAAGGCAAAGGCACATATGCAGCATTAAAAAGATTCGACTATTTCATGCGAAAAGTAACCAACAATGGAAAACTACTTCCAAATGCAAAAAACAGCAATCAAGTCTATGGCTATGTTTTGAAAGCTGACATAAAGCACTATTTCGACTCTGTTAACCATAAAGTTATGATGCGCAGCATAAGCAGGAAAATACAAGATGATAAAGTACTTTGGCTGATAAAGAAAATTCTTGGTAACCATTTTACGAAAGGCAAAGGTATGCCTATCGGCAATCTTACAAGCCAGTTCTTTGCAAATGTGTATCTGAATGAACTGGACTATTTTGTAAAACACCGGCTGAAGGCAAAGTATTACATCCGCTATGTTGACGATTTTGTCATACTTGATGTTTCAAAAGAAAAGCTTGAGTCACACAAGGCAGTGATAAACAAATTTCTGAAAACAATAAATCTTGAATTGCATCCGCAAAAATCCAAGATAATTCCGGTTCAGAAAGGTGTCAAGTTTCTAGGTTTTAGGGTTTTCTACAAGTACAGGTTGCCAAAGAAAGGCAATGTCAGAATAATCAGGCATAGGATAGGTCATTTCGTTGACTTGTATAAAAATGGTATCATGGATAAGCCTGAAATTATTGAAAGTGTAGCGGGCTGGAACGCATATGCAATACATGCTAATACGTTCAAATTTAGAATGCGCATGATAAGAAATCTGCGAAAATATTTATAGAAATTAATATTGCAGAGTCTTCATTTCTTTGTTTCCCCGAGGGATTTTTTGGAACGAACCAACGCCTTTGGCGTCTAAACATTTGAAGAAAAAAGGGCTCCTATATCCTGTACCTCAAGAAAGCGCCGACTCCGCCAAGGGCTTCGAACTGCTTGCCTTCTCTTGTGTCTGCAGATATAACAACAAATTTTGTCCCATAGTTTTCTGCAAGGTCTTCAAGCGCATCTAAAGCATCCTTTTCTTCCACTAGTGCCTGTGGCGCGTTGCATTGCCCGCAAACCTGCTTCTTTTTTTCATCGTCTTTCACAATCTTATACTTTTTGCCGCATGCACATTCGTAGCCGGCATACTTCAGCGGCGAATCTTCCATTACCAGAATTGTTTCAGCAGCGCCCATTTCAATTATTTTCAGTGTTTTTTCCAGGCCATACACGGCAAGACCGCTTGGCTTCTGCAATTCTTCCAAAAACCTTTGCAGCATTTTTTTCTCTTTTATAACGCCTGCTTCTTTTATCAGGTGTTCGCCTCTTATTATTGTTTCTTCTAATCCCTGGTCTCCTGTATAGCTTGTATCAACTAATCCTAAAATCTTATTTTTTACATCAGCATGCATATAGTCTTCCTTGTAGAGCATTTCTTTTACAGGGCCGCCGCCTGAAAGCAGAATGCCCAGCACTTTGTGCTCCCCGAAAATTTTGTTTGCAGCTTCCCCGACTTTTTTCAGCCAGTCGTTTAACAAACCCTCACGAATACGCGAGAATCTCTGAGAGCTATTATGTACCACCAAGCCGTTTGCTATAAAATTTGAATTTTTCACTTCTATGTCAACAAAACTATATTCTTTCTGTATCACTTCTATAGATTTTATTTTAACTGGAACTATGTTGTATTCTAAAATTATTTTAAGTTTTGTATAAAGTTCTGGAACATGCTTTATTTCGCTTAGTATTGAATTTGAAAAAACTTCTTTGCTCATTAAGCGTTCGTTTCTAAAAAAGTTAGTCACTTTAGGAAAATCGCTAATTTTGTATCCACATGATTCTATTATTTTTCTTATATTTTCACCTGTTGCAAATATTTGTCTTACGTTGCTTCTTATGGACTTTGTTTTTATTACAGTTTTTAATTTTTCTTGTTTGTATTTGGCATTAAAGCCTATTTTATTTAAAAAAATTTCAAGAGAAGTCCTTTCAGTTATTTGTATTGTAAATCTATGTTTCTTGCTGTATGGATTTCTTCTGTTATCATATTCAACAAGGGAAGCCAATATGCCAAATCGTAGCAAAGATATTTGTATTTGTTTTGCCATCTTTTTATTGTTTATTCCAAGACCTATGCCTCTATTTATATTAACATAACCTTCTGCGTCAAAAAATCCTCTCAAAAAAGCTGCAAGAACAGAATTAGGTGATGTGAGTATTTTTCTTGGTATTTCAGTATCGCCTGCATATTTTAATTCTGAAAATTCTGTTTTTAAAAGATTTACAATAGGTTTTCCATATAATCTTGAAATATAGTATGCTTTATTTTCCCTGTACCTGATGTGTGTTTTGCAGTTAAAAATTGTTTTTCCGATATTCATATAATGACTTGCTATTTGCTCGCTTGCATCATGAAGGCTTAGTCGTTCTTTTTCAAAAGACCCATCGCCTGCAAAATAGCCTAAAAATTCTGCCAATTTTTCATCCAATATGTTTGGTAATGTAAGGTTTGATACAGGCTCACAGTGCTGTCTTACAAAAGACTTGGTATCAATTTCAAGTTGTGCACAAAGCTTTTCCAGAAATTTCCTTTTTATAAATCTCTTTCCTAACTCCACAGCAGAAATTGCTGTTTGTGTAACACTTATTTTTTTTGCAAGGCCTTTTTGAAATAATTTTGATTTCTCTCGCCTGTTTTTAAGAAACTTTCTGCCAGATTCAGTTATTTTATAAGAATTAAATAATAGACTCGTATCAAGGCTTTGTATTGCACCTTTGACTTCTATTTTTTCTGGCATAAGAAGATAATCGCCTTCCTTAAGATGTTCTGCAGCAACATCCTCTATAGAATTGCCCCATTTAAAAAACGTATGGTCTGCTGAACTTTCAATTTGCATTCTGGGAAATTTTGTTGTTATTGTATATTTTTTAGGTTTTTCAGAATTCCATTTTTCCAGAACAGGCGTGTCTTTTAAAGTTAAATTTGTAAAATCTGCTGATTTCACAACACATGGATTGTGCAAGTCCTTCATTTCAAGTATGTTCCCGTCGCTCATTTGAACTAATGTGTCTGGCGAAAGGCATTGTCCGCCCGCCCTTGACTTCCCAGGCACGATAGACTCTTCTGAAAAAATCGTTTCAAGCCGTTTGCCTTTAAGCAAAGCTATTGTTGCCTCGCCCTTGTCAAGGTTTATTATTCCGTAAACTTCCTTTTCAGCAATCATGTCTTCAAGCGGCTCTGTTACAAACTTCTGGTCGCACCAGTATAGCTTTGTTTTCACAGGCTCTGGCGGTTCTATTGTCCATATCTGCAGGTCGGCAGCGCCTTCTTTTTCAGATACATTGCCGCAAAAAATTGCCATGCCGTTTTCAGGCGTTCTTTTGTAAAGAGCAAGGTTTCTTACTATCTTGTCAAGCGCAGAAGTAACATTTTTTCTTACTTGCTTTGATTTTATGTTTTCAGACGTGCCCTGTTCGTTGCGAAGCTGGTTTGCTATTTCTGTCAGGCTGTAGCCTGCGGGTACGTACACAGTAACAAGCTCGGTATGCCTGCCCTTTATCGCCGCAAGCTGCTTTATCAATTTTTTTAATGTTATCTTTGACATAAAAATCACCTATAAGCATGACTAATGAAGGATAAGAAAAAAAATAGCTACCGGATGCTTATTCCTGTTGTCATTTATTAATTCTTTTGTTATTAACATAAAAAGCTTGCGTTTCTAATCATCTGATGTCATTTGAACAGTTTGACAAGACAGTGGAAGAAACAATCCAGCGCTACGCGGAGATGCAGGAGCAGCTTACATTTCCTTTGTTGTTTGAGGAGAATGACACGATAAAATGCCTGGATGTAGGCTGCGGTGCAGGGCGTTCTGCCTACGAGATCCTTGTCAATTTTCAAAACGCTCGGGTAGATTGCATAGACCTTAATACTGAGAAAGCAAAAAATAACCTGAAGGAGTTTGAAGGCCGCACAGATTTCATAGATGATGATTTTGTTTTCCATGAATTTGAGGAACAGTATGATGTTGTAGTTTGCAGCTTTACCTTTAGCCAGCTTGAAAAAAAGGAAAAGATAAGGTGGATTAAAAAAATCAAGTCTCTTCTGGTTGAAGGCGGTTATTTTGTCTGTGCAGACAAGGTTTGCTTTAAGTCAGTTGAGCTGAACGAAGCGCTGGAAATTTTTGATACAGGCCACAGCCATCCTGTCCCGCTTGTTTCAGAAATGATCCTGCTGAAGAAAGCCGGGTTTTCTATTTACGATATAACATGGCGTTTTCGCGGGTATGCTGTGTGGTACGCAATAAAATAAATATAAATATGACGCTTGTTCATATAATTAACAGGTAAAAATGCGATTTTCAATACTACTGCCATTTTTAGCGGTATCGGTTCTCCTACTTCTTGATATATCTTACGCAACCACATCGGTTATAACTAGCAGCGCTGCAAAAGATGGCTGGGCGTCATCATCTAGCGCAAGCAAAACAGGCACGTTTATCAACATAGGAAATGTAAACGGTGAAGTGCGCCGCGGTTTTCTTTATTTTGACACGTCTTCTATCCCTTCCGGGGCTCATATAACATCAGCTGTGCTGAAAATATACGGGGCGAATTATGCCGGTTCTTCATGCCTAAATGTTGGAAATATAGAAATAAGGCAGTGCAGCTTTGACCCTTTGGCAAAGGATGATTTTGGCGCATGTGCTAGCAATGCAAAAAATTCAAAAATAATAAATCTGCCTGAAGGCACAGGCGTGAAAGTAAGGACGGTTGATATTGACCCTTCACTGATAGTAGCAAATGGCTATACTCAGGTCATGCTTTCAACGCAGGGGCGATGCAATAATGGTATTAATGGAAATTATGCGCGCATATGCGCAGACGGAACAGCCACGACAGGCTGCACAGCAGACAAAAAACCGGTTCTTGAAATAGAATATTCATTATCCGTAGAAATAATTTTAGCAAACGTTTCAAATACATGTCCGACGGAAACAGCGACCTTAGACGTGCTATGCACATCATCTGTTCCGGATGTCAATTGTATCGGTGCGCGCATAGGGGACAATGAATGCATATGGGATGAAGCAACAGGCTCAAAATGGGCAAGCGATGGTTGTGTAGAAGATTTTGTTTGCGTGCCTGAAAATCCGCAATGCGCCAGCATTGACCCTGAACCATGTCCTGGTGATATGTTTCCATTGCCTAACTACGGCTCAGATGGCTGTGTAAAAGATTATGTGTGCGCACCGGCAAACACTTCGTCATGCCCTCTTGCGCTTCCTGGAGAATGTTCAGATGGTAGAGAGCCAAAACCAGTTTATATTAAAAATGTTGCAGTGTTCTCGAAATGTAGTTCTGGCGAAAAAACCAGTTCTGCGTGCGGCACAGGGTCGAGAGAAGTAAAATGTTATGTTCAGACAGATAAATGCCAGCAGACTGGCAGCAATAAGACATCTGCAATAGATGTGCAGGCAGATTCTGCAGGGTGCAGTGTGCACACAAATCAATCGCAATGCCAGGCAGATGTAAGCTGTTCATGGTTATCATTCTGTTCTGGAGCTAAAAGCAGCGGCTTGAGTGACCAGTGTGTGCCAGAAACAGCTTCTAATTATCAGTGCAATGCAGATTCATGTGGAGCAGAATGCGACGGCTCTGTCGGCTGTCCATCAAAGATTGTTGATGACACATGCAAATATTCAGGCACATGCAACCAGGAAAATACATGTACGTGTTCATATTTAGACCAATATTGCCCAGAAGCTGGCACAACAAATACTGAAACAGATAACAGCATAACGTGTTATTACGGAGTTCGTGCATGCGAAGCAGGCGGTTGTTCATTATCAACATGTACGCTTAATGCGGGTGAAACATGCAATGCAAGCGACGGATGCGTGGTGAACACGTGCAGCGATGGCGTAAAAAATAGCGACGAAACAGATATTGACTGCGGCGGAAGTTGTAATAAATGCGCTGACAATAAAATATGTCTAGCCGACAATGACTGCACAAGCAATAATTGTATAAATAATGTATGCCAGCCTCAATCAGTAAACACTCCTCCTATTGTTTCGGTGTCACATAGCACTTTACAGCCGTTTGAAACAAACCAAGTTACGCTTACAGCAACAGCCTCAGATGCTGATGGAATATCTGCAGTAAGAATTTTTGTAGATACGGTTCAAGCAATTCAATGTAATTCTTCGCCATGTTTAAATTCAACCAATTATTCATTAGGAACGCATAATTATTATGCAGAAGCAAACGATAATGGCGTGCCGATAGCAACAGGTCGGACAGAAATAAAGCAATTTACAGTAAGCAGTATATGCACGCCGCAGTGCTCTGGAAAATCCTGCGGCGACAATGGCTGTGGAGGAACATGCGGCACGTGCAGCGCGAATCAAACGTGTAATACTAATAGCCAGTGCATATCAACTTCATGCACGCCAAAAACATGCGCAGAACTTGGGCGTGTCTGTGGCGCTGTTAATGATAACTGCGGAGGAACCTTAAGTTGCGGGACATGTGAAGCAGGCAAGGTTTGCAGTTCAACAGGACAGTGCGTTCAACGAGCTTCTCCACCAACTGTCACTCTAAAGGAAGGCGAATCTGTAGAAGTCCAGAGCAGCAAGTATTCTGGCATGACGCTTACAGTCAATAAAATAACAATCCCTACCACGCAAGAAACATACGATACATGCGCTATCCAGAATGTGGAAATTACGCTAACAGCATCGTCGCCGTTCCTGTCAGAAAATCATAAATTATTCAGGTATCCTGTGGCGCCAAGCAGTGTTAGGAAAGCATCCACACTCGTATCTTTCGAACGGTCAGGCATAGATCAGGCAGGTAATAAATTTGCAATTTTTACTGTATCGGATAATTGCACAAATGTCCAGGGCTTTGTTTGCGGTTCAAATGGCACTGCTTATGGTGGCGCATGCGGCGCAGAAAGCGCAGGCGTCAATTATACAGAAGGGGCATGCGCAGGAAAATGTTATGCAATAAACAATCCATGCGCATATACAAATGCGCCTACATGCAATTTTAAGGCATCTATTGTTGAAGTTTCCTGCAGCTCAGCCCAATGCAAGATAGGTCCTTGCACTGTCTGCGGCAATAATAACCAGGCATGTTGTTCTGGCGATAAATGTAATGTTGATGCAGGACTTAACTGCGTTCCATTTGGGGTAACAGGGGAAAAGCGTTGCATGAAGATTCCTGCTTGCGGTTCTAATGGTGAGTCCTGCTGCAGAGGCGGGCTTGATAAGAATTTTGATTGTGATGACGGACTTGTATGCCATACAGGCAAGTGCCGTGAAGGCATAGATATAATTGCTTGCAAAAAGCTGCAAACCAATTGCGGTTCTGAAAACCAGTTGTGCTGCCTGCCGGGCAATACGTGCAATTCAGGCATGGTGTGTGATGTTGGAAGATGCAAGGTATCTGGAAGCGGAACATGCGGCGACGGCGTATGCAATGTTGGAGAAAACATAATTAGCTGTCCTTCTGATTGCAAGCTGCTAACGCAGAACATAGCAGGAAGAGCAACAGATTTTTTGACAACATTGTTTAATATATTTTCTTAGTGGCGTCATGAAATAACTTCTATTTTTTTGCCGTATTCAATGAACTTTACATTATGGCACGCCTTAAGGTCTTTTTCAATGCCTGAGAAAATTTCCGGCAGCGTAAGCTTTTGTATTTCTGCCTTCAGCGAAAGGCTTTTTTCTTTTTTGGCCTTCCATATAGCGGTGTTTAATTCAATCATCTGCTCGACTGAAAATTTTTGCTCCTTTTGTGCATGAGGCTTTGGAAATTCTTTATCATGTATGCTGCCACTGCGCATTTCTTTGTATATGAATTCTGTTACAAAAGGGATAACAGGAGATAGCAGTTTAAGCAGCGTATCCAGGCAGTAATTTAATGTGTAAAGTGCAGACTGCTGCTCGTCTGTACTAAAATTAAAGTGCATTACTCCATTAGCGTCGGTTTCTCCTGAATTATATGCCCTGCTTTTTATGACTTCTATATAATGCGAGGCAAATGTTTCCCAAAGAAAATGCTTTATAGCAACAGACGGCCTGTAAAAGTCATATTTTTCGTAGCAACCCTCTGAAAGAGAAACAAGGTTATTAATCTCGTTGATTATCCACTTGTCCGTCTCTATCAGTGTGTGTGGTTTTTCTATAATTTTATCTTGGCTTATTAATTCGACAAACTTTGCAACATTCCATAGCTTGTTTATAGTCTTGCCAGCGCCTTCTATCCGTTGAAAGGAGCATCTTAGGTCGCTTTCTGCAAGATTGCCTTCTGTTGTACACCATAACCTGAACGGTTCTGCGCCGTATTTCTCAAGTATTTCATGCGGGTTTATGACGTTTCCAACAGATTTGGACATTTTTTTGCCTTTTTCATCAGTTATGTGAAAATGAATCCATGCGTCTTTGAATGCCTGTTCTCCTGTCAATAAATATATTTTTAATAAAGTATAGTAAAACCATGTTCTTACTATCTCCTTTCCTTGCGGCCTTACGCTGCATGGCTTATTATTTTCATAGAATTCTGTATTGTACTTAATTATGTACAAAGGAGAGTTTGATGAATCAAACCACGTATCAAAGACTCTTGTTTCTCCTTCAGCTTCTCCGCCGCACCTGCATTTTTTCTTTTCTTTCCATGGCTGTGAGTACTTGCCTTTTTCGCCTAGTATTCTTGCGTTGCATGACTTGCAGTACCACAATGGTATTTCTGTTGCGTAAAATCTTCGTCTTGATATGGCCCAGTCCATTGATATTCCATTTATCCAGTCAATAAGGAATTGTTTTGACGAAGGTTCGTAAAAATTAATTTTGTCTGCTATTTTTCTTAGCTCATCCAAAAACTCCACCTGTTTTAGGTAAAGTTCTGGCATGGAAACGTATTCTATGACGTGCTTGGACCGCTCGCATATAGGGGTCCTGTGCATTATTTGTTCCTGTTTTACTATGAGTCCTTCTTCTTGCAATTTTTTAATTATACTTTCTCTCGCTTCTTTTGCATACATGCCCTCCAGAAATCCGGAGCGTGCATTCATCTTGCCTTCTTCATTTATCGCAGAGACAGCCTCTATATTCATTTCTCTTAGAAATCTTACGGCATTCTGGTCGCCCGCAGACTTTGACATGAACACAATGCCAGTGCCAAATGCGGGGTCTGCCATAGGGTGGGCTTTGATCGGCACTTC
>DATDTP010000034.1:0-12303 GCA_035290775.1 archaeon | reverse complement strand
CTGACCAACTTAATATTCGCTATATAGCCTAAGTTGGTCACATACAAGGAGAATTGAAGATTCTCCTGTACAGGTAAAGCTTTGCTTTACCTTGTATAGCGAACCAAATTATAATACCTGATTCTTTATTTGGTTTGCTATAACTAACAATAACTAAACAAATGAAGATTAAAGAAAAAAATTAAAATATCTTATCCGAAAAGTGAGCTCAAACCTTCTGCTGCGTCTTCTGCTTTCTTTTCCTTGTCTGCTTCACTTGGGCCTTCATCCTTTTGTTGCGCGGCAGCCACAGGTGCGGCAGCAACTGCTACAGGCATAGATGCTTTTTCTATAACTTCTTTTATGTTAACGCCTTCCAATGCAGATACAAGTGCTTTTACTTGTGCATCGTCAACGTCTCCGACAGCTGAAGCTATTTTTTTAACGTTTGCTTCGCTTATTTCTTTGCCTGCGCTGTTTAGCAGCAACGCGCTGTATATTAGGTTCATTTTTATTCCTCCATGCTAGCTTTCTTTTTGACAAAAAGAAAGTTACCGTATCAAAGAAAAATCAATAAGATATTACTTATTTACTTTTTCCTCCAGTAGTTTTGCTTCTCTTATTGCTTTCATCATTAATTCGTCTATAAATTCTTTTTCTATCAGGCTGCAGTCTACGGCTAATTGCTTTGCTTCGCGGAAAGCTTTTTGTATTGACATGCTCACTGTTTCTTTTGTTAGAAATCCTGTTTCCAAAGAGATTTGTATTGATTGCTGGACTGCCAAAAGTATTTTGTTTATGTAATCTTCCGTGCTTACATCCAGCACGTCTTTTTTGTATAGCATCCCGTCATAAGCTGCTACAAGATCCAAGCCTATTTCCATCGGCTCTATTTTTAGCAAAGACAATACAGATGCAAGCTCTTCTGATACTACATCACCGCTTTTACACACTGTTTTGTCCTGAAGAATTGCAATTGCGCCTTGCTGGACAGAAGCTTTCAGCCCTACTTTTTGCAATACAGATATTGCAGGCCCTGGCGGCAATCCTGTAGAGCCTTGCGTTATTACTATGTCTTTTGTTGCTACATCCCCAATTTTTGCTGCAGCCGGCGATCGTGATTCTTTTATTATTCTGTAGAGTGAAAACGGATTATCGTTTGAAAGCAAAAGTGCAGGCTCGCCTTTTATTTGGTCGAATAGGATAGCTGCGCCATTTGAATCGTCTAGAGCTCTTTTTAGCAGCGTTTTTTTGCTCATTTTTATCATGGCTGTGCCTTCTAATTTTTGTTTTATGGCAAGAAGCTGCCGCGCAGGAAGCTTGTGCATATTGAGAAGGCCTATTACCTTGTATTGCTTGATTAGCTTCTTTAGTTTCTCCACTTCTTGCGGCTTTTCATCTTTCCTCATTATATAATCACCTTAATCGGGCGTCCCATTGTCAACTTCAGGTAAGTATTTTTTATATGACTCTTTGGCGGAAGAGATTTTTTGATTTCTTCTACAACCTTGTTTATATTATCCTTTAGCTGTTCGTCACTCATGGCTTCTGTGCCTACAACAACTTGTATCATAGGGCTGTCCCTGAGTTTTACTCTTACGCTGTTTTTCATATCCCTGATTGCCTGGTCCCTATTCATGTTTGGCGCCAGTATCTTCGGCATTTTGCCTCTTGGTGCAAGGTATCGGCCAAGTAATTTACCTACCAAGGCCATGAGCTGAGGCTCGCAGAGAAGAAACTCGTGCTGCTGCATGAATTTTTTAACAGCTTTTTTGTCTTTCGCCAAGTTTTCAATTTCTGCCTTTCCAAAAGTATTTTCATCCATTACAAATATTGATACGTCCTTTCCCCTTCCGTGAGGCAACACAACATCTTTTGAAAATTTGTTTTCGGGTTTTTTTGTGTCTATTCCTCTCAACACAATTACTATGTCTATGCTTTGTGAAAATTTTCTTTTTTCAACATTACGAACAAGAGGTAGAGCTTCTGCTAACTTGTATGTTTTATGCAGGTCAATCTGATTTTCTTGCGGTATTTCCATTCAAATTACCCTCCTATGACAGAAACATCATAGTACTACGGGATTCTATTAGAATAAAGCGAAAGTATTAAAAGGCTCTAAACTTCTTCGTATCTTAGCCTACGCTTTACTTCGCTCAGATTGTTTTCAACCTGGAGTATTTTTCCTGCTATTTCACGCATGTTCCTTTCTGTTTCCTGCTCTCTTTCAAATGCCCTTGACTGCAGGCCATATACGTGGCGCGTAAGGTCGATGCGCGTTGCATCCAGCCTTGATGCAAAAGAATCTATTTTCGATAATAAGCTGTTAGCGAATCTTCTGCGTTCAGCGCGCAGTTCCTCGAATGTTTCCTGATTTTTCTTGGTGAAAAAAAGCAATGTTGCAAGCATTATTATTGCTGCCGCGGCGATCAGCAGCGTAGAAAAGAATGCGCCTAAAATTGCAAGGCCTGCTATAATTATTGCTACTACGTATACTGACGGGTGTATTTCTTCCATGCTAAAGCTATGTCCAAAAAATATTAATAGCTAGCCTTTTCTTTAGAAGAAAAGGTTATCGTATCCAAAAGAATTGTTTGGCTTCGCTTTTTATATTATTACCTGAAAGAAAGCTTTCTAGGGAAAAATATAGAAGTCGAAAGATTTAGTAATACTCTTTTCTAGCTCTGAAAATTTGATAATATGCTGCTACAGTAGATAAACCTAGTCCTGCTGCCCCTGCCGTTGCTTTATAATCAGGATTTTTTATTGCTTTTGTTGCTCCAAATGTTAATACTAAGCCAACTAATCCTGTAGCAGCAGCCTTTCCTAAAGTTTTATATGTTAATTTTTGTAGATCTTTGTATTCCATAAATTATCAAATTTTCTTGCTCGATCAACACTTAGCTTACTAGAGCAGATGTTTACTTGAATAAACTGTCGTGCTGGCCTTCTGTTATTTCTTTCATGACATCTTTTGGCGGCTTGTCATCAATGAGTATGCCTGAACTCTGGCATGTGCCTACCAGCTGCTTTGTTTTTTCTTTCAGTCCGCCTACTGCGCTGCTTACTCTTGCGATTTCCACTATTTTTGAAAGAGGCAGGCTCCCTGCTGTTGTCCTTATTTTATCCTCACCGACTGTTGAAAGTTTTTCTTTTTTCAGCTCTTTTTTAAACAATGCTGTTACAGGCGGTTTTCCGACTTCGATCTCGAATTTCTTTGTTTTTTTATCGTATAGAATTTTTACAGGCACATCCATGCCTTCAAAGGCCTTTGTTTTTTCGTTTATTGTTGCAACTACTTGCACTACATTAAGGCCTGCCGGTGACAGAGCCGGACCTATAGGTGGCGCCGGTGTTGCGTGCCCGCCTTTTACCATGACTTCTATTTTTTCCATTTAAAATCCCTTTTTCTTATGAAGAAAAAGTTCTTGCATCCCCAAAAAGAAAAGGAGATCTTGAAGAACTAATCTTCATTTATTATTTGACAAGTTGATACAAAACTATTTATTTCCCTTTTTGTCCATCCTTACGCTTACCATTGGTATTGTTACAGGTATCGGTATTGCAGATTCCAAAAATTCCACTGTTATTTCGCTTTTGGTTTCATCTATCCTTGTTATTTTGCCCTTTTCGCCTTTGAAAGGAGAGCCGACGATTTCAATTATATCGCCTATCTCAAATTTGATTTCGCTTTTCTGAGCCACAAGGAATTTTTCTACCTGTGTTATTGGTACAGGCTTGTTTATCAAGCCCCTTATGTGAGGCACATTTTTTATTGCATTTTCAATTTCCTCTGCCTCGCCTTCTACAAAAACATAGCCTTTCAGCTCTTCCGGATGCACGATTGATTTTATCGGCAAATGCGCATTTTTTATCCTCATAATTAACGATTCAATAACTACGTTCTCTCTTCCTGTTGTTATGCGTATTGTTGCAAGCATTATAATCCACCTATTAGCTGGACTGCTATGAATATGGCAAACCCTATGACGCCTATTACTAAAAACCCAAGCCCGGTTATTTTTACTGTTTGCCTGTATTCGGCTTTGTCAGGTTTTGAAGAAACAAGCAAAATTCGCCTTATGCGTTCTATTAGCTTCATTTAGATACCTTAGAGCAAAAAGGATTTAAGTCGTTGTATTTGAAAAAAAATTGAAGATTGATCATAAAATATTGTGAACTTTGACAAATCAAAATTCACAATAAGGACTTTGAATAAAAAGCATGTTATTCAAAGTCCTCTATACTAATCAGTGTGGGCGTCGTGTGGCATTCCACTATATGCTGGTTCTGTTCTTGCACTGCGATGTCCATTAAGGAATCCTGTAAAATAATCACGAGACCTGTTTATCGTGACTTCTCCGCCAGCAGAAAGGCTTCTATAACCTTGAACAAGTGCGTTTTTTACTTCAGGCAAATCAGTATTTATGTCTGGATAATCTCTTGCCATAGAATAAAATCTTACTAGGGTAATAGCCATATTCAATCACTGCACAAAATCAATGCCGAACATCTTTTCGACGCCTTTCTTTTTTTCTTGCGTGAATTCCTTTTCCTGCTCAAACATATGAGGCGATTTCACGCCTGTTATTATAAGCATTGTGCGGATTGATTCGCCAAGCTCTTTTAATACCTGGGCTCCCCATATGATTTTTGCTTCCGGGCTTAGGCGCGTTGCTACGGACTCTACTATTTTCTGGCAGTCTCGAATAGTCATGTCTTCACCGCCAGACACATTGATCAAAGCGCCGTTTGCACCGTTAATATCAACATCAAGAAGCTGATTGTTCAATGCACGTTCAACAGCTTCAATTGCCCTGTTTTCGCCGTCGCTATCACCCATTCCTATCATGGCTATGCCGCCGCCATTCATTATTGCCCTTATGTCTGCAAAGTCCCGGTTAACAAGACCCGGTTTTGTTATGATTTCTGTTATGCCTTTTACAGCGTTAACCAGGATTTCATCAGCAACCTTGAAGGCCGTTGCTATCGAAACATCCGGAACTATCTCAAGAAGCTTGTCATTTGGTATTATGATAAGCGTGTCAACCATTTTTTTCATTTTTTCAATGCCGCTTTTTGCGTTGTTTGACCTGTGGCGGCCTTCCATGGAGAAAGGCAATGTAACTATGCCCACAACTAATGCACCCTCTCTTTTTGCAATTTCAGATACAACCGGCGCTGCTCCTGTCCCTGTCCCGCCGCCCATACCGCACGTTACAAATACGAGGTCTGCGCCTTCAAGGACTTTTTTAATTTCATTTTTGCTTTCCTTTGCGGCTTCTTCACCTATTTTTGGGTCAGCACCGCTCCCTAAACCGCCTGTTATTTCTTTCCCAATAAGTATTTTTATGTCAGCATCTGTGTAGAGCAAATCTTGTGCATCCGTGTTTACTGCTATAGTTTCGGCACCCACGATGCCAACCTGCATGAGGCGTGATATTGTATTGCCACCACCACCACCAGCGCCTATTACTTTTATTTCTGCTCTTTTTGACTCGAGCATTTTGCGCAATTCTTCGTCTGCTGGTGCTGCGCCGATATCTTTAGAACTTAGTATTCCCATGTTGACACCGTTGTGTTAGATACAATTATTTATCATAAATAAGCTTCTAAACTTTAAATATCTTAGATGGACATAGATAGTAGTAGGAGCAGTAGTAGGAGTAGAAAGTAAAAATGAAGCTAAAATGCACTAATGGCAAATGCAATCATGTCTGGGAGACGAAAAAAGACAGAGTCCCTTCACTCTGTCCGCACTGTAAGCTCAGTACGTATCACCATCAGCCGCTTGTTCTGAAGAAATGAAATCCCCTTAAATTACCCACAGCTCATCTGTGAATTGTGGATGTCTTTTCGAATTCATTGTGAAAGTTCGCTATGAATTCAAAAATAATTACTCGTGCTCTGCGTGCTTCTTGAGGTCTTCTTTTGTGAAAGTATCCACGAATTCAATACTTTCTATATCTGTAATATGTTTAAGAATCATGTCCGCCAGCCTTGGGCGCAATGCTTCAGGCGTCTTGGCTGTTATCTTGACTATCTTATTTTCTATAGAAACCTTTTGGTCAACATTATAAAACTCAAGCAAAGCTTTTACTTGGTTCTCAGAACCTTCTACTTTTTCTACAAGCTCTACTTCGTATTTCAAAACCTTGCCTGCAAGCGGATTGTTAAAATCAACTGTTACACGGCCGCCTGCAACGCTCTGTATTCTTCCCTTGTAGCTGCCAAAGTCTACTATCATGCCTTGTTTTGGAGAAAGATTCTGCCGGTCAAAATCTTTTTCGCTTACTATTTTTACTAATTCCTGGCTTCTCTGGCCAAATCCATCTTCAGGAGTTACTTCCACGGTTTTTTTGTCGCCTACTGCCATTGATTCCAGAGCTTTTTCAAGGCCCTTTACAACAAAACCTTCACCCATGATTACAGGGATAGGGCCGTATTTTATCCTTTCGTTGAACAGCTTTTCTTTTTTTGCAATTTCAACATCAGTGAGGTCGAATATTTCCCCGCTTTCCAATCTGCCTATGTAATTGATTTTTACAAAATCGCCTTTTTTCATCAGCATAACTATGAGCGAAGTTTTATAAGTTTAGCAAAACAAGACAAAAAAGTAAGCTTTAAAAGCTTATTTGTTACTAAAGAATGGTGAGTAAAAATGATATTCAAAGTGCAAGATGACTGGAAAAGAAACTTGAACGCCAAAGATGAAGCGCAGATGAATGAAATACTAAGGCAAACTGCAAAACACAGGACAGCATATCGTTCAGCTCATGACGTCAAGGTTGCCCAGCTTTGGGCTGCTGTGCTTGAACTAAGCAAGATGCTTAACGAGAGAACACAGCAAAGAGACGAGCTTGAAAAAAGGCTTAGCAAAATAGAAGCAATTTTTCACACAGCTTCGGAAAGCATAAAGGCAGAAGAAACGCAAAAGGCTTCCCTTAAGGACAGCCTGAAGACCTACTAGTTGTTATCGTTTATACGGTGATTGATTATATGTATAGTCCCAATATGCCTTCTGATGAAGATCAAAGAAAAATCAATAGCGGTATTATTGGCATAATAGGAGGGTTTGTTTTAGTTTTTGTTCTTGGCTTAGCTATTTCAGATAACGCTTACAAACAAAACAGAAAAAATTGGCCAGAGGCTCCAAAAGAATATGCTTCTGGAGCTGTCAGAACTGTAGATTATCACGACAGAAAAATACTAGGCATTTATCCAAAAGAAGCTCAGAAACCGCTTGTTTATGTCTGTAATAGCGACTTTTCTGGGTGCAAACCAAAAGATGAATATTTGCTAGGTGTTTCAAGAGATAACAGAAAAGCAGAAGAAAAAGAAATAGATGTAAAAGTTGATTAATTTTACACTAAAAGCAGCAATTAATAGTTTTTCATACTAATTATTATTTTAATGACCGACGCAGATGAAACAGCAAGAATTTTTCTAGAAGAAGCTTCAACAGGTTTGCAAAGCAGAGGATATTCTATTTTAGAAGCACAAGGTGCTTGTCCGCTAAAAGATTATGCATTTGGCGACCGCGTTCTCCTCGAAAAGGGCGATGTTGTAATAGAGATGCGCGTTTACCACAAGACTGGATAGCTATTCTACCAGTATGCCGGGCTTTGCAGGAGAGGCTGCCTTTGATTTAGGGTGGTCGCTTTTTTCTATTACCTCTACGCTGCATTTCAGCTCTGATTTAAAGAAGAGCATTGCGTCTTTAAGCGTGCTTATTTGCGCGCTGCGTGCCGGTGACGGCTTTAGCTCGTTTATTTTCTTGTATAGGCTTTGGATAAAGCCAACTGTTGCATTGCCATACTTGCCTGACTTCATTATTTCTCCTATTACAACACCCATTTCTTTTTTCTTATTCTTCAGGACAAAATTGTAAACTTCAAACTTCCATGGCTCTGCCACAAAAAACGTAACTTTTTTTGGCGTTTGTATTTTTGCAAGATTCTTTATTTTTTCAACATCTTCTATTATTTCTTTAATCATAATTTCTGCATCTTCAGTTTTTCCTTCTTGTTTGGATGCTTTTGGCCATTGAGCCACTGCAATAAATGGCTTGTTACCTATGGCTGCCCATAGTTCTTCTGCTGTGTGCGGGGCTATTGGAGCAATTAGCCTGAATATCACGGATAACGCGTTTTTCAGCACGATCTTGTTCGCGTTTCCTATGCCACCTTTTCGTTTTATGTACCATTTTAACTCGTTTATAAAATCAAAAAATGAACGCTGGCATGCAGAGCGGAAGCGCCACGAATTATAGTGTTTTGTCGTATCATTTATTATTCCAGAAACCTTGCTTTCAAGATAAAAGTCTATATTTGTTTTTTTGACACCTTTTGCCTTTTTAAGGTCTTTTGCAGTTTCCATAAGAAATTCCAAACGTTGCCTGTAACCTTTTACATTTTCTGCGTGCCAGTCTGCATCGTCTATATCTTCTGCTGAGCATGCGATGTTCATTCTTGTCAGGTCAGTACCGTACTGATTGACAGCATCGCTCCACAATATAACGTTGCCTTTTGACTTGCTCATTTTCTGGCCTTCTACATTGACATACCCGTTTACAGCTATGCCTTTTGGCCACAGGCTTGGGGGAAACAGCGCAATATGCTGCATCACAAAAAAAGTCAGGTGATTTTGCACAAGATCTTTGCCGCTGTTTTGAATGTCAAACGGGTAGAAATACAAAAACTCATCGCGCAGGTCTTTTACGACCTTGCTGCTAAGTTTTGATTTTTTAGCTATCTTTTTTGCATCACCTGTTCCGCAAAATACAAAGTCAAAAACTTCATCTGTCAGCTGTGATGCATGTATTTTTTTCTTTTTTATTATTACAGACAAAGTGAAATATGCCATGTATATTGTAGAGTCACTTAGCGTTTCTACAATCCATTCCTTATCCCAAGGAACAGGCGTGCCCATACCGCCCTTTCTTGCGCAAGCCTTGTCTTTTAGCCAGTCTACTGTTGCAATCAGGTTGTTTCTTGCCTCTTCCGGATGTATGTTCATTTTTTCTATGTGTTTTTTTGACAAGGCTTTCCATTTTTCATCCGAATATTTAATGAACCACTGGTTTTCGAGAAGCTTTACGTGGCACCTTGTCGAGCATCTGCATATTACTTCATCTTCTGTGTCATAGAATACGTCAGCTATGTTTTTTTCAACAAAATCCTCCATCATTTTTATTTTTGCTTCTGAGACTTTCATTCCAGTGTAAGGCCCCGAATTAATTAGAATCCCGTCATGGTGCTCCTTTTTATATATTATCTGCTTGGCTTTTTCCAGCAATTCAATATCATCAGAATCTTTTATGCTAAGGTTTTTCAGAACCTCTTCTACATAATTTTCCTTTTCGCCTACCCTTACAACAGGCATTGGCTGGAGTTCTCCAATGGTGGCATATTCGCCTTGTTCAAGAATTTCTTTTACAACTATGTAATCCCATGGCGCATGGCCAGGAACCGACGTAACGAGCCCTGTTCCTACATCAGGGCTGACAAATTTTGCAGGTAATATTGGAAGTTCTGTATTGCTGATGGGGTCTATACAGCGTTTTCCTACAAGGCTTTCTCCCGTATAATGCTCTACTGATTCGACTTTTTTCTGGTCTTTTAATTTCTCAGCGGCTTGCCTGCTGACAAGCCAATATTCCGGTGAATTTTTAACAACAACCTTTGCAATAACGTATTCTATATCAGGGTTAATCCATATGTTTGTAACGCCATACATTGTTTCAGGCCGCAAGGTTGCGCAAGGAAGATAAATTGTGCGTCCGCCTTGTTTTATATGATATTTTAATGTTGCATATTCCTGAACAGAAACGCCTTCTCCCTTCAAGCGGTCGTGGTCGCCTGTAGGGCTTTTGTCGTGAGGGCACCATATCACAGGATGCGTGCCCTGTATTACATAGCCTTTCTTTCTTAGCGTATTATATTGCCATTCTATGAATCTGGAATAAGTTGGGGTCATCGTAGTTGTTACAAATGTCCTGCGCCAGTCTATAGATAGCCCTGCGTTTTTGAAATCTTTTATCCACCTTTTCATCCAGAATTCTGCTATGTATTTTGGATCGTGGGCAAATCTTTGGATATCTGTGTCAGATGCCCCTGCTAACTTTAATGTGTCTATCTGCAGCCTGTCATTTTTTTTGATACGCTCTGCCACGCCTACAATAGGCTCGCCTGTTGCGTGAAAGCCCTGCGGAAATAGAACATTGTAGCCGTTAAGGCGCATGAACCTTGCGTATACGTCTGTCCTGTAAAACGTGAAGCTGTGCCCGACGTGTGCAGCTAAATTAACATAGGGATACGGGTGCAACAGGAAGAATTTTTTCCCTTTGCCAACACTCGTTTCGAATAGTTTTGCTTTTTCCCATTTTTCCTGCCATTTTTTTTCTATAGAATGGAACCCAGTGCTTGTGTCTTTTGCAGCATCTTTCATGGGAAATAATATTTCCTTGCTTGTTTAAAAGCTGCTACTCTGGTTTATTTTATAATAATGGGTGCTGTTATTGTTTTGTGTTTCCAATACTTGCAGTATTTTGGAGGACTTACATTGCATATTTTATAGCTTATATTTTTGAACCCCAGATTTTTTAGATTTCTCGTCGAGTTTTTTGTTATTCCATTTTTTTCTCCATCATAGTATGTCAATATTCCGCCTTTTTTCAGAAGCCTGAAAGCTTCTTTAAAAAATAATAATTCTTCTTCTTTTCCATTTTTAGTGGAAATGTGTCAAACAATATGCCGTCAAAGCTTTCATCTTTCAGGGTTTTTACAATATCCTGCCAGAATCCGTTGAGCAGCTCAATCTTTTTCCTTTTTATTTCTGATTGCAGCATTTTTTTTGCATGTTGATATACCAATGGATGAGCCTCTATTATAGTGTGTTTTTTGATTTTAGTTTTTTGAATAAAGCTGGCAGCTATTCCCATCCCGTAGCCGACTTCAAGTATACTGTTCCCATTTTTTGTTGCTATTTCTGCGAGCATTTTCATGTATTCTTTTTCCCATTTTTGCATGACCTGCAAATCTGCGATAATTAGCTGATCGGTGGTCAGTGAAATTTTACTTTTAACCCACTCTGAATTTTTCATCAAACATATTTGACTCGGGGAGTTTTAAATAAACTTCTGATACTATATTTGTGTGATTTTATGAGTCGAGAATACAACGGACAATTTGACGTGCGAATTTGTGCTTATGAAAGTTCTGATGGTGTAGTGTACCCTGTGTGGAGCGTAGCTTCTGGAGAAGCTTTTCGACCTTTGGCAGATGGAGAACATGTTGTTTTAGAAATAAAGAATGTAGATTTGCCTTTAATGATTAGGGCCTGTCAAAGTGCTGCTGCTCTTACTGAATTACAGTTTGCCGGGCAACGATAACTGTTTAGGGAACTTAATTTTTACTTAAATGGGCGTGACGAGATTCGAACTCGCGACCCCTTGCTTAGAAGGCAAGTGCTCTTTTTGTGATACAGTTTCGATCTATCCAAGCTGAGCTACACGTCCATGCTTACTATTCATTATTTTTTAGCTGTTAAACCTTAATAAAAACCAAATAAGCTTTTTAAATGGCTTAATGGATAATTACTTACTGTAAGCGGGGTGTCAAATGACTAGAATAATTGCAGTGGCAGGCGGCAAAGGCGGTGTTGGCAAGACTACTATGTCTGCTAATTTGGGCGCTGCTTTGGCTGCTCTTGACAGGGACACGATAATAATTGATGCTAATCTTACAACGCCGAATCTTGGCCTGCATCTTGGCATACCTTTGTATCCTGTTACGCTTCACGATGTGCTTAAGGGTAAGAACAACATAAAGGACGCAATATACGAACATGAGAGCGGTGCGAAGATCATTCCTGCCGGAATATCATTGCGCGACCTAAGAGGAACAGATTCAAGAGACCTACCAAATGCCATGTTAGATTTGTTAGGTGTAAATGATATTGTTATTTTAGACGCCGCTGCCGGCTTAGGCAAAGAAGCTCTTGCAGCAATGGAAAGCGCTGATGAAGTCTTGATAGTTACAACGCCTGAATTGCCTGCCGTTACAGATGCACTCAAAGCAATAAAGCTTGGCGAGCAGCTTGGCGCTAAAATATCAGGCGTTGTTGTTAACAAAGTTTCAGGAAAGAAACATGAGATGAGAATTCATGAAGTTGAAGAGATGCTAGGCAAAGATGTCATAGCTGTCATACCAGAAGACAGAAAGGTTCATGAGTCTATTGCAAGGCGCACGCCTATTGTCATGTACGCACCGAATTCAAAAGCTAGCAAGGCAATAAACAGGCTTGCTGCCGACCTTGTAGGCC
>DATDTP010000033.1:0-6575 GCA_035290775.1 archaeon | reverse complement strand
TGATGTCCAATCCGTATATTGCAGATGCAAACACTCCGCTGGAAAAATTAAAGGACACGCTTCTAAAAAGCGAGGAAATTTTTATTCAGGATGAAGGCTTGATAAAAATCATAACGCCAAAAGATGTTTTGGAATTGTTTGTCCAGAAGCCCAAGCGCGGCGCTTATGTTCAGATAACAAATCTTGAAGACGAATCTGTGTCAGTAAAATCAAAAATAGATAAGATAACAGATGAGTTTGTAAAAAAAACCTCTGACATGACAAATGACATAGAATACTTGTTTATTCATATAGACCGAGACCGCAAGCAGGGAAAGAAAATAAAATATTCTGTACGAACACGCTTCTCTACAAACATAGGGTTGTTTGTATCACATGCAGACGGGTGGGACATTATTTCAGTAATGCAAGACGCTCTCAGCAATCTTCAAAGGGAAATATTAAAAAAGCATGAAATGGAACGCAATCATAAAAAAGAGCGCCGGTCAAAATTTATGAGAAAACTGTAAAGTAATATTTAACCAGTAATTTTTTCAGCAATGTCGTTAATATTAACTCTTACTTGTTTCATTGTATCCCTGTCTCTTATTGTTACAGTATCGTCTTTCATTGTATCATAATCTATGGTTATGGCAGAAGAAACGCCTATTTCATCGGCTCTCCTGTACCTTCGTCCTATGCTTCCTGAGTCGTCATAAAAAACGGATATTCCTGATTTTTGAAGCAGTGCCTTTATTTCTTTTGCCTTTTCACCAAGCCCGTCTTTTTTTACAAGAGGCAAAATACAGCAATCAAACGGTGAAAGTTTTTTTGGCAGTCTTATCACTGTTCTTGTTTCTTCCTTGTCTTGTTCTTCTTCGTAAAACAAATGAAGCAACGCGTAGATATTTCTGTCGACGCCAAATGACAGCTCAAGAACGTGCGGCAAAACTTTCTTGCCATGCGAATCGGTGTCTGTCTGTATCTGAACAGTAAGGTCTTTTTTTGTTATCTTTGCATGGCCTGCTAGGTCATGATCAGTTCTGTAATGCACGCCGCCAACTTCTGTCCATTTATCTAGCAACACTTCTACATCAAAATGATACTTGTTGTAAAATGCGCGCTCTTCTTTTGAAAGCTCCCTGAACCTGAATTTGTCCTTTGGTATGCCTATAATATTCAAGAAAAAATTCTGCACAAAAACAAGATGATATACGTAAAATTTAGGCAATTCAAGCGAAGATACTTTTATTTCGTGTGCTTCTTTATGATTAGCCGACAAAAATGTAATCTCCTCGTCTTTTACATCATCCCATTTTTCATGATTCTCTATAGTATCAGGATCAAAAAATATCTGCAGTTCTGCCTGCGTAAACTCGCGCATTCTCAGTAAAGCATTGCGTGGTGAAATTTCATTCCTGTACGCCCTGCCTATGATAGCCAATCCCATTGGAAGTTTTTTCCTGAAAACTTCAAAGATCCTGGGAAAATTAACATAAACGCTCTGCGCTGTTTCAGGCCTTGGAAATGCCGTTATAATATTTTTTCCTACGCCTATTGAAACAGGAAACATCATGTTAAAAACGCCTACTTCCTCCAGCAAGCCTCCGCATGACCTGCATTTTATCTTGTGTTTTTTGATTATGTCCTCAAGCTCCTTCTCAGTCTTTCCTTCAAAGCTTTCTTTTAGCTGCTCTTCAAGTATCTGGTCTGCTCTTTCCGTGTGCTTGCATTTTTTGCATTTTGCAACAGGATCAACAAAGCTGCTCAGATGGCCTGAAGCCTCAAATACGGACTGCGGCATTATATTGCTTGCTTCTATTTCATAGAAATTATCATCCTGTAAAAAGTATTGTCTCCAGATGTTTTCCCACTTCCTTTTCATTGCAGCCCCGAGCGGTGCATAATCATAAAATCCTGCAATGCCACCATGAAGCTCAGAGCTCTGCCAGAAAAAGCCCCTTCTCCTGGCCAATTCTTCTATTTTTTCAGTCTTATTGATTTTTTTATTGTCCATTCTAAACTCATGGTCCTAATCCTTAAAAAACACAATTATAGTGAACCAAATAAATAAACAGGATATGATTTATTTGGTTCACATATAGCAACCAATGAAGTAATACCAAAAATGTTTCATTGGCTTGCTATAAATACTTTCCCATTTAAAAATCAAGAATGAGATCTAAGCTTTTCGTAAATGCAAGCCTAGGTTTCGCTTTCTTCGGATTTTTCTTTAAGTAATAACCAGCTGTACGAATTGACGCCAAAAGCGTCTTTTCGTTTCAAAGCTGGTTTTTTCTATAGTTAGTCCAAAGACTGGAATAAAACGACTGCGGGAAGAAAAATGAGGTATGTAATACAGTCAGGAAGATATGGAATTCCATATGCCGACGAGCCAGCAGGCATTGGCGAACGCAAAATAGACGAAATGCCGCAAGAACTTAGGCCTTTAGCACAACAAGCGCTTGATAAATACAGTATAGAAGCACATGTAGCTACAGAGAGCCGCGCTTACAGATTTAGAGTAGGGAATTGTGGTGTTGTAATTAATGTGCAAGGCACGCGGGGAAGAAATGCAAATCGCAGCGCACTCTGCTGTTAGTCGCCTTTAATATTCAGATGCAACAAGTGATATTATGTCGTACAATCTCACGCCAGAAGGCAGGAAATATTTAGAAAAAGGAATGCCAGAGCAGCAGTTAATGTGGATTCTCTCTGAACCTGCACCCATGGAAGACCTCAAGGAAAAAATTGAAAACTTTTCCATTGCTCTTCAGTGGTGCATGAAAAATAAATGGATTGAAATAAAAAACAAAGAGCTTTTTGTTTTGCAAAAAATGCCAGAAAAATATCATTTAAAGGAAGCGCTAAAATCCATAGAAGAAGGAAAAGAAATTTCAAAAGAACTTTTGTCCACGCTTGTATCACGCCGCCTTATTGTAGAAGAAAGGGAAACAAGGGAGAAAAAAGCAGAACAATTCGTAGGCAAAGAAATAGGCGCGCTGACAGAAGACCTTATAGTCACAAAAAAATGGAAAGAAGTAACATTCAAAAAATATAACGTAGAGTCTGCAGGGCGCCCAATAAACATAGGCAAAAGGCAGCCATATGCATTGTTTCTCAAAGAAATCAGGGACAAATTAATGGAGTTAGGGTTCAAGGAACTTCCGGAAAAAACCGTTGTCAGTGAATTCTGGAATTTTGATGCGCTATATCAGCCGCAAAATCATCCTGCAAGAAACTGGACAGCTTCATATGGAATGAAAAATCCCCAGTATGGTGACCTGCCTGATAAAAAAATTGTCGATAAAGTAAAGCAGGCGCATGAAAACGGCGTATCAGGCTCTACAGGATGGCGTTATAAATGGGATGCAAAAAAAGCGTCAAGGCTGGTTCCAATAATGCATGATACTGCCATGTCACCAATGGCATTGTCCTCCGGGATTGAAATACCTGGAAAATATTTTCAGATTGTTCGATGCTACAGGCCTGACGTGATAGATGCAACTCACGGGGTAGAATTCAACCAGTTTGGCGGCTTTGTAGCAGATGAAAATATAACATTCCGTCATCTGCTTGGGCTGTTAAAAGAAGTTGCAAAAGAGTTTGCAAATACAGACAAAGTAAGATTCTATACCGATTATTTTCCTTTTACCGAACCATCAGTTCAGCTCTCAGCAAAGCACCCGCAGCTTGGCTGGGTAGAATTTGGAGGCGCTGGCTTGTTCAGGGAAGAATTGACAGCCCCACTCGGCATAAATGTTCCTGTAATAGCGTGGGGGCTTGGAATTGACAGGCTTGCTATGTTCAAGTTAGGCATCAATGACATAAGGGAAATGTTTTCTTACAAGCTAGACTGGCTAAGGAGTGCAAAGGTGATATAATGCCAAAAATCGAAATATCGTACAAAGACTTGTGCAGCCTTGTAGGCACGCAGATCAAGAAAGAAGAGCTCGCAGACGTGTTGCTCTACGCAAAAGCTGAATTGGATGAAGTGGAAGGAGATAAATTAAAGCTGGACTGCAAAGACACGAACCGTCCTGACTTGTGGTGCACAGAAGGCGCAGCCCGTGAGATTCGCGCACGTTTTGGCAAAAGAACAATAAGTTACAAAATAAATTCAGGAAAAGAAAAAATAATAGTAGACAACAAGTCGCCTATACAGACATTTGCCGTAAACATGATAGTCCGAAATGTGAAGTTAAATGAGAATTCATTATCGCAAATGATACAGCTGCAGGAAAAATTAGCGACAGTTTTAGGCAACAACAGGAAAGATATGTCTATCGGCGTCTATGATATGAGTAAAGTTAAGTTCCCGGTAAAATACACGTCTTTGCCAGCAGAAAAAATAAAATTCGTACCGTTAGGCTTTGCAAAAGAAATGAGTGCTGAAGAAATATTAAGCGAACACCCAAAAGGCAAGGAGTTTGGGCATTTTCTCAAGGAAACAGACGTATATCCTGTATGGGTCGATGCCGATAATAAAATACTTTCCATGGTGCCTGTAATAAATTCAAACGAGGCAGGAAATGTATCAGTGACAGCAAAAGACTTATTTATAGAAGCAACGGGCAGCAACATTGAACTGCTTAAAACAGCTCTAAATGTAATTGCAGCCCAGGTGTTGGAGCGTGGAGCAAAGGTAGAAAGTGTTGTGACAATCAGCGGGAAAAACAAACTTACAACACCAGAAATAATTCCAAAAAAAATCAAGGCAGACATAAATTACCTTAGGGGCATCTCAGGCATGAACCTGTCTGATAAAGAAATAATAAAGCTTCTTGAAAATTCAAATTATGAAGTCAAGCAAAGCAAAAACTCTCTACTGCTAACATACCCTGGTTATAGGAACGACATAATGCATGCAAGAGACGTGGCAGAAGATATTCTGATAACCTACGGCTACAACACCATAGAACCCGTGCAAGTCAAAATACCTGCAGTAGGAAGAAAAGATGAGCTAAATACATTCTGCGACAAAATTGCAGACATAATGGTTGGCTGTGGGTTGCAGGAAATTTTATTGTATTCTTTGACAAACAAAAACAACCTTTTCGGCAAAATGAATATGCCAGAGCACCAAGTTGCAGAAATAGACAACCCGACAAGTGAAAACTGGTCTGTTTTCCGCACTTCGTTGTTGCCAGGCTTGCTGGAATTTTTTGTTTCAAACAAGCATGTAGAATATCCGCAAAATATATTTGAAATAGGGAAATGTGTTTTCCTTTCTGGCGGAGAATTCAAGTCCATAGATAAAAAACATCTAGCCGTTGCCACAAGCGGGCCAACCGCCTCTTATGATGCAATAGCTCCGCTGCTTGATGCGCTTATGCGTAGCTTAGGCTTGAAATACGTGCTAAAAAAATCTTCACATGCTTCATTCATAGAAGGCAGGTGTGCTGACATAATCTGTGAACAAACAGACGCCAAGGGCGTCGTACAGAAGAGCAAAAAATTAGGCGCAATAGGCGAAATTCACCCTCTGGTGCTCAACAACTGGAATATTGAAAAGCCCGTAGCCGCCTTTGAGCTAGATGTAACAGAGCTATTTTATCTTCTGGATTAAGTGCGCTCTTCAGGCTTCCATTTTTTAGGCACTATATCATCAATTGCGCGCTTTCTTTTCTTTTTAGCAATGGTAAATCTGTCTGACATAAAATTACTTGTAGTGAAAGGATTTATTTTTGAATTCTTAAGAAAATCAATAAATTTTAACAGCAGGTCATTTCTTGTATATGCTCTTCTTTCCAAGGTAAGAAAGATCCGTCTTGTAAGCAGAACCGCCTGCACCGTAAGCAGGTGAGCCTTCTGCTATTTTATAAGCATTGCTTCCAGCACCAAAGCCGACCTTGTATGGATTTTTAGCTTCATCATGTACATCAACCTTTTGAGCCATTTCTACAGTGCCGTGGATTATAAAACCCAACCTGTCAAAGGTTTCCTGGTCGATAGTGCCGCGAAGCCCCATCATGTGTATCTGAGCCTGTTGAACAGCCTCTTTTCTTACTTCTGATTCGTGCCATGCAGACATGTGAAAGCTTGTGCCTTTGATATCTTTGAGGTTTTTTACAACGTTGAAAAAGAAAGACCAGCTCATGTCAGCATCTGTGGCTATAACGTCTTTCATGTTGGCATCATTATATGAGCAATAAGAGCCGTTAGCCTTTGTAAAATTTGCGCCTTCAAGATTTGCATGCCGAAAACCAGACCATTCTACATTTGATTTTGTAAAATTACATTTTCTCAGGTCGCATCCGTTAAAGGAGGAAAAACTCAAATTGGAGAAAGAAAAATTGCAGCATTCCAGCTTAAGGTTGTCAAAAGTTGCTTCCCTGCAGTCAATATTAGAAAAATCCCGCTCTCCTTTAGCATAAAGTTCTTTTATTTTCTGAACAGTCATCGGCCGGAGTTTCATATGAATTATGTGATAATTATGCTTATATAATATGTCTTTTTTGTAGATTGTTTTTGATTCAGGTAACATAAAAACGAAGCCAAATAATTCTTTTTCCCGAGGGTTTTTCTTTAAAAGAAAAAGGCTCATCTGAAGAAAAATCCGCGCTTCTTTTCTTTGTATTTGTGGCCTACAAGGT
>DATDTP010000032.1:0-19578 GCA_035290775.1 archaeon | reverse complement strand
TGCTTGCCTGTTCTTACAAGTCGGCTTGCGTGATTAACTTCATAGCCGACCTGCTTGTAATTTGCTCCAAGCATTGGATAGCTAGAACTAATAGCAGGAATAACCAATCTTTCCTTTAGTTCTGGTAAAGGTGTTGTTGCCATATATATTCACTTATAGTGCATGAACCGTGCCCATGCTTGATTGTGCGAATGCTTGAATTCAACACAATATTGTTTAATTCAAAAAGTATTTAAGCTTTAATTACTATGCGATAACTAATTTAGATTCCAAAAGCGTACCGGCGCTGCGGCTTGAGAGATGATTCAAATGAAATTAATGTACGTAGATGACAAACAAGGCTCGAGGAGCAGGATTATTAGCCTTACGGACGAGACAATATATGAATTTTCTGCAGATGAAGTGACTATCGGAAGAGCTCCTGAGAGCGGCATAATTCTTCCTTACGAAACAGTCTCAAGAGCGCATGCAAAGTTAAGGCGCCACAGGCCAGGCTTGTCTATAACTGACCTTGGCAGTTCCAACGGCACATATGTTGGAAATGTGAAAATAATGAAAGAAACGGGCGTGCTTCCATATGAAGTTTTTGCTCTGGGTTATGGACAAGACCCTTGTTACATAATGGCGCTTGATGATGCAAATGGAAGAGGACACATCAACCTGAAAGACATTGACACTGGCAAGGAAGTCCGAGTAGACGACAATGCACCTGTTGAGTTTTCAAAGCCCCTTAGGATTGCGTATTTTCGTGATGATGGAACAGTAGATTTATACCAATCTGGAAAACCTTTGCTGGATATTGGCAGAGACAGCAAAAACGGCATATGCATAAACGCACCTGGTGTTTCAAGAACTCATGCGCAACTAACGCTGACTGGAAGTGGTTATACTGTTTATGATAAAGGAAGCTTAAACAGAACATTTGTGGACGACAGAGAAGTCCCGAGAAATAGCAGTTTAGGAGCATACGCACATTCTGTTATTTCACTAGGCGAAGGTCCAAAAGCGCCTAAATTGCTGCTCCTAAGGCCGGGCATTTGATTTTCAACTTTGACTATCCACTATCTTTGCTGCTGCGCTTCGCGCTGCGGCTCGCTTTTTTTGGTGATTTTTTAGGAAAACAGAAACTTTGTCTGCCAGCAAGTTTTTTACTTCGCCAGTGCTCAAGGAACCGTTGCGGTACGATGCAAATATTTCTTCCAGCCGACGGTCGTCTTCTTCAAACATAAATTTCAGCCACTGGCATGCAACATCTATATCAGGATTGCCGCCTTTTTCCCTGTGTTCTTTAAGCGAAGCTCCGCCGCCTGAAAACGCGCCCATTATTTTTTTCTTTGCAGTTTCAGGGCATTCATTGAGAAATATGCATGTTTCTGGCTTGCTTCCGCTCATCTTGCCTCCCTGCAAGCCTGGCATGAAAATATGATTTGTGGAAGAAGGCTTCATGAAGCCGGCGCGCTCTGCCATGTCGCGCACCAAACGCATATACGGGTCCTGGTCGATGCCTATTGGCACAACAGTAGGGCAGGGTCCGAGGTGTTCTGGCAATTGCGGATACAAGATATGCGCAGACTGCACAATGCCGTAAAATATCTGGCCTGGGCTAGTGTCATTGGTAAAGCCAAATATTGCCTTCATGTTGGAGAACGTGGTTTTTGTTGAAAGCTTTATTGCTAATTCGTATACCTTTGCTGTTTTTGTCGACAAGAAGAAATGCGTTTTTCTTGGGTCCAAGCCCAAAGCAATCATGTCTGACAGGGCTTCTACCGCATTTTGCGTTGCTTTTTCTATTGAATCTGATTTCTTGAAAACATAGGTCTCGTCGTTGCTTATCGGTATGAAAACCTCCCCGCCGTTTTCCTGGAAAAACAAAGCCTGATTTACAAACATGACATTTCCGAAATGCAAAGTGCCTGAAGGATTCAGGCCCGTAAGCACTGCAAACTTCTTCTTGTTTTTTATTGCGTTGTATATCTGGCCAAAATCGCGCTGTGCAATAACAAGCTTGCGGCGATACATCACAGGAAGCTTTATTTTATCAGCCTTCATCTTCTCTACAAAAGGCGACATGGGCTCGAGGCCGAATTCCCTCATGACAGCCCCGTAGTCTACATCACCCTTGACTTCGCTTATATTAATTTTAGACTCAGTGTATTTTTTTTCCATAACTTTCAGTTAATAATTAACATTTTAATATAAAAAGAGTTTAATCGGCTAAAAGCAGAGTGTAGGTTAAAGCTTAAGAGCATTTCGACACTAATAGTTTTATGCAATACAGAAAATTTGTACTTCCTGCTGTAGTGCTGGCAGGCAGCATTGTATTAGGAGCTAACATACCGCGTATATTAAATAATAGGCATGCCTATGCTTCAGGCAATGTGCGATATTCGCAAGGCATGAATGCTTCGCCAGCCGCCCGTGAAATTGAAAGTGCGCTGTATGACAGGACAAAAAGCACTGATTCTATTATTGCTGCTCTTGATTCAACAAAAAATAATTACGGGGCAGATGAATTTGCACGCGCTGCCATCCAGGCAGTTCCAAACATGCCGCGGCTGTCCACGTCAAGCATGACAGGAAAGCTTATATTTTCTCTTTTCACGTCTGCTGTAGGCGAGCGAAACAACCAGCTTATGCAAAATCCTGAAGGCTACAACCCAAACAACCCATTAGATTATGCTGCAATGGCTTCAAGGCCAGGAGGCATCAAGGTTGGCCAAACATCCTATGCTTCTACACGAGTGCCTGATGTTTACAGGAACCTTGCAACAGGAAAGTTTGAACGCAGAGACGGAAGAAGAATGGTTGATTATACCGTACCAGTACATAACGGCAGACCGGTTGATGTTGACGACCCTCGCGTTGATGTTGCTAATAATGCTGTATTGGAAGATAAGTCGCCAGTGCAGCGCGGATATGAAGTAAAAACTCCTGTTACTGGCGGAGAAAGCGCTATTGTTTACCAGTCAAACGATGATTATTTGCAACGGGTAACAGCAGAAAGGGTTGCAAAAGATCCTGTTATCCAAGGCCTTAACCAGTTAAATGTTGCTGGAACAAAAGCTGGGCAGCGCGCAAACGATGCTGCAACGCATGCAGGCCGAGCTGTTGACAATTTCATTAAAAGTCTTGACAATGGAAAAAAGCGGTGATATTTTGAAAAAAGCTTTTCTTGTCGGATTAGGTCTTGTTGGCTTGGGCGTCGGACTTTTTTACAATAATATTAAATCAGATTATGGCATTGGCAAAAGCACTTCACGCATTGAGCATTATAGTGAAACTGCTACAACCGAACCAAAATTATCAAAAACTGACGCTTTAAATCTTACGAACCAAATGCAAGGCATACTTGAAAGGCCTATGGAATTCTGGGACAGTAAACTTGAAAGGCTAAAAACTCTTAGGCAAGCTTATGGCGAAGAAGCTTTCTTTGGAGCTATGCATGGCATTGAGTGGGCAGATTTTGACGGAAAAAGCGCATATGACTCTCTTCTTGAAGGAAACAAAAAATGTGGAATTGACATGATTTGCGCGCTTCACGGCTATTTATCGGCTGGCAATTATAACGACCCTCGTTTTCTGCTTAAAAATACTAGAGCTTTTTTTCTTGCTAATGACGGCACATTTCCAGGCGATATGCCTTTTTGGTATTGGGAAAATGCACAATCTATCTCTTTACACAGTGAAAACTGCGGAACACAAAGCCTTGGGGCATCGCTAGACAACGCGTGCCGTGAGAGATTTCAGCACTACATTTTGATGAGTTTAATGGACGGCGTAAAGCCGTTTCAAGGAGACTATTATTCGACAGCTGAAAGAATGAGAAGGCTTGGAGGCGGTGTTTTTGTAGATGCTGCAATGCGGTCATCTACTCTTGACGAGTACATTCAAAATTTGCCTGATGGCGCACGCCAATATGCTACAGAAGAGTTAAAGAAGAGACTAACTCTGTATGTAACAAATTCTCTCAACAGCATTGGCAGAAAAGACGATGACAAAGCTAAACATGTAAGACACCTTAGAGACGCTCTAGGCAAAAAACTTTCGGCTGAGATACTTGGTCCAATGAGCGAATATGAAATCGTCAGAAAAGCGCTTGAAGAACAACAACAATCTTCTGTAAGACAGCTTTCAAGAGAAGACTGCTGGCTTCCATATGTTTGGTGCACAAATCCTGATAACGGATCAGGCGGCTATTGCGCTGCTTCAAGACATGAATGCACAACGCCTAATACAAAAGCAGAAGTTGGAAACAAATCACAGTTTAAAATTGATGCAAATGTGAAAAAAATTGACTTAACACAACGTAATGGCAAATATGTGCTTGACTGCAACGTAATTTTCAGGCTTGCAAACGACAATGCATTCAACAATGGCGCGCGCATGAAAGAATTCCGGACAGAAATAAACGGGGAAAGACATGACTTTAGCTGCTCGCCTGTTGCGAGCGAGCCTAAAAGGGCGTTTGAATGTTTACTTAACATTAGTTTTGATAAAGATCCTGGTATAAACGAATTAAGTTATGTCTTTGAATTTAGCACACCATATACAGACCAGTGAGCCCTTTTCTTGTAAAGAAAAGCCCTCGGGGAAAAGAACTATATGGCTTTGCTTTGCATATTATTTGCAAAAGCCTCGGGGAAAGAAAGATAGATGATTAATATTACTTTAATTTTTTACCCCAGATGAACCAGTATTCGGCGAACTTCTTCTTTTCTTTCCTTATGTGAAGCTCTACGTTCAGCCCCACGAACATTTTTCTTATAGAATCCTCGTTTTTTACAAATGCCGGCGCAGGAAATCCAAGAGCTTTTCCAAACGACATGAATGAAAACGTCCCGCCGTTCTTCAGCGAATCAATTATTTTTCTAACTTCTTTTTTTGGATCTTTCACGTATTCAAGGACTCCAACTGCCGTGGCTGCGTCAAAATAATTCTTCAATTCTGGAACTTGTGAATTTTTGAAAAACATAACATTATTCTTGTGCATTGTCCTTTGCACTGCAAGCTCCATCTGTTTTTCCGAAATGTCAACGGCAATTATGTTTTTTGCCTTGCCCGAAAGTATATTTGTTGTTGTGCCGCCGCCGCATCCATAATCAAGAACTACAGACTGCTCAGACAACCCAAGCTTTGAGACGACGTTTTGCGCGTCTGCATCTGTATACCATATTTGGAACATGCGGTCGAAAAGCCATGATGTTTTATCAAAAAATTTTTCTGTAAATTTTTCATCAGTGCTTAGCTTTACCATTATGTAAAGAGGGATTCCTATCAGCATCATTATCAACACCATGACAAAAGTAAAAATTGCGTTTGGCGTGGAAAACCATATGGCAAGGAGCAGTGCGAAAAAACCCACAATTATTATAGGCCCTAATTTCGGTATTGGAGCTCTAAAGACTCGCTGCCGTTCAGGCATCGAAAACCTGAGCTTTACAACCGATAGCATTACGGCTGCGTACATCAAGAACACCATTGGAATAAGCATGGAAAGCAAGACGTAATAATTGCCAAAAGCCGCCAATGTCAGAAATATGGTAACAACTGTCTGGAACATTATGGCGTAATGAGGGGTTCTATGTTTTTTATGCACCCTGGCGAAGCGGCTGCTTATAGAATTATCGCGCGACATAGCAAAAAGCAGCCGCGGAGAAGAAATTATCCATGACGCAGCCGTTCCTATGAGCGGAATAAAAATAACGAAAGCAAAAATTTTTGCAAATTCTTCCCCGAATATAACAGAAGATATGTACACTAGCGGGGCTTGACTGCTTGCAAACTGCCCTATATCCGAAATTGCAAGAGATACGAACACAAGCGACAGCGACAATATGGCTATAAAAACTGTTGCAATTACGATTGTCTTTGGCAGGATTTTTGGATTTTTTACCTCTTCTGAAAGGTATGTGACAGTTTCCCATCCAAAAAATGTTTCAGAAATCATGTAGACTGCAAAAAATACGCTGGAGACCGGGGCTAGGAAAACAAAGCTGGAGAGATTAACAGCAGGCATTCCAGGCATTATTAGAATGAGTATTGCCGCCACAGTCAATATTCCAAATATCAAAAGGAACTTTGTTGAAAGCGAAATTCCAGCATAGCTTATGCCATTAAAAGCCAGGACAAAAAACAATGCAAGCGAAATGGAAACAGCCATATTCGCGCCAGGCATTATATAAAGTATAGACCCGACAACAAGCATGGCGATTGTCAGATTTGCAATAATCCATGCTGTCCATCCAAAAACAAACCCTGCAAAAGGGCCAAAAGCCTGCTTCACATACTCGTAAACGCCGCCTGATTTTGGAAACATGCCAACAAGCTCTGCGAAATATAATGAAATCCCTACGGCTACAACAGACATGATAATCCATGAAATCATAGAAGAATATCCTGCTATTGAAGCGCCTGCAGCCGGAAGGAAAAATATGCCGGTGCCAATTATGGCGTTAATTGCCAAAAACATCAACGACTTGCTGCCGATAGATTTTTTCAATTTCATAACACACCAACTATAAACATTGTTACCCAGAATGCAATATAAACAAGTATCATTATCAGCGATTTTTTCATGTCAAACTTTCTGCTCCTAAGCATTGCGTAAAGAACTGCAGACGCAGCGATCATAAATAATATCGCTGTTTTCGTGCCTACATCCACAAAAACAGGCGAGAAAACAGCAGTAATGCCCAATACAAACCCAAGATTTACCATAAGCGAGCCGATGGCATTGCCAATTGCCAGGTCCACATTTTTCCTTCTTATTGCCTGCACAGACACTGATAACTCGGGCAGCGACGAGCCGAGCCCTATAATAGCAGCGCCGATAAAAGACTCCATTATACTATAATGCGACGCTATACGCGCAGCAGACGTTGTCACAGCATAAGCTGAAGCCACAACAATCAATGCATATATTATTATTTTTGAGATATTCGTGAGCGCGACAAGCGTAGGTATGCCTTTGCTTTTGGCGCCGTTTATATGCATGTTCTTTTTTGCCATTTTTCTTGTAAATAAAAAAAACAAGCAAAGCGCAAAAATGCCGAAAACAACGCTTATTTCTCCCAAAACAAAAACAAAGACTCCAAGAATGCAGGCAAGCAGCAAAATTTCAGAAATTTCGTCAAGGTCGTTTTTTGAAATAGCAAATGATGCAACAATGCCCATAGCCGCGAAAACAAGCGTTATATCAGAAATGCTCGAGCCTATGAGCGTTGATATTCCTATAACCGGCTCTCCATCTAATATCGAAATTATGTTGACCATAAATTCGGGCAAAGATGTTGCAAAAGCCAATAAAGCAAACCCTATAAAAAGCTCGCCAATCCCCAGCGCTTTTGCGGTAATAATGGAAGACTTTACAACAGCCTTGCTTGACTTAACAAGAATGAAAATGCCCATTATGAGCAGTGCAAATTCCAGAAACATATTATTATTCTGCGCGCCATATAAAAATAGGCTGTTTAGGCTCTTTAGAAACCCTACGCTAAAGCATAGCCATGAGACGTATTGCCTTTTGCAATACGTCTAGCTGACCGTTGCAGAGAACAAAGTTCTCTCAACTCTCAGAAAGCTCTGCTTTCTGCAGATGTACACAAATATGTGTACAGGTCTACGACTATGCTTCTGGTAGCCAAAATTTACTGCCATTATTTTCTTTGAGTGTTCCTAAAGAGCCGTTTCATGATCATTTTTTATAATCTTCTGCCAAAAAATTGGAATGGATATACTGAGAATAGTGCCAAACGATACGCCTGGGAAAAGAACTTCGGCCCTTGTAATCTTAATGATACTTGTCACTGTTGGCTCAATTTTTGCGGGCTTTTCCACGCATTCAGAAGTCCTTAGGGCGCTGTTATTTGGCATATCAATATTTGCCGCGGCTTTTATTCTCTCATGGGGAGCTGAGCTGGCAGAGCTCGAAATACCCAAGAGCATGGCAGTAGCAATACTTGCGCTTATTACAGTTCTTCCAGAGTATGCAGTGGACGGATATTTTGCATGGACAGCAGGCAAGGACCCGTCATACATAGCTTACGCCACAGCAAACATGACGGGCGGCAACAGGCTGATAATAGGCGTTGGATGGGCTCTTGTTGTATTTCTATTCTGGCTAAAGACAAGAAAAGGCAAGCTTGAATTTGAACGGGGGAGCAGGGTAGAGGTAGGCTATTTGCTTGTAGCGTCCCTTTACTCATTTATCATACCGTTAAAGGGCACGATAAGCATTTTCGATACTGTAATATTTGTTGCGCTATTCGTAGGATACATGTTAAGAATCTCAAAAACCCACAAAGAGGAGCCGCATCTTGTAGGGCCGCCAAAACTAATTTCCATGTTCTCAAAAAACAAGCGAAGAATACTAACGGTATTTTTCTTTGTATTTGCAGCCGCTGCAATTTTCAGCGTTGTAGAGCCTTTTGCAGAGGCTTTGCTCAACACAGGAAGATTGAACGGATTGGACGAGTTTTTCCTTGTCCAGTGGCTGGCGCCTTTGGCATCAGAAGCTCCAGAGTTCATAGTTGCATGCATATTTGTATTGAAGCTTTTGCCTAAGACTGGATTTGGCGCACTGTTAAGCTCAAAAATAAACCAATGGACACTGCTTATTGGCACGCTTCCAGTGATATACGCCATTTCATTAGGGGCACTGCACCCGATGGTTTTAGACCACAGGCAGGTCCAGGAACTGCTGCTGACAGCAGCGCAGTCGTTGTTTGCAGTTTCAATACTGCTCAACCTCAGGATTACGTTCAAAGGCGCAATAACGCTTTTTGCCCTTTTTATATTCCAGTTTTTGCACCCCGAACTGCACTATCCGCTCTCGTTTGTATATCTGCTGATGGCTGCATTTTTCTTTGCAAGGGACAGGAGCCATATAATGCCGGCGATAAAGAGCTTGTGGAAGTAATTGAAATGAAATTTCCATGTCTTTTCGAAAACAGAAGAACAAGAGGTTTTCAAAAATGATGTTCAAACATCTTTTCGAAAACAGAATAGCAGAGGTTTTCAAAAATGAAACCATTAGTTAGGGACTTGGCTGCCAAGTACATGGACCAGATAAAAATATCGTCTGCAACATTCGAGCCTGCAGATGATGCGAATTATGATCCTGCATGCCTATACCTAATAATTCCAACGTCTATGCTGGACGAGTACACTGCAATAAGAAAACTGCAAGACTGTCCAAGGCCGAAAATTTTCTGGGGAAGGACAAGACTTTTAGATGCTTTGATTGCAGGTAAAAATTCCCGCGACCTGAGAAATATGAGCCGTACTTGCGCGGAAGAGTTGAATGCAGTTATCAGACATTGTATAAACCACAGGGCTTCACAAGGCTAGAGGTAAACGAAGTATAACTATTGCTGATCAAGAGCGTTTCCTACATTGCACTGTTTTCCATGCTTCAAGCACTACTAGGATGGACAATGACACTGCTGCGATTTCTATCCAGTCTGCCAAGCCCAAAGGCACTGTTCCAAATATTACATTAAGCGGAGTGTATATTACAACAAGCTGAAGGGCAAAGGATGACAGCATGGCCAGAATCATTTTTTTATTTGACAGCAACCCTATCTTGCGAAGCGGAAGTTGGGAGCGCATGGACAACGCAAGCACGAGCTCGAACAAGACTATTTGTGTAAATGCAGATGTCCTTGCCAATGCAAGCGAACCGACGCCATTGGCGTCCATACTTCCTGGCAGCTCTGAATAAAATTGCAGCAGAGTGCCGAAGGCCATTATCGCTGCCACAGCAATAATGAACATCAGCGATTTCTGGTTAAGTATATTTTCCTTAGGATTGCGAGGCGGCCTGCTCATTGCGCCTGCGTCAGGCGGCTCCACGCCCAGAGCAAGAGCCGGCAGCCCATCTGTCAAAATATTTATCCATAGCAACATCAATGGAAGAAGAACAATAGGCCAGCCTATAAGTATGCCTACAAAAACCACAAGAACTTCCCCAAGGTTAGCAGAAAGGAGGTAGTAAACAAATTTTTTTATATTCTCGTAAATTGCCCGCCCTTCTTCAACTGCAGACACAACAGTTGCAAAATTATCGTCTATAAGTACCATGTCTGCTGCTTCTTTTGTCACGTCGGTTCCAGAGCCGACAGCGATGCCTATATCGGCTTTTTTCAAGGCAGGCGCGTCGTTTACACCGTCGCCTGTCATGGCAACAATATGGCCGTTCTTGCGCAGCGCTTCTGTTATGCGGACCTTATGCTCAGGCGACACGCGCGCATATACTGACACATCATCTACTATTTTTTCAAATGAAGCGTCGTTCATTGAGTCCATCTCTGTTCCTACAAGAATTTTTTTTGTACTCATTCCTATTTCTTCTGCTATAGCAACGGCTGTTTCCCTGTGATCTCCTGTGATCATCACAACCTTTATGCCCGCCTTTGTGCACATTGAAATTGCATCCTTGACCTCAGGCCTTGGCGGATCCATCATGCCCTGAAGCCCGACGAAAATAAGTCCTTCTTCCTTTCCCTCATCTGACTTGCTTTCGCAGTGTTTGTATGCAAAGGCAAGCACTCGAAGCGCTGACTGGGAAAGCTTCATATTTGCAGCAAGAATATGCTTGCGTTCCTTGTCATTGATTTTAACAGCGCCATGATCCTTGTAAACATGCGTGCACTTTTCCAAAACAGACTCTACAGCGCCTTTTGTATACATGGCTCTTTTTCCCTTGTCTATAATGCACACAACCGACATCATTTTTCTTGAAGATTCAAACGGTATTTCGCTTATGCGCTTGTATTTTTTTCGTATGTCGCCGATGCTGTGTTTGTTTGCCGACGCAAGCAAAGCTGCTTCTGTCGGATCGCCTATATTTGAATTTTCTTCAGGCCACGAAGCATCATTGCATAAAACCCCTATTTCAAACAAAGAGTTGTCTTCCTGTTTTTTTCCAACATCATGTATCTTGTCGCTGAAAAATATTTTTTGAACGGTCATTTTATTTTGCGTTATTGTCCCTGTTTTATCAGAGCATATCACTGTCGCAGACCCCAAAGTTTCAGAAGCGGGCAGGTTTCTCATAAGCGCGCGCTTTCTTGACATTCTCATGAGTCCTATTGCAAGCGTTATTGTTACAACAGCAGGCAGGCCTTCTGGTATTGCCGCGACAGCCAATGAAACAGCCACAAGAAACATTTCCAGCACAGGGTTGTTTCTCAGGAAGCCCACTGCAAAAACAATTGCGCACACTACAAGTATCATCATGCCAAGCTGTTTTCCCAAAACATCGAGCTTTTTCTGCAACGGCGTTTCTTCATCCGGCTCTGACAGCTGCTGGGCTATCTTTCCAAATTCTGTTTTCATTCCTGTTTCTGATGCAACTGCCATGCAGCGGCCATAAACAACAGCAGTGCCTGAAAAAGCCATGCATTTGCGGTCTGCCACAACGCAATCGTTGCTTACTGCATCAATCTGTTTTCTTACCGGCTTTGATTCTCCTGTCAATACAGATTCGTCTATTTTCAGGTTCATTTCTTCTAGAATTCTGCAATCGGCCGGAACTTTTGACCCGGATTCCAGGAAAATTACGTCGCCGGGAACAAGAGTTTTTGAATCAACTAAAATTTTTTTGCCGTTCCTTAGAGCAACAGACTGCGGTGCTGCCATTTTTTTCAGCGCTTCCAGCGCCCGCTCTGCCTTATTTTCCTGAGCATATCCAAGAAATGCATTAAGAATAACTATTGCCGCTATTGCCGAACCATCCAGCACTTCGCCCAAAGCATATGAGATGACAGAGGCTGCAATGAGCACTGCAACGAGAAAATTCTTGAACTGGCTTAAAAAAATTTCCTGTTTAGAACGCCGCCTGGCTTCTTTCAGCTCGTTTTTCCCGTAAAGTTCCAGGCGTTTTTTTGCCTCTTCATCTGCAAGACCGCCTGAAGAAGATTTCAGCTTTGACAAAACTTCATCCACAGGCAAAGAATGCCAGTCAATAACGGGCTGACGCGCGAAGCGCGTCGGTTCGCCAGCAGCCTGGCGCGCAAATTCATCAACCATTGTTTAACATTGCAAAGGGCAGAATAAAAAGAATTTCTAGCGCCCGCCCTTTCCATACCATATTATGTTTGACAGAAGGAACAGTATACCTATGATTCCCGTGACATGTATGAAAGTGTTCGTATCCTTTGTCACAAATATTGTGTATAGATAATATAGAGGCATTATCATGAAATACATTTTTGAAAGCCAGTATAAAATTTCTGCCAACATACAAAATTCACCTATTGAGCCTTTTCTTTCTTTAGAAAGAAAATTCTATGATTCCTTCAGAACTCTTCATATTACTTCACTATGATCTTCATAAAGTCCTTTGCGATGCTGACATTGTCAAAGCCTTTTATCTTGTCCTTCAGCTCGTCAGTATCCTGGTAACGGCGCGATATATGTGTCAGTACAAGCTGTTTCACGTTTGCGCGTTTTGCTATCTTGATAACGTCTTCTACTGTAGCATGCCTGTAACTTTTTTCATAGTCTTCCTCAAAAAACGTGGAGTCGTGAATAAGGAGGTCTGCGTTCTGCGCCAAATCTTCCAGGCTTTTGCATGCAACAGTGTCGCCCGAATAAACTATTTTTTTCCCCTTTTCAACAAGAGCTATATCATCCAAAGACACCTGCTTTCCTTTGAATGCAGCTTTTCCTTTTTCCTTCAGCTGCTTGAATATGGGCCCTTTTTCAGGAAGCCCAAGCTTTTTTGCCTTTTCCTTGTCTATTTTTATCCTGTCTTTCTCTACAAAAGCGTAAGCAACTGCCGGGATTGCGTGCTTCACAGGTACAGAAGCTATGTAAAATTCAGGATTGTCCAGCAGCACTGCCAATTCATGCCGCTCAAAATTAACGTCAACGCCTTCTATTGGAAAGCTGCGAACAAAATATCCTATATCCATTATCTTTGGAACAAATGTTGCAGCTTCCGGCCCGAATACCCTTATTGGCGCTGCACGTCGCTCCAGGTTCATTGTCTGCATAAGCCCCATCAGCCCTGCAAAATGATCTGCATGCCAGTGGCTTATGAATATGTCATTTATTCGCATGAAGTTCAGGCCAGAGGAAAATATCTGGCGTTGCGTGCCTTCGCCGCAGTCAAACAAATATATGAACTCGTTTTCGCTCTGATACCTCAAATACAAAGACGCGTGGTTGCGCTTTGGAGTAGGCACGCCTGCCGTTGTGCCAAGAAATGTTATTTCAATGCTTGTCATAAGTAATGTTGACACGAAACAGATAAATACTATGCCTTTAGAAGCAATTTTTGTTTATGGATGTTATCAGATTTTTTATCATCTTATTTCTTAAACTGCGCCTTATATCCAGCAGGGACAAATACGGCGCAATATCTTCCACTTCCATAAGGAGCAAAGAACCATCTTGCTTCCTGCAAGCGTCAATTCTCTGCAAACCGTATTTCATCGTGTTCCACTTAACAAACTTAGATGCGAATTCCAAATCACTCTTGCGCGGAATATATTCTTTCATAGTCCAGCGCGAGCGTCTGTTATCACGCAATGCAAATTGAAATTTGCCATCAATAAAATAGAATGAGATTTCATACTCAAAGCTTATCAGCGGCTGTATTATATATCCATGTGGTTCAAGCTTTAGAAGTTCCTTTTTTTCAAGGCGTATTATGCCTTTTGAACCGCCTCCGTGCTTTGGCTTTACAAGAAAATGGTTGGACTTTGGAAGTTTTTTCATGTCATTTACGTTATCTATGGACGGTATTACAGGGTAACCTTGGTTAAAAAGATGAATAAGGTAGTTCTTGCCATTTATGTCTCCGCTACCTGATAAGTCGTTGTAAACTTTCAGCTTCTTGCGTAAAAACCTTGCCTTCATATCCTCATAGACTTTCAAAAAACTCTGAGTAGGCCACGCATTGCGGATGAGTATTGCATCAACTCTGCCTTCCAGCGGCGCGCAATCCGCGGGATGGCACATGACAATTTTGAATTTCTTTTCAAGCTGCTGCCCCAGAAAAATATCTTCCTGTTCCCCGTTGTACAGATTTGTGAGAAGCATCAGAACAGGTTTCATTATAACATATTGGGGTCATGCTAATAAATAATAAAATGCAAATAGTTATAATGCAAATCAGGAAAGCGGCAGCAAAAGATTTTGAACAGCTCTACAAGATCGGCTCGAACACCCCGGAATTACAGGTGAGCGCCACTGAACCTTTCATGGACGAGGATGATTTCAAGCTTAGAATAAAAGACAAGAATCATGTATTTCTTCTGGCCGAGGCGGATGAAAAAATTGTCGGCTTTGTTTGCGCAAACACAAAAGACATTGACAGACCTATGAAAAATAAATACGCATGCCTTGTTTACATTGTTGTAATTCCTTCATATCGGAAAAAAGGCGTGGCAAACAAGTTATACAATTCCTGCACCATTGAGCTGAAGAAAAAAGGCATTACGCATGTGTACACATGGGCCAATGACAGCCCTGCAATAAAGAAATTCCTAAAGAGCAAGAGATTTTCAGAAGGCGGAAAATACATCTGGATGGACAAAAAACTATGAAATCCCATCAGATTACCCACAACTAAAGTTGTGGGTTTCTTGTGGATGTCTTTTCGAATTCGTTTGTGAATAAAGCCGAGCGGTTTTCGGAAGAATTCAAAAATAAACTATTTTGATTCCTGCCGTGCTTCAAGCATTAACAGGACAAGGGCGAGCACTATTGCCACAAGGCCAGAATATACAAGCGCGCCTAAAATGGCTGTTGACAAGCCTATGCCAAAAAGCATACCTGCTGCAAAAAGTATTAATTTTTCTTCGTCATGCTTGTTCAGGTAAAGCTCTTCTTTTGTCAATAAAGACTTATTGTATCTGTTACGCCTGTATGTACTACGTTTTCTTGCGCGTGCTTTTTTCTTTGCCATATAAAATTCCTTGCGGAAGACAAACCTTAGGTTTTTCCGGTTCATTGACGCGCTTTGCGCGTCGGTTCGTTTTGCTTATCCTTTTCCTAGGTGTCTTTACAAACCTTGTATCAAAATATTATTTAATAAATTTTTCATCACCAATAACCTATGTGTTGCCCATCTTAGTTATTAATTGCTGCATCCTCCTATTTATATCTTCTCTCGTTGCTGTCGTATCACACCCGCACGTATCCAAACATTTTATCGGATATTCTGTTGTGCCGTAACCCAGAGAAATGCAGGCGTTTAGAAATGTTTTGTCGTTCTGGGCTATTTCGTATGAAGACAGATACGCTTCGTCCAAAGACGCTGAAGAGCAATATTTCTGGCAGCCCTGCGCGAATATTTTATTCGCATCTGTAGTATTGATATTCTGGCCCGATGTGCCAATGAATACTGCAATCAAAGTAACCAATACGATAACAACTATTATCATGATTACAAGTATGTTTACAGGCAGTGCAAGCCCCTTAGATCTCATCTACAGTCCTCCTAAGATACGTGAATATTATTATTGGTATTGTTATCACGGCTATTATAATTATTATGAAAAATATCACGCCTGAATCTATCCCTTGCGGCTGGATAGGCTGAGGCGTGCACACGCCCGACTCGCAAATTTTATCTGAAGGGCAGTCGCTGCTTGATGTGCATTGAGATGTTGAAGCGGATGCGCACTTTCCTGAGAGGCATACTCTTCCGTCAGTGCAATCAATCCTGCTTGAGCAGCTTTGCGCCTGTATACATGCGTTATTTTCACATATTTCTCCTCCCCTGCAGTCGCTGTCAATTGCACATTCTGGCGGCGGCGCCGTTGTCTCGCACTTGTGGCTTACGCACATGTAACCTACAGGGCATGCAACCACAACTGAATTCTGGCATTTGCATCTGTCGTCCGTTCCAGGCGTGTCTGCATTTGTTGTGCACGCGTTTGAGCTGCAGTCTATGCCGCAGGAAGCGCTGGTTTCTGTTGCTTCGCACTGGCCATTGCCGCAAACAACGTGGCTTGTCCTGCAATCCTGCGAACATGTTGTAACAGTTTCGTTTAGCTCGCACTGACCATTACCGCAAACCGCAGGCGGAAGCCCTACTGCAAACTGCGCATTAGGAAACTTTTCATCCTGCTGCGCCCCGTTTACAAGAGATATGGAACAGCTTATGACGTTCCATATGCCTGTTTCATTTACAGTGTAAGAAACATTAGTTATGTTTCCACCCCTTCCGGGTATTGTTGCATTCAATGATAAAACATTTTTTCCAACAAACAAAGGCGTTCTGTACAAGCAATTTGCAACCACCATCAAAGGTATGCTTTTTGAATTTTTAACATAAATCGACGTAACCGCATGCGCGCCTACTTCTACAGATGAAGGCGTTATAACAGAGTTTATTGAAATCGGCAGCCCAACATAAAAGCTTGCGTTCACAGTCCTTTCCTCAACAAATGCATTTTGATACCTGTACAAGCTGCATCTTTCAATATTCCACTCCCCAGGCTCTTCTACTATTTTAGATATAATGATTGAAGACTTGTTGAATGCCGATATTGTAATATTCTGGGATGTGACATTATGCCTGCCGCCTGACGGCGACAGATAAACACATTTTCCATAAACAGATACAGAAGAAGAATTCAGGTTTGCTGCGTTTATTGTTGCGTTGGCGCTGCTGTTCTCCGACAGGCTTCCAGGCGTTGATATTGATATAATTGACAAGGGAGGACCAACCGCAAATGTCGCATTAATCTCTTTCTCATCGTTATTGCTGCCTGTATACGCATTGCATTTTGTCAATGTCCAAACACCTAACTCGTTGGCAACAATAGACACGTTTGCCGCCGCTTTTCCAGAAACATGGGTGTCAAAATTAAACGGCGGCACTATTACCGTATCAGAAGAATTAAGATAAGCAGTAAATGACGGCGAGGCGTATACACAATCTACTGCAGCCGAAGACGCAGATGAGTTAAAATTTTCAAGCGTTATTCTTGTCAAAGCCGTGCTATTGACTGCAGGATTGTTTGAAGGCGGCGTTATTGCAATTATCGCCAAAGGATTTCCTGTGACATTTACTTTTGCATTTATTGAAGATGTATTATGTGTCCTAGACAGCGCACAATTTGTGTTTGCTGTCACATTCAAAACGCACCTTTCAAGCGTCCATGTGCCCACTGTGTCAACAACATTGCTTACAGAAAAGTCTTTTGACTCATTCGCGCCAATGCGCTCGCATGCTGAAACAGATTCGTTTCTCTGGCAAGACGCACCAGCGCAAGGCCTTGCAAACGTGCAGCTTGCAAAACCAAACCTGTCAAAATCATCCGGATTTCTTGCATTTACAACTATGCTCACAGAGGAGCCGTTGGTTGCTGAAGGCGGAAGTTGAGACACGCTTGTTATGTATGAATCTATTGGCGGAACCGACACGAACGTCCGCGTTTTTGTTTCTATCGGGAACGTTATGCTGCAGTCATTTATGAACGAATTTGTTGCGCTGCATGTTACTGAATACTGGCCGGGCTGGCTGGCATTTACAATGGTTTCGTTTGTCATATTCATGTAGAACTGCATATCTGCAGGAATCTTGGTGCACTTTGTAACATAAAATATTGTAGGCCCCGAAGGCGGCGTAATGCTGCACGATATTTTATTGTACGTGTCCAAGGTTCCTTTTTTCAAAAGCACTGCATTTACAACAACCTGCTCGCCAAGACGAGCTGAAAGCGGCGTTTCTATAGATAATGTGAAATTTGCAGGCTGGTAACATATTGTTGTTTGCGTGCATATGCTGTTTAATATTCCCAATATCTGCTGATTAATTTCTACAGACCTCTGCATCAATGACTGTGATTTTGGAACCGTTAAATCCTGCATAACAATTGTCATGTTTGTTATATGATTGTCTGCAAGGCCGTATGCTTCTGTCAGCTTTGAAATTGCATATTGCAGGTCAGTGTTGTTCGGGGTTTGGAGATAAAGCGTGTAAGCCTGCTGCTTCATTATAAACACCTGCTGCCTAACTTCTTCGAAAAGCTGGATCCACCCGTTCAACTCGTCTATATTGAATGTCGGGCATTCTACGCTGCTTATGGACGATACAACATCTATCTGCTTTGAGCCGGAAAACCCTGTTGCAAGAAAATAAAATTCTGCTGTCCTGTCGTTGCACCTTGCGCTGCATGACAATGCATTCAGGCCGCCGCACAGGCAATTGCCATCCTGATCACAGTTGTTGACTGTAGAAGAAAATGCAGATTTGCATTCGCTTATGCTTGCTGTTGTCGGGCAGGAGCGGAACGTAGGAAATGTCATTTTTATTGAAGACGCTAAAGTTCCGGAGAAATCAACGCCCCTGTCAGACTGCACTGCGCCTAAAGGCGTTACAAATCCGTCAAGCATAACATTCGATAATATAACTGTGAAGTTGCGCTCTGCCAAAGCCCCAATATTTCCAGAAACAGAATATGCGCGCGCTTGGACAGTGCATTGAGGCTCTTCTGTACAATCCCTTCCAAGAATTATTTGCACCCCGCTATTGCAGCTTCTGCTTTTGAACGGAACGGTCTCAATGCCATTGCTTAAAACCCTGTATTCGCATTCTGATATCCCAAGGCCAGACGGGTCGTAGTCTGCTATCTGGACAATAAAATTATTATTTGTCCATACGCCGCTTGCAGGAGAAGTTATTTCAGAATATGGAGAAGTATAATCTATGCTGAATGCCCGCGAAGCCATTTCCCCGTCTATGGCAATAGAGCCGGACTGCGCATGCGCCTTTGCATAAATTATGCACGTGTTGTTTCCCTGTTCTTTGCAGTCTGCTTCAGGGCCAGCAGTTAATTTTAGAGGCGAGTTACAAGTCCTTACAGTCCAGTCGCGGGTTGTTTCTGCCGTGTTGTTTACAATGTTTTTCACCATATATTCACAGGATGAAAAACCTCCGCCACCAGTGTTCGTATCCATAATGCTCACTGAAAAATTAGTGCGGCGGAAAGAGCCTGCTGGCGGCGACGTAATATTGCTGTATAAATATTCAACAGAAAACGAGCGCGATGCTGATGCGTTATTTCCTGACGTGTCCTTTGCAAAGAACTCGACTTTGCATGAGCTAGAGCCTTGGGTTGGGCAGTCGCGCCCAACGCCGATTGTAATTGTAACAGGAGAAGAACACGTACGCGCTGTTGTATTTTTGGTTTCTACGCCGTTGTCAAGAACGCGGTACGAACACGATGCAAGCCCTGTATCGTCTGCGTCATGAACATTAACTGAAAACCCCTTGCGTTGAACAGCCCCCTCATCCGGCGAAATGACTGTTATCTGCGGAGGCGTTGCATCTATGATTATTGTCATCGGAATTTCTTCCTTGCTCCACATTTCCCCATCAAACGCCCTGCAATATATTGCTATAGGCCCGCTTGCATCTGCATCTACCGTAAACGTGCATGAAGGATTTGTGAACTTGTAGAATGTAGGCTCGCATACATCAGGATCAAATGTTATATTTTCAAATTCTTCTCCTGAACCAGCTTCTGTGCTTATTGAAGAACAGCCAAGAGCAATCTTTTCCCTGCTTGTCTGGGTTCCATTAACGCTTCCATCATAAATAGTATCTGGATCGTA
>DATDTP010000031.1:0-4790 GCA_035290775.1 archaeon | reverse complement strand
CATGCATGCTCTGCCACAGATTCTGAATTTGCCCCTTTGATATTGCAAACTTTAATCCCTCGTTCTTTTGCAGTTTCGATGTCTATCCAGTGAGTTCTTACAGACAATGCAGAAATCATCTTTAATTTTTTCATGCCTTGCAGCATTTTTTCTGATATTTTTTCGACGCCTGCAGGCCCGCAAACCAGTATTTCTGCGTCGACTGCTTTTGCTATTACGTCTTTTTCAGGCATTTTGCATCCTTTGATGCATGTAAGGCTCCCTAATTTCTCCAAATCGCTTTTCAACGCATTTACTAATTCCTTATCGCATGCAATAAGATAAATTTTCATATTTGCTATTTTCCTAAAACTTTAAAATCCTTTCAACTGCTGCAGAAATGCGCTCTGCATTTGGCAGGTAATGATTTTCCATTTTTGGCAGCGGCATTATGACATCGTAGCCTGTTACGCGCTCAATGGGCGCTTTTAATGAGAGCAATGTGTGCTCTTGTATTATTGAGACAAGCTCTGCGCCAAAGCCGCAGGTTCGTGGCGCTTCATGGACAACAACACAGCGGCCTGTTTTGCCTACAGATTTTATTATTGTCTGCTCATCCAGCGGTTTCAGGGTGCGCACATCTATTATTTCCATGCTTTTCCCTGTTAATTCTGCTGCTTTCTGGCATTCTCTAATCATTGCGCCATATGCTATGACTGTCACGTCATCCCCTTGCTGCAAAATATTACACTTGCTTAGCGGCACTTCATAACTTTCTTCCGGCACTTCCTGCTTTATTGCGCGGTATATTCTCTTTGGTTCCAGAAAAATAACAGGGTCTGGATCGCGGATTGATGATATCATGAGCCCTTTTGCATCGTATGGCGAGGACGGAATGACAACTTTTAATCCTGGTGTGTGGCAAAAGTAGGCTTCAGGACTGTCTGAGTGGTGTTCAAGCGCGCGTATGCCGCCGCTATACGGGGCGCGTATAACAAGAGGAACGTGAAATCTTCCTCGTGTCCTGTTTCTCAGGCGTGCTGCATGGCTGATAATCTGATTGAATGCAGGATACATGAAACCGTCAAACTGAATTTCTGCTACAGGCTTTAACCCGTAAGCTGCCATGCCTATGGCTGAGCCGATAATTGCAGACTCTGCAAGCGGTGTGTCTATCACGCGTGCTGAGCCGAATTTTTTTAGCAAGCCTTCTGTTACCCTGAATACTCCGCCATCCACGCCTACGTCTTCTCCTAATACCACAATATTTTCATCTGCCTGCATTTCACAGTGCAGCGCAGAATTAATTGCCTGGACTATGTTCATTGCGGAAGGAGAACCTAGGTTCTCCCCTACGCTTACCTCTTTCCTATCAGAAATAATATTATTTACTTTCATTACAAATCCCTTTCTTTAATGAACAGACGCCTTTGGCGTCATACCTTCTAAAGGTCTTTGTGAACTCCAAAGAAAAGGCGAACACTAAAGAACTTTCTCATAAATTATTGTTTATTATTTTCTCCTTCCTCCCACTGCTCCTCTTCTTTCAGGGAATCTGGAATTTTTTCATATGTATAATCAAAAATATCGGTTGTTTTTTGCGGTTCTGCAGATTCTGCTTTTTGCACAGCATCGTTTACTTGTTTTTCTACTCGTTCTGCCAGCTCTTTTTCATACAATACAGACCATAATTTTTTTGATTCCATGAACATCTGAAGGCGCAGGATGGGATCTTTGCTTTTCCATTCATTTACTTCGCTCTGTGGCCTGTATTTTGTTGCATCGTCTGCCGTTGTGTGGTCTGACATCCTGTATGTGTCCATTTCAATAAATGTAGGGCCATTGCCTGCTCTTGCTTTTTCAAGCGCGTATTTTGCTGCTTCATACATTGCAAATATATCATTGCCATCAACCTGCAGCCCTTCAACGCCGTACGATATTGCTTTTTGTGCAATTGTCTGCGATGCCGTCTGCTTTCGCACAGGCACTGATATTGCCCACTTGTTGTTCTGGCACACAAAAACGCACGGCACTTTTAGCACGCCTGCAACATTCATTGCCTCGTGAAAATCGCCTTCACTTGTGGCACCGTCACCGAAGAACACAACGCTTGCTGACTTTGTATTTTTAATTTTCATTGCATAGGCTGCGCCTACTGCATGGGGAATTTGAGAACCGACAGGTATTGATATAGGAAAATTATTCAGCTCTTCTGGAATTTTTTGCCCCCTTTCATCACCCATCCAATATTGGTACAGCATGTCAATAGGCATTCCTCTTGCTATTTGCGCTCCGCCTTCGCGAAACGAAGGAAACATCCAATCCTGTGGCTGCATTGCCAGTGCAACCCCTACCTGCGCTTCTTGCCCTAGTATAGACGCGTATGTGAGCATCCTGCCTTCTCTTTGAAGTTTCAGCGCTATTTCATCAAATTTTCTTGCGAGAACCATGAGCTCATAGAAATTTTTTATTTCATTATTCTTCAGATCAATTTTTTGCAGAAGCTTGCCTTTTGGCGACAATATCTCCAGCCGCCTGACTTCAAAGTTCCCTATGACTTTTCCAAGGCTATCAGGTTTTTTTTGTGCGCTTTTCTTTGCCATAATATCTACATGAGAAAGAGCTGTATATTAGCTTTTGTTTTATTACATGCGCCCATATTTCTTGTGGGCTGCTTCTGCTGTCATTATTTATGTTACTCTTGCGGTTTTTTTACTGTTTTCTATTAAGTAGAATGCGCGATAGTTTCCTATTCTCATCCTGTATGCTGCTGTTAATTTAATTTCACTAATTTCCCTTCTTTTGCAATTTTACACTGTGTTTCAACAAAATAGTCTTTTTTGTGCAGTTCTTTATACATTGTTATAACACCTGATCGTGGAAAATGGTTACTTCCCCAATGCCCATGCCTTGAATTTTTCATAGGTTGTTGAGCCGCATATCCATTTGCCTGTTTGTGTGTTGAAGAAAAAAGGCACGCCACCACAAAAGCCCCTGTCGTATTTTTTGAGCAGTTCTGCGTTCTTTGCATTATGCCAGACTTCTATTTTTTGCATTGCAAGACCTGTTTCTTTTTCCAGTTTTTCCACCAGCGGATCCATTTCATGGCAGTGCACGCACTCTGTGCCGTAGAAATCAAGAAGGTGCGGCTCAGGCATTTTTAATTATTCTGATAGGGAGGATAAATAGGTTATTTCTTTTCTTCTGCCATTCTTTGCTCTAATACAGCTCTTATTTGTTTAATTGTTTCTGTTCCTAATGAAGTGTTAACTATTGTGCGTGCCTATAATTTCTTTTTTATAATGTTTTCGAAGGTCCGTGTACACGGGGTTTGTGATATCTTTTCTTTCATGCTTAGTTCCAGCACCAAGGGCGTCATAATACATTGAAGTTGCAGTGCATAACCGGCAGTCTGCAACATGCCCATAATCTACGTCATCAAGCTTAACACCGGCTGCAAAGCCAGCTAAGTCTGAATCCCGCAAGCAGCTGTCTTCGAGTATTGCAGGGTCTCCTGCACATTTTTGCATTGTTGCAAAAGATTGTCGTATTTTCCACTCTGGAAGACTATTGATCATCTGTGTAAATGTATATGACGGCATAATAATCACTGCTTTGTGGGTTTTTTAGGCTTTGAAAGCTTTTCCAAACCTGCCATGAATTCCTCTTGCCTATATCTTCTTAATGCTTTTTTCACAAGGTCAGCAGGCACTGGTCTTGAAATGTAGTCGTCAATGCTTGACATCACGTACCACCCTCTTTGCGTTGCTCCTGGTAAAACATAGCCTTTATTTCCTAAATCAACCAAAATACTTATCAGTTCTTTGTCTGAAATTTCAGGAAATACATATTTTACGTCATCAGACCATGTTGCGCGTCTGCGCATTGTGTTAATTTCTGTTAAGTCACTGATAAAACCATCCCTGTAGTCTGATAATGCGTCGCGTATTTCTTTGTAAGTCAATACTTGGCCTGTGTTTCTTGAAAGTACAACTGCCACGTTTGCTTTTTTTACAATGTTTTCATATTCTGTCATAAATATCACATTATTGTTGTATTTGATTCTCCTGTTACAAAAAGCCCGACTTCTGCTGCTTCTGTATCTAGTTGTAGTGGAAGGTATTCTGAAAGGCTTTGTGATACAGTGTAAACGTCTCCTTTTTTAGTGATAAAACCGCGGCCTTTGAGTATTGTCACACAACTGCGGAACCCTGGCATATTTCTTTGCGTTCCAGTGGCTCCTGCATAGCCTATATTCAGCGCAGTTTCAATATCCTCCTTTGGCACAGTGCTTCCTATAATGTCTTTCAGGTAAGTTGCTACTTCATCAATGGCGAACCTCATTGCTATACATGTAATGTTTGCCTTTTAAAGCTATCTATTTTAACTACTTATTAGTTACTTATATTTCTTAAAATTCTCTATAAGAATCGGCGCACATAAAAAAATGAATGGAATTGATAAATTTTCCAATTGGTTTTCTTGACCTGGTAAAACTTGTTATAAAGGATCAGCCTTTGGCAAAATATGAAGCAAAGGCTGATGGCGAGCTTTGGGACAGATGGCTCAGGATAGTTTTTTTGGGCGGCAAGAGATCTGATGCTGAAGTGTCGTATGTTCTGGAAAACATGAAATCTATAACTGATATGGAGCATGTCTTGAAGACAAATGGTGAGGACTTGCAAATAGAAATGAGCAAGTTGCTTTCGCGCGGCATTGCTGCTGAAAAAGACGAATACCTGAACGAAATGCTAAAGGAAATGCAAAACGAGGTTTTTCGCATTGTTGCATCTGTAAAGGGCAGCGCGAGA
>DATDTP010000030.1:0-15996 GCA_035290775.1 archaeon | reverse complement strand
TGGCGCAACAGGCTTGGTCGTTGGGGTGAATGGCCTTGTTTTTGCAAGCTCATACGACAAACATTTGTATGCGCTTGACATGGATGGCAATTTAAAATGGAAGTTTGCCGCAGGCGAACGCATTGTCGGCCCCATGGTATGCAGCGGCAAGGATGTTATTTTTTCAAACAACAAAAGAAGCTTTGACAAAATGCCTTATGCAAAAAATCCTGTTGTTTATTTTGGATCTTACGACAATTACCTTTATGCCTTGGGAGTTGACGGGAAAGAGCTCTGGAGGTTTAACTGCAGCAGCTGCGTTCCAGGCGGCATTGGATTTCATGAAGGAATAGTTTATGCAGGCACAATAAGCGGCAGGCTTTATGCCATTGACTCTTCTGGAAAAGAAAAATGGAATTTTCTGACAGGCGGCATGGTAGTTGGAGGCGCAGAAGTTTCTGGCGAGAATGTTTATGTTGCATCTTTTGACCAGAAAATTTATTGCTTGAACAAGAACGGAGAAAAAATATGGGATTTTCTTACCGGAGGACCCATATCTTCACGGCCGTTAATAATTGGAAACAAGCTATACATTGGATCTGCAGACAGTTTTTTGTATTGCTTGAATATAGACAAGCGTAGTGTCGAATGGACATTTCAGGTAGGCATGGCACCATCGTCAGTGTTTGCTAAAGCGGTTGGTGGTTTTATCAACGCATTTGCAGAATACGACAGGAAGATTTTCAAGGTGTGGGTGCCTGAGACGACTCGGGGAAAGATACAAGGAGCTGTTTTGCAGAACTATTCTGCGCCGCAGGGCTTTGAGTTTGGCGGCGAACAGGTTTACAAGTCCAATTCCTCGCTTTCAGATTACTTCGGCAAGAAGACGCCTTACAAGAAGTGATTTATTTTACAGCACACTTGGTTGTTTCTTTTGAGACAAAGTATATAGACGCCAGCAGAAGCAGTATGCTTATTATCTGCAGCTCGAAGCCACCGAATGGCAGTACTGCCAGTGCAGCAGGTATGCCTATGGCTGTTAGTATGAGCGGGTAGCATACAGTGCACGCGCTGGTGAAAAATGCTAGCACAAACCCAACTGCGCCTATGCCTGATTTTCCTATTTTAGCGTTCTTTATTTTTTCATATTTGTATATGTGCAATGTCAGTGACAATGCTGCAAGCAACGAAAATACCAGAAGAAATGATACATTAATTAAATTTGTATCTCCAAATATTATCCTGCCTTGTACAAGCCATACAAAGCTTAGGATGTTCATTAGAAAGGATGCTATCAATAGCACTATTAAGAACGAATATATAAAATATAATTTATATTTTGTTTCCTTGAATACTACAAACATGCTTTGCCCTACTGCACTATCATTGTTCCGCGAGCCATGGACATTGCACAGCTAAAAGGAAAAGTGCCGGTTTTTGTCGGAGTGAATTCAAATGTTTGTGAACTACCTGCAGGTATTGTTGACCTTATGTTAAACTCCGGAAATACAAATGCGCGCGTACATCCTGCCGACCTGTCTGCCTGTATTGTAAGCTTAACAGGCACGTCTTTTTTTACTATGAAAGAGCTTGGTTCGTAGTTTATAGATTGTGCCTTTACTGTAATTTCTTGAATCCCTGCTGATGGCGCTGCATTTACCGGCTGCTGTGTCTGGCTGCCAAATAATGAGCCACTACCACATTCATATGTGCTTACAACTGATGATGACATTATCAGCAAAGAAAGAATTACGCCTATAAAGAGAAACATTTTTGAAAAACCCGGAGCTTCGCTTTTTATCAGGTTTATGGTTTCCCATATCGTGAATATTATTACAAGCGCAAAAAATATCATGAAAATCTGGACATTGAAGAATTTTACCATGACCCCTGTCATAGCGCCCATTATGCCTCCCATAGGGCCTGCCATTACTGCCTCCATTCTTGCAAGAGGCCCGCCCATTTTACCTATCGGTATGCCAAATATCATTCCCACGGCCGTTCCTACAATCATTCCAACAAGGAAGTCAGATGTTGCCAAGCCTACAAGCGCACCAACGAAGAAACCGGATGTCATCCCGAAAATCATGCCGTTCATCATGCAGCACATTTCCGACATCTTCTGCTTACGAGTTACAGCATAGTATGCCGCCCACACAAGCATCATGACCGTGAAGACAAGTGGTGCTGTGTATGGCGTGCTGAAGAATATGAACATAGCTGCTGCAAAAATTACAGATGCTGCTGTTAGTATGCCGCCTAGAGCAAGGCTGCTTACCTGTATTTCATCTTTTTTTGTTTTTTCGTCACTCATTATACAAAACCTCTGCCTTTGGCGGCATTCTGTCATAACCTTTACAAAGTTTGTAAATATTTTTAAATATATTAAACGAAGTCTTTATAAAGCTTTTTTATTTTCTTACATTTTGTAGCGCTTCATCAGCAAAGCGTTGCTAACAACGCTTATAGAAGACAATGCCATCGCTGCTGCAGCAAATATAGGGTCCAGTGCAAATCCATACACGCCTGCTGCGAGCGGTATCAGGGCTATATTGTATGCAAACGCCCAAAATAAATTCTGCTTTATTTTTTTTATCGTGTATTTGCTTAGTTTTATCGAGCGGGCAACATCCATTATGTCATTTTTCACCAGCACTATCCCGCCTGTTTCAAGGGCAACATCTGTACCTGAACCTATAGCTATTCCAATATCTGCCTGTGCAAGGGCAGGCGCATCATTTATGCCGTCTCCTACCATTGCAACCTTGTGGCCTTCTTTTTGCAGGCGCTTTACATGGGAAGCCTTGTCGCCTGGCAGGACATTTGCTATTATTTCATCTATGTTTGCCTGGGAAGCTATTGCTCTGGCCGTCCTTTCATTGTCTCCAGTGAGCATTATTACGCGCTTGCCCATACTTTTTAGCTCTTTAACAGCTTCCGGCGAGCTTTCTTTTAATGCGTCGGCTATTGCTAACATGCCGAGTAATTTTTTGTTTTTTGCTGCAAAAACTACAGTCTTTCCTTCTTTTTCCATGCGTTCTGCTTCATCATTATCTGTCAGTTTGATTTTATTTTCTTTCATGAATGCCCTGTTACCTACGAGTATTTTTTGGCTGTTTACAACTGCTGACACGCCTTTTCCAGAATGTGCAAGAAACTTTGTCGCTTTAGATATCGAAAGTTTTCTTTGTTTTGCTGTTTCTATTATTGCTGCTGCAAGAGGGTGTTCTGAGTGTTTTTCAACAGCAGCGACTATTGACAAGAGCTTATCCTCGCCAATTTCATGGCTTACAATGTCCGTGACTTCGGGCTTTCCTTTTGTAAGCGTGCCTGTTTTATCCAAAACTATTACGTCTGTCTTGTGGGCAGTTTCAAGGGCTTCTCCACCCTTAATCAGTATGCCATTTCTTGCACCTACACCTGTGCCGACCATTATTGCCGTCGGCGTAGCCAATCCTAATGCACATGGGCATGCTATAATTAACACGGCAACAAACGTCGTGAATGCGAAAATAAACCCGTTTGTTGGATACCATGCTGCGAATGATATGAGCGCTATGAGTATTACTGCAGGCACGAAGTAGGCAGAAACTTTATCTGCAAGCCTTTGTATTGGCGCCCTGCTTCCTTGCGCTTCTTCTACAAGCTTGATTATTTGAGATAGTGTTGTGTCTTTGCCAACTTTTGTTGCCTTGAATTTGAAGGAACCGAATTTGTTTATTGTCGCGCCTATAACTGTATCGCCTTTTTTCTTTGCAACCGGCATGCTTTCGCCTGTTATCATGGACTCGTCTATGCTGCTTTCTCCTTCTGTTACGATTCCGTCAACCGGTATCTTTTCACCAGGCTTTACTATTACTATATCTCCTGCCTGCACGTCGTCTATGTTTATTTTCATTTCTTTGCCATTACGCACTATGCTTGCTGTTTTTGGCTGCAGGCCCATTAATTTTTTAATTGCGTCTGATGCGCGCCCTTTTGCTATTACTTCAAAATATCTTCCAAGCAAAATCAATGCAATTATGAGAGATGCTGTATCAAAGTATAACATCCCTTCCATTCCTAATAGAACTATTCCTGCACTGTAAAAGTAAGCTGCGCTTGTGCCTATTGCTATCAGTGTGTTCATGTCGGCTGTCTTGTTGCGCAAAGCTATTCCTGCCCCGCGGTAAAAATCATATCCGACCCAGAACTGTACAATTGTTGCAAGGACGAGCAGCAACGATTGCTCGTTCAGTATTTTTGGAGCAAACGGAAACCACTCCGGGAAGCTTCCTATAAACACGACGGCTGATATTATAATTCCCACAGCGAGCTTTTTCTTTAATTTTTGCAGTTCTTCTTTTGCTGTTTCTTTCATGTGGTCTGAATGATCAATGCTACTATCGGATTTTTCCAAAGACTTCTCAGGAAAAGATTTATATCCTACCTTATCTATTGTCTTGCAAATCTGTTCTTCTGATATAGAATCATCATGCTCCACAAAGGCTTTCTCTGTCGCATAATTAACCCTGGCTGACAAAATACCTTTCTGTTTTTTTAATTTCTTTTCTATTGTATTTGCACAGCTGGCGCAGTGCATTCCAGATACGCCTACTATGAAAGTTTGAGGACTGCGTATTTTGACGCCAAAGGCGTCGGTCTGTTTTCGTCCATTCTCTTCGTTTTTTTTGCTCATTCAATCACAACAGATTAATTTAAAATATTTAAAAAAGTAAAAAAATTACTTACAACATGAAGGTTTTTTATTATCAGATTTCTTTTTGTTTTCCATGTAAACGCCTCCTGCATTTTTATGCAGATCAAACAATTGGGTGTGTGTTTGACAGTCATTGATTACGCTTTGCATAACCAATGTATCTAATTTAGATATATCTAATGCCGTAACATATTTAAAGCTATCGTGCTATGTATGGCTATGCAAAGCATGACGAAATATTATGTACTGGCTGCATTGAGCAAAAAAGAAATGCACGGCTATCAGCTTATAATTGAATTAGAAAAGATAACAGGAAAAAAGCCCAGTGCCGGCCAAATATATCCTATACTAAAAGAATTGCAAAAATCCGGATACATAAGCCTTCATGTGTATAACACCGGCAAAAAGAAAATAAAATCGTATATCATGACAAAATCCGGCGAAAAGTTTTTTGACGGCATGACAAGCAAATTCAGTTCTCTTATAGAAGCTGCAATACATGCAAAAATAAAAATATGCGCACACTGCGGATGCGAGATGATCAAGGGATCGTTTGCCAAAAAAATAGGCGGAAGAAAGTATGATTTTTGCTGCTCTTCATGCGCAGCATCTTACAATAAACACGTCATATGATTATTTCTTTCCTGCATAACTCAATTTTTTCCGATTCTGATGATGTTTTATATAATTTGTCAAATGTGGCCATGCATTTTTCTGAACAAAAAACAAAGGAAGAAATAACGGCGTAGCCGTTCATCACTTTTTTTATGTAATGATTTGCAGATGTACTCATGCCACAAAGCTTGCATTTTGTATTTGATGTACTTTTTTCTTCTTCGCAAATCAAACATTTATCTTCCGTAATAATCACTATCCATTAACTTTACATTCATGCGTATTTTTCATACAAATTCAAAATGAAAAAATAAAAACTTATCCTCCACAGCCACATCCACCGCCGCCAGCACCGCATGAACTGCCTGTTGGAATGTCTTGAGCTACTGTATTAACAGCAGACGGAACATTTCCAGCCTCGTCTTCTACAACTATCTGGCCTCTTCCCATTCCCATCGAGCATGAAAACCCGAATGTTCCTGCCTTGTCTGGCATGAATTCAATTTTATTGTCGTTGTCATTCACCACTTTTCTTGCATTAAATGCAGGTATTTGTATGTTTCTATAGCAGCCGCGAACGCTGCTTGTATCTATTTCAAACACGGCGGGTATGCCTTTTTTCAAGCGAACCGGATTTGGATAATATGTTCCGCCTTGAATAGAAATCTTAACAACCTGCTTTTCTCCCTGCAACGGTGCAGCCGCGGCTTTTACGTTTTCGTAGTTTGAACTTGTATTTGCATTTGCGATCATGGCTTGCGCTGCAAAGGCAAACACGACTACTATGAAAACAGCGCCTGCAACAGACATCATGTGGCTCTTTTTTATAGCAATTGTTTCTTCCATTGTTATCTCCTCCTAATACGCTGCAAGCAGCAGCGATTTTGGCCCGTAAACCATTATGAATGTTGTCAGCATTGCCAGAACGAATAAAAGTGACACGTACGAAAACATATCATATTTATCAAATTTTGTTACTACCCTTTCACTTTCCTTGTAAATCATAATGCTCATGCCTATCATTATGACTACGATGCTTCCAATTAAAATCGGCATGAACAATACAAGATTATCGTTCAGCATCATTACAGTTGTCATAGCACCCATCAAACCGCCCATAAGTCCTGCCATCAAGCCTTCCATGATTGACATAATGCCGCAATTTCTGGCGCACAAAGCACCTATTATCATGCCTGTAAACATTCCGTAAACAGATCCCATGAACATGCCGTTAGTGGCTCCTATTATAGCTCCAAGCAAAAATCCTGTCATCATTCCTATGGTCATGCCAACCATCATTCCCATAGAACAGTTGAACGTGTGCCTGTAGGATTTTATGTGCCAGACTCCGATGCCGATTACTGAAACTGATATCGCAGTATATAATAAGTACAGACCATACTTTGCGCTAAAATTTTGGATTAACCTAAAGTACCCGAAATAAAGCATTAGCATTGAGACTGCTATTACTACAAATGCAGTCAATCCTACTATGATCATCTGCTTTTCTGCATGCATTATTTTCTTGTCTGAAGTTTTTTTCATTGTTGTTTTCTCTCCTATTGTTTTCTGATTACATGATTCCGTATCTTCCATGTCGTTCGCAATGTTTTCATCGAATTCATTCATTTGGCATCATCTTTTTTTTGCATTCACTACAATTTTCATGAGTGAAACAGCATATAATGCATTGTATGAAACTAGTTTCACGCTGATTTCAGAGAAAAAGGCAGATTTTTACACCTTTAGCAGTGCGGTCTTCACTTGCTGCTTTTTTTCAGAACAACAAGGTTGCTCATTCCATGCCTTCGCCTTTCGATGAGGCCCTGCATTTCAAGCTTGTCAAGTATTCTGCTTACTTTAACCTTGTCCATGCCTGATTTTGCAACCAGTTCGCCTTGTAGGATGGCGCCGTTTGACTGGTTAATCAAATCAAAAACTTTTTTAGATTCTGGCATCATGGTTTTTGGCGCTTCTGACAGATTTTTTTCTTCTGATTTTTCAATTATGTTTTTAGCAACATCTTTTTGAGGTTCTTTTTTCTTAAGAATAAGGTAAAAGCCAATGGCTGCAATGAGCGCTGCTATGCCTATGGCGACATACATAATGGAGTCAGCAGTTGTATGAATGCAGGTTCCGTCAGGCAGAATGCAGGTGCCTGTCTGGTTGTACTGTACGTCTGCTATTTTATCATTGTAAACCTTTAACCATACTCCAAAAACAGCTACTAGTATGGCCACTATTATCATTAGCATTCCGATTTTTTTGGCGTGTTCCATATCTATCAATTGTTCTATATGAACAATAGTTTTATAAGCTGTGTCCTAGCGAGAATTTTGCAGCGAAGATGGTTAGTTGTTTTTTAATCTATTTTAGAGCTTTAGCATACTATTACTTTTATGGATTACGCAAAAGTTGGACAGTCTGAGTATAAACATGCCAAAGAAGAGAAAAAATATTATTTTCTTGAAAATGAAGAGCCAAAAGAAGGCAATAAATTACCAACTTTTCACCAGATTTTTGAGAATATGCAAAAAAACGGCGGCATAATATCGAATGCCAGCCTTTACAATGGAATGTTGTATTTTTCTTCTCTTGATACATATGTTTATGCCGTTGATGCAGAGACAGGAAAACTGACATGGAAATTTAAGACAGGCGGCCCTGTTACTTTTTGTGCGCCGCTAATACATAATGAAAAAATTTATTTTGGCTCTAATGACGAGTATTTTTATTGCCTTGATTTGGCAGGAAGTATTATATGGAAAAAGCACTTGGGTGATGTAATTGCTTCAACGGCTCTAGGCATTGGTGACTGTATTTTTGTTTCAAACGGGTCTGGTTATTTATTTTGTTTTACAGAAGGCGGAATTGAAAAGTGGAGATTTAAAATGGGCGAAGGCTCTACTGTTGCTCCTAGCGCTGTAAATGGTAAAATATTTGTTGGATCTTTTGACAAACATGTATACGCTCTTGATATAGAAGGCAAATTGTTGTGGAAGTTTTTAGCAGGAGAAAGAATAGGACCTCCATTAATAATGGATAATGGGAGGAAAATAGTTTCCAACACAGACATAAGTTTTTATAAAATGCCTGAAGCAATAGCCCCTATTCTTCTTTGCCCATCTTATGACAATTATTTATACGCTCTTGATGAAAACGGCAATTTTTTGTGGAAATATAATTGCGGCAGCTCGATTAGCAATGGCGGACTAGGCTGTGGCAATGGGTCCATCTATGCCGGATGTGTAAATGGTTATCTGCATGCTATTGATTTAAGCGGCAGAAAAAAATGGACCTTTAGAAGCAATGGCATGATAGGACGCGGCGCTGAATTTGTGGATGGAAAAATATACTTTGCATCTTGCGATCAAAAAATATATTGCCTTACAGAAGAAGGCAATAAAATATGGGAATTCTTGACAGGAGGATCTAATATTTCCAAACCTCTTATTATTGATGAAAAAATTTTCTTCGGCTCCACTGATAGTTTTTTTTACTGCTTGAATGCAAAAAATAGGACAGTTGAATGGAAATATAAAGTGGGTTCTGGTTCAGAATCATCGTCAGATGTATCTCAAATTGTTAACGCATTTGTAGAACATGATAAGAAGATATTCAAAGTATGGGTGCCGGAAACATTGAAAGGAAAGACTCAAGCCGGGGGATTTTTAACTGGCTATGGCATGCCTGAAGGTTTCAGTTTTGGCGGGGAAGAAGTTTACAAGCCATCATCTGGGGCTTACAAGAACGATTTGAATTATTTTGAAAAGAAAAAACCCTATAAAAAATAATTTACTTTTTGCTTTTTGTTGTTCTTTTTCTTGGCCTTTTAACTTTTTCAGCTGATGGCGTAAAGCTTACTTCTGGTTTGCCTTTGGCTTTATTCTTTTTTCGTTTTTTCAAGAATATGTACAGAAGTATTATGATTATTGCTACGATTATCCACCATGGCCATACTGATACGCCGCCTATTGCTAATCCTGTTATTCCGGCTCCAGGTTGCGCTCCTGCTCCTGTAGTATTTTCCATTGTACATGATTCTGTTGTTCTAGGCTTATTTGCAGTTGTTCCGCAGCTGTTCTGGTCTACACAATCCCTTGTTTTTTCGCCGTCAATGCAATCGCCCCACTGGCCGCATACCCACGCTTCGCTGCATGCAGGTGCGTTGCCTGTTGATGCGGAAGTTGTATTTTTTGGCGGCGTGCTGCTTGATGACCCGCTTCCTCCTCCACCTCCGGACCCGCCGCCTCCACTACTTCCTGTTGTAGTTGTGCCAGTAGTCGTTGTAGTAGTTGTGGTAGTAGTATTAGCAGGACATGTTGCATCAGAGCCGCTACAATCTTCATCTATGCTGTTGCCGCATACGTCTGTTTTTGACGGGCTTATGCTGTTATTATTGTCGTTGCAATCATTTCCTGAAAAACCATCATTGTCGCAGTCTGTACAGACTTCAAAATCAAAAAAGCGCGCAGAATTTGTTTCAAACGATGCTGCAGTTATCCTATAAACAGCTTTTGGAGTGTCTGAAGCTAGCACGAATGAAACTCCAAAAACCCCTGTTGCTGCAGTTTTTGTCTGATTAACATAAATTGGCGTATTGTTGTTAAAATTTTTTACCTCGACCGCAACAAGCTTGTTAGTCACGGGCTTGCATGAGGAATTAATTAAAATGCCGCTTACTGAAACTGTTTCTCCCGGCCTGTATTGAGTTTTTGCATCCAGCGTCAGCAAATGGCCTGTTTTTGGGCAGCTTGGCGGAAGCAAAGTGGAATTTTGCGCAGTATCATAGCCAGATTCAGAAACCACGACCTCTGTTGCTTGTGTTGTATAGCCATCGCCTGTGTCTATAACTTTTACGAAAATTTTATCTCCCAACTCGCATGATGTTGGCAGCAATTCGCAGTCTGCAAAGAAAACATTTGAAGAATCTATATCTACTGTTATATTATTTGACGTGTTTGTTTTGTAAATCAAAACTTTATGACCTGAAGCTGGAGTGTAGTCAGTTGCGTTATTGACATACCCTACAATCCAGTGCGCTGCGTTAACTGCACCAACTGTGAAAATCAGGAAGCTTAGCACTAATACTAAGGCTTTGACGCCTTGTTGTGTGGACGCTTTGCGCCGTTGGGTGGCGTCGGTTCGCCTGTACTTTGAACGCATAATTAGGCTTGTTACAAATCTATAAAAGCGTCTGTCGAAATTCATAGCGTGTTTTGCAGGAATTACATGCGTAATTGGAAAAGAAATAATTTTAATAAAAATAAGTAAAGAAAGAATTATTGTGGCGTCCATGTTACATCTGATAGCACATGGACTTCGTAGCCTTCGCCAGGCTTTACCGTGAAATTGCTTCCGCCTGATGGATTGTATACATTGTACGTCTGTGATGTTGAGTCCCATCGCCTGATCATTGTAGCAGCATTGCCTATGCTGTCAAACAGGCCAGATGCCCTGACAAGAACAGTGTTTATCATCAAGCCGATCCAGTTTCTCCCGCTGCCGCTTACAAATTTCAATTCGATATTGCTTTCAGACATTGGTACAGATCCTGTTAATGTCCAGTTTGTTGTTTCTTTGATATGAACTTCGTAAAATTCACCGCGCTTTACTGTAAAGTCGGTACCAACCCCTCCCCATACATTTATCCAGCCTTCTGACTGCTGTAATTGCGAATTCCACCTGCTTATAGTATCCACGTTAGGACCTAATGCAGCTGACAGTTCTGAAGCTTTTGTTATTGATGAGACAAGCGGCAGGCTTATCCAGTTCTTGCCTGTACTGCCTTGTTTTTTTGTAAATGTGTAATCAAACTTGCCGACTTTGTTCATGTTTGCTTCTTCAATGCTTTCTGCAACAGACCTCACCATATAATACTTTTGTCTTGATAATGCAGCTGCTGAGTCTGTCCATGTTGTGGCTGTTGTATTGGCTGCGTATTCAAACGGACCGTTTACAAAATCTGATACATATACATTGTAGTATTGTGCATCAGGCGAAGCAGTCCAGTTAAGTATAATGTTATTATTTGACGCTGTTGCCTGTAAGTTTGCTGGAGGGGATGGTAATATCACCACTACTCCAGGCGTTGGCGTACTTGCAGTCCAGTCGGCAGGAGTATCTGTATCTACGCCTGACGTTCTTCTGATTGAAATATTTGTATTTGCATTTAGCGACCATGATGAAAATGCATTGCCAAAGCCGCCTTCCCATGCAACCATGTCAATATCTACATTTCCATTTTTCAATATAAGATGATCTCCATTGTTGTTCAAGCTAGGCGTGAATCCTGTAATATCAGGATCAAAACCGTAAAGGGCTTCAAACCCTGCAGAATCTCTGGCAATTATTAATATCCCACCGGCTTGTATTGTTGTCCCTTGCGGCATTTGGTAAGAGCTGCTTCCGTCATTTATTGTGTATGTTGACAAGTCTACAGCATTATTTGTTGGATTATAAAGTTCTACCCATTCCTCATCTGAATCGGCGCCTGGAGTGTCGTAAAAGACTTCTGAAATCAAAACGTGCAGCGTGCATGTTTGATCTGCAAAACGCTCACTCTGAATAGACGCTCTTTCAGCAAACTCTTCCGTGCTGCAGAAAGAAACGTCTAAGCCAGGGTTGTTGCAGATATTATTAACAACAAATCTTTGCCTTGTACATGTTGCTTCTGTGTCGCATACGTTTTCCCAATCACATACATAACTTGACCACTCGCTTGCCGTGTCCTGGCCGCAGTCTAAGTTTTGTGAACATACGGGATTGACTGCGAAACCGCATGCTGTAATGTTAAGGCGATCGTATCTTACTATTCCTACTGCATCTGACAGCGTACTTATGTCGATTGTGCATATCCCATTGACCGGCGTACATGCTGAAAGCAGCTGCTTCAGTTCTTGCGTGAAGTTAATCGTTTCCCTGCTTGTGAAGATGCCTTCTTGCATGAATTGTACGTCTCCGTCATTTCCGATATCTGACTCAACATTTTCAGGACTTGACACTATTTCGCTTTCAAATATGTCCTGAAGCACCTCAGAAAGGTTTGCTGAAGAAGCTGTGTAATAATTTCCGCCGCCTGCTTGTGCTATTCTCTGCATTGTTGACGGATCCATCTGGGTGTCTGTAACTATTATTGTATGAACTATTATTCCTGATGAAAATGCTGCCTCTGCTTCTGCGACTGCTTCATTCTTAGCGTTTGTTGTGGTGCATGACCCAGATAAACACCTGTTTGCTTCGCCATCGCTAATAAGTATCATAACTTTTTTCTTCGTGCTCGCTGAAGCGATTTCAGTTCCTTTATCTAATCCGCATGATATGCATGTAGTGCCCGATGCCGTGTATGTGTCGATCTGGCTGAATAATGCTGTCTTGTCGTTTGTTAGAAGCATGAAATTTGTTATATTTTTCTTGAATGAAACTAGACCAACTTTGCTATTTGACGACAACAATATGTTGTCGATTAATTGTTTGTCTGCATTTTTTGCATAATCTATCTTGCATGTCATGTTTTCTTCTGAACAGCCTTCGCTCATTGTTCCAGAATTATCCGTAACAATTACTACGTCAATATTGCTTGATTCAGATGCTGACAAAGGCAAACCAGATATATCCACTATTGCATTCAAGATCAAGCGTCCTGTAGGAACATCTACTTTGACCGAAAGATCTTCGCCCGGTGACCTTAATACAGCATCATTGAATGATGAACCGTTTTTGAAAGTGCTGACCAACGTGAATGGTATGCAGGCTGAAGGCTCACATATAGGGTCTTCATTATCTGTTAATCCGTTGCAATTATTATCTAACTGATCGTTGCAAACTTCTTCTGAAGGCTCGCCTTGGACTGCGTTGCATAGAGTGCCTGATCCGTCATTCAGGCATATTTTTATACCCACAGCTTCGCATATGCCTGTTCCAGCAGAGCATGTGTTGCCAACGTCAAATGTTTCATCTATCTGACCGTTGCAATTATCATCTATATAGTTGCAGGTTTCTGCTGCACCTGGATGAATGTCTGGATTATTGTCATCACAGTCATTTCCTGTTGGGCATACATCGCTTATTGCATCAAAACCATCTTCATCATTATCGACACACTGATCTATAACACATACGTTGTTTTCATCTACCTGACCGTTGCAGTTGTTGTCTTTTTCATCGCAAATTTCTTGCGAAGGCACGCCTGGAACCGCATTGCATGATGTTGATAACCCGTCTTGCGTGCAAACAAATGTTCCATTCGTTCTGCACTCACCTGTGCCTGCAAAACATTCTTCACCCTTGTTAAAGCCTTCGTCTGTTAAATTATTACAATTATCATCTATATTGTTGCAGATTTCTGCTGCACCAGGATGGACGTTTGGATTCTGGTCATTACAGTCATTGCCTGTCGGGCAGAATTGTGACGTTGCGTTGAATCCATCGCTGTCGGCATCTGTACAGTTTTGCGTACAAACAAGACCCTCGTCTATCTGGTTGTTGCAGTTATCATCAATTAGATTGCATACTTCTGTTGAAGGCTGGCCGGCTGTTGCGTTGCAGACAGTTCCATTGCCTATTTGGTTGCATACGAGTACACCTGTATTCATGCACGCTCCTGTTCCCACAGAGCATGTTTGGCCTTTATTATAGCCTTCGTCAACCTGTCCGTTACAATTATCATCTATATTGTTGCAGATTTCTGCTGCACCAGGATGGACGTTTGGATTCTGATCATTGCAGTCGTTTCCATTGCTGCAGAATTGTGACGTTGCGTTGTAGTTGTCATGATCTGCATCTGTGCAGTTCTGCGTGGCATTTCCTATGATTACAGAATCGAAGTCTGTGTCGTTGCTCAATCCATCTGTCACAGTCATTGTGCATGTTATTACTTCGCCTATTGAAGTTTCTGATGCAGGAACGTCTGCCCTCCAAACATTATTGCTTACTTGGGTGGCAGTGCCTGATGCAGAATAACCATTTGTAAAGACGTATGTAACTGTTAGGGTATCATTGTCAAGATCTGATGTTGTTCCTATGCATATTAAATTATCATTGTCAATTGGATTATCTGGCGTCAAATCGACATGAATTTCAGGAGGATTGTTTACGCTGCAGACGTTTTCATCTACCTGGCCATCACAATCATTATCAGCATTATCACATATTTCTGCTGATGGCTGACCAGGAGTGCATGTTTGATTCTGTCCGCTTACGCAAGCATTAACTGTTCTCTGGCATGCTCCTAACCCGCATGATAATGTACCCAATCCTTCATCTGTCTGGCCGTTGCAGTTGTTGTCAGAGCCATCACATACTTCTGTTGTCGGCTGCTTTGGTGTAGCATCACAGACAGTATTGAAGCCGTTTGCAGAACAAACTTTGACGCCGGTTGACTGGCATGCGCCTATTCCAGCAGTGCATAACTGCCCGACATCAAAGTTTTCATCGGTTAAATTATTACAGTTATCGTCAGCATAGTTGCATACTTCCAAAGCGCCCGGATATACTGATGGGTTGTTGTCATTGCAATCGTCGCCTGCAGGGCAAGCCAAACTTATTGCAAAGTGACCATCTTTATCATTGTCAACGCATGGATTTGTTCCATTGCCTACTATTACTGAATCGAAATCAGTATCATTTCCAAATCCGTCTGTAACAGTCATTATGCATGTTATCCTGTCTCCAACAAATGTTTCTGCTGCAGGCACGGTAGCTGTCCAGAACCCGTTTACTTTTGTAGCCGTTCCATTTGCCGTGTAATCGCCAGTAAACCTGAATGTTACAGTCAATGTATCGTTTTCTGGATCAAATGCAGTGCCGTAGCATACCAAGTCATCTGAATCTTTTGGATTATCAGGCGTCAAATCGACATGAATTTCAGGCGGATTGTTTACACCGCAGATGTTTTCATCTACCTGGCCGTTGCAATTATCATCAATATTGTTGCATGTTTCATTTGTTGGCTGGCCTGGGTCTGCATCGCAAGTTGTCCCAGAGCCGTCTTCCAAACATATCTTAACGCCTGTATCCTGGCATGCGCCAATGCCTTCTACACATACAGAACCTACATCAAAACCTTCATCTATCAAATTATTACAATTATCATCTATTCCGTTGCAAATTTCTGCTGCGCCTGGGTGAACGTTTGGATTTGCGTCGTTGCAGTCATCGCCTGTTGGGCATAAGTTGCTTGTTGCATTATGGCCATCATTGTCTGCATCTGTGCAGTTGGTTATTTCTTTACAGAAATAATTCTGGTCGTCATTGCCCTGGCCGTCCCAGAAACACGCTTCTGTACTGGTGCAAATCTCATACACTTCCCAATCTCCAACTATTTCTGTGCATGCGCTATCCTGGCATGTTGAGTTGTGGAATCTTCTGCCTGTGTCGTCACCTGGCGAAGTGCCGAATGGGCACGCATATTCGTAAAAGTCATTTCCACAGCTTGTTATTACAAGCGTATAATTAGGCTTTCCTTCGCTAGTACAAAAGAAATCTACGTCTGCTATAGAGTCGTCGTGGCAAGATGATGAGTCCAAATAATCAAAGTCTTTTGACTGTGTAATATTATACGTGCATGTATCGTTCAACCCTGCGTCCTGGCAGAAATAATCCCTGTTCTCACATGCTGGATCATCAAATCCTTCTACGTTGCCAAAGTTATACCATCCGTCTGGCCCGCATGCGTTTGTCTGAGTCACGTTGTACTGGCAAGC
>DATDTP010000029.1:0-4739 GCA_035290775.1 archaeon | reverse complement strand
TGGCGCAGCGATGTAGTGCATTTTCAGCCCGCTTTTTTCTGCTGCCATTAGGATATTTTTTATTACGTCTATCCCGTCGCCTTGATTGCTCGTTATCATGATTTTTGCCTTAAACTCAAACTCTTTTTGTTCTATGTTTTTCTCTGCCAGTTCTTCAATGATTTGCGCCCATTTTTCAGGTATGCCTTTTTTTTCAAGCGATCCGTGTTTCAGGCCTGCCTTGAATCCTTCGTACAGTGAGCCGAAAGATTCCTGTAAAATATAACCAACTTCTTCGTATGCTTTGTCAATGCTCTTGCCGAGTTTTTTGGCCGCTATTTCCAGAAGCTTCTCGGCCCTCTGGCTTAGCTTGTATTCTTTCAGCTTGTTGTTTTCCTGATTTTTGTCAACCCTTTTCAAGGACAATGATATATTGCTGCCTTCTATGCGCATGACTTTTCCGACGCCAGACTGGCCCACCTTGACGTGATTTCTTATGTCCTTTATCCATCCGCTGCTCACCTCTGATATGTGAACCATTCCTTCCTTGTTTGGATACTCGTCAAGTTTTGCAAAAGCAGAGTTAGGATTGACCTTTACTATTGTGCATACAACAAGCTCGCCCTGCGAAGGGTCTCCTCTCTTTCTTACCATACAAAGGATTGCAGAGAAACGGTTAAATATTCGCGCGGGAAGAATAATTATGGACCATCGTGTAAAGGTTGATGGAAGGATGTTGGTCGTTTCTGATGAAGGGCTTAACTCAGCCCTTAGAACTTACATAAACGGTCGTGTTGTTAAGTACAGAGAATTAAAAGACACATTATTGAGATTTGAAATAGCTAGTTCAATGCCAGGTTTAGGCGAAACCGGCTATCTAGATTTTGATGATATGGAAAATCGCAAAAGAGAAGAGCCTGTTGTAAAAGGACAATATTTATCTTACCTATCTAGATTACGATTTGAAGAAGATATCAGGGATCGTTCAAGAAGCGCGTAATTAATCCATGACGCTTACAACAGGAGCCTGTATTTCAGCAAGCCCGCCTCGCGGTTCTGCTAGCACAGATTCACAAACAAGGCATTTTACAACAATAGCCGCCTTATTAAACAGTATCTGCTCGTTCTTGCATTTCTTGCATTTGACCTTTACAAATTTGCTTGTTGGTTGTCTTCGCATGCTTATCAGCTCCTATCATTCGTATGTAAATGCTTAAATACATTTTGTATCTATACTTATGCTGAAGTGTTTGGCTAAAGTCAAGCTTTGGCCGCACGCATGAACGTTGTTCATGAAAAAGTGGAGGTTGTCCAATGACAAAACCAGAGGACATTTTGGAAATAATAGAAATATCAAGAGACACGGGAAAAATAAGAAAAGGCGTAAATGAGGCTACAAAAGCCGTCGAGCGCGGAGTAGCCAAGCTTGTTATCGTAGCAGATGACGTAGATCCACCTGAAATTGTCATGCACTTGCAGCCGTTGTGTGATGAGAAGAAAATTCCATTGTACAAGGTTCCTTCCAAGAATGAATTGGGAAGATCTGCAGGTCTTGGCGTATCAACAGCAGCAATTGCAGTTGTTGAAGCAGGTGAAGCAAAAGACCGCCTTACAGCTCTTAAATAATTCCAAAATGAGCAACAATATAATAATTGAAGGTAAGGTTTACAAATAATAGTTGATTTGAAGGTTTGTAAGACACCTAGGAAAAGATTAAGCGTAAAGAAAAACCTTAGGTTTGTCGTACGCGAGTGATTTATTATGCCAGATGATGAGACACCAGCAGAAGTTATTGGTATCCTTGGGCGCGCAGGCGCAAAGGGTGTGACAAAGATAAAATGCAGGCTAATTGACGGAAGAGACAAGGGAAAAATACTTACGAGAAACGTCATGGGACCTATAAAAATGGGCGACATTGTAATGCTTAGAGAAACAGAAATGGAGTCTGTAGGCGGCTTCGGCAGGAGATGAGTGTGGCAAGAACATATCCATACCCAATAGAATCAATTAGTGCAATAGTAGATGGTAAGACATTTGTGTTCGAAGAAGTTATATCACAGCACGTTTATAGTGGCAGACCAGAAGAACATTTCCAATACGTGTGCAAAGATGAAATGGATAAAGTTTTACATATTTATCCAGAACAGCCCTTTCCCATGTGCGAAACTTTTGAAATAAAAAGTCTTGTGACGTGGAAGGACGAAATTGTACAAGAATCAACTAAAATACAAGCCGTTGAACATGCCAGAAAAACACGGGAAAAATACGGTATAAAAAGTTAACAGTAAAGATGAATAAAGTAATATTCAAATGGGAAGTTTTTAAGAACTCCATTTTGTTGGCTAAAGCCGACATATGTGAATGCAGACATTCACAAAACTTTGGAGTTTTAAAAGACCTTCAAAGTAATATTGATTTCAAGGTATTGCAAGACCCACATGTTTTGGGGAATGCAAATACCTTTTACAAAAGGGATTTTATATGAAGTGCACGTTTTGCTCAAAAGACATTGAAAAAGGCACGGGAAAGATGTACGTCTTGAATACAGGTCGCGTTCAGTCGTTCTGCTCAAGCAAGTGCGAGAAAAATATGAAAATGGGCAGGGATTCTAGAAACTTCAAATGGGCAAAAATAAGATAAATTATAGTAGATTGTAATAATAATGGAACTTTTAGCAACAATCTACTATATGGAAAGAACATTAAATAATATTCCAAAATTAATGTTCTTTACTATTACTTGTTATAAATGTGATATTTTCCTTCTGATATTATGCTTATTTTGCCGTTTTTAACAGCAATTGCCGTTTCATCGTCTATAAGGTAAACAGGCGCTTTTATTTTTTCTGCAAGAGACCTGACTTTTTCATGTGTTATGTCAGGAAAATATTTTGAGTTCATGTGCGGCCTTACGTAAAAATCTACAAAGCCAAGGCCTTTTCTGTCGCTTATTTTGCCGATCTCCTTCGAATAAAACTGGGGGTCAAAGGGCTCTGATGTCGACAACAGCAAGTCAGGGTTTGTAACAATGCTTCCTGCGCTTATTCCCACATATAGGCGATTTTTTAATAAATCTTTCAGTATCTTGCCAAGGCCGGATTTTTTTATCCAGTAAAGCAGGTGAAAAGTGTTGCCGCCCCCGAATTCCAGAACATCGGCCTTCACGAGGCGTTTTTTCCATATATCCTTTGGCAGTGCAGATATGTCCACAATGTCAACTGTGCCGATGCCCATTTTGACAAGCGATTCAAGGTCTTCAGCAAGCCATCTTTTGTCGCCATCTTCCACGTTAGCTGCTGTCGGCACAAAAGCGACCCTTGTGTCAGAAGGCTTTTTGCCAGTCATCTCCAAAAATGCTTTTTCTATTGACTTGTTCATGATCCCGCCTGACGTCAGAAGAAGTTTCATAGTTATAATTGCAACTGGTGATTTTAATAATAATATTTTTCTTGTAAAGAAAGTTAGCCAGCCATTGCCCTTATAATATCGCTTCTGGAAATTATGCCCGCTAGCTTCTTGTTTTTCACGACAGGCAGGCTTCTTACATTATGCTTGTTTATTAGCCTCATCGCCTTGTAAAGGTCGTCTTCAGGAGAAACCGTGACAAGCTGCTTAGACATTATTGTATGGACTTTTTTGTTCATGTATTGCCTGACGTTTTTTTTCATTTTGCCATAATCGCCTTTTATGGCCATGAGAAGCGCAAATGGCAGGTCGTCTATCTTATTTATCCTGTTGTAAACATCGGCAGCCCTTGTTATATCGCTTTCAGATATCATGCCGAGCAGGCGGCCGTTTTGTATCACAGGGCATTCTCTTATATTGTGCTTCGCCATTATGTCGAGCGCATGGTTTAATGTATGGCTTCTTGTGACAGTTATAGGCTTGCCGGACATCACGTCTGTTACCCTCATAAAACATATTTCTTTGTGCAGGTAGAAATAGATGATTTTAATGGCTCTATTGAAATCCTATGGTAAAACATAGCCGTAGACGTATACGCTTGTTGCGTATACGTCAAGTAGAGGCATTCCAACTTGGCAATACGTCTCACGGCTATGTTTTAATTAAGCATTGCAACAGAGCCATTTTAACAGCTTTCACTAAATAAATTTTCTAAAAAATTCCATGTCTTTTTTATGAACAGGTGTTTCCTCGCCTTCTGGCGAAATCCCAAAACGCATTGTATAACCCGCGCGATGAGAAATTTCAATATATTTGAGAACAGAGCCAGGCGTTGCAGAAATATCGTATCCTTGACCTGATAGCCTTTCAGCGGCATTTAGAAAACCTGACATTAATGACCCTCCATGGTCACGTCCCCATACGTAAACGATATTTTCTTCTTTTTTTTATCATAGTCGTCACTAAAATATCAAATAAAATGTTTTTAAGCAGTCAAAAACGCTTTTTAAACCTTTTCGCGCATTAAAGAAGTGAATAAATGCATGTGAATAAGGTGAAGCAATGGCTGAATTACCAAAACACTCTCCTGGAAGCGAATCAAGGAAAATAGTACGTCTGTTATCAACAGACATGCCTGGAGACTTGGCGCTGCAAAGGTCGTTGCGAAGGATAAAAGGCATAAGTTTCATGTTTGCGCATTCTGTCTGCATATCGCTTAATATGGACGGAAAAAAGAAGATAGGCTCTTTGTCGCCAGAAGAATTGAAAAAAATAGAAAATTTTGTAAAAGAATCTGGGCAAAGCACCGACGGTAACAGATCGTTGCCGTTATGGATGCTAAACAGAAGAAAAGAT
>DATDTP010000028.1:0-2160 GCA_035290775.1 archaeon | reverse complement strand
AGTTATTACGTCCCCGTTCTCCCATATGTAATCCCTGAAAGAAGCAATAGGTTTTCCAAGGTTGTTCCTGTTCCAATCTTTGCTTACAAACATTTTCATTGTCGCAGGCTTGCCATTGCATGTTTCCCCGTTATTTTTATCAAGCGCTTTATCGCTGTCAAAAGGAACTTCCATTGCATCAAAAAATGCGCCCAATGTCAGAAGCCGTGTGTCAAGTATTTCTCTTGTAGTGGGGTCAATCATAAGTCTTTCATGAAAATGAATCAAGTTCCTCTCTTCATGCGTGTGCGGACCGTCTAATCTGCCCTGCTCTACAGCAAACCTATAGCTTTTGTCCCCGCATAAGTCAATATTCACTTCCGCATGAATATGAGCGCTCCAATAGCAAGTGTGACCAGACGCTCCTGGCGTCATTCCTTCATCATCTGTGCAGACGACAACGCCTCTCTCGGCAGCGCCAGTGGCATAAACATCATAAACAGAATAAGCAAGCCCTGTAACAAGCAGAAGAATTATGGCAAGGAAAACAGTTGCTCTGGCTCTTCTCGAACGGAAATAATAAGCTGCAGATAATACCAAGAAAATTGCGCCAAGCCCGATGAAATAGTTAGAAGCATTTTCGCTGCCTTCGACCTCTATATAAAATGTTTTCCTTACGGCTTCACCATTATATACGAACTCAATATGCGCCTCGTGAGGCCCTGGATTTTTGAACTCATATTTAATCACATAACGACCGGGTTCCCTTTCTGTTGCTTCAATTCTTTCGCTTAGCCCTACGTCATGTTTGTCCACGACAAAAGAAACAGAGAATCCGGTCAGCGCTGTGCTGTTTTTTTCAATATAAGCCTCAATAGCCACTGCATCATTCTGAAAAGCCTGTTCAGGCGTTAGGTGTATATCAATATCCTGCAGTAGTTCATCTTCATGGGCGTTCGCAATGCCAATGCTCAGAAAAACTATGGAAAGTAAGCACAGCAAACGCAATCGCATGAATTGTATTGGCGATTTCCAGTATAAATATCAATAGCCGTGGCTATGTTTTTTCATATGGATGCAACAGAGCTATTTAACCAAGTTTACATAATAAATATTATGGCAAAACCAAAAGCAAAAAAGAAAACAAGCTCAAAAAAGAATGTTTGTGAATTCTGCTGAACAGTAAAAATTTATATCCATTTTTGTTAATCTGCTACAGCACTGCTTATATAGGTTTTTTGCAGCATGACATAGTATAAGTTGCACAAAGGGCTGTGCCATGATGTCATATGAATTGTTTTCCAGAAAAATATGCATTTCTTGCGCTATCATTGGTCATGTATACTTGTGCATCGCATAATGTTTTGCCGCTTTCTTGAGCCCCCTGTCCAGCATCGCGCGTTCCGTCAAATGCCTTATATCAGAGGTGTGCATAAGCATGCTGTCTTTATTGCTGATTTCATGAATGATCTCCCGTACAACAAATTCGGCATTGCGGTTCTCTCTAAATGACTTCCTAAAGCTCTTGTGAACAGACCTGAATATTTTTTCAGGCATGAATTTTTCAGGTTTGCCGTTCTTTTTTATGACATATTTTATGTCAACGGGCTTTGAATGAACCCATCCCATGTCATAAAATTCGCGCGCCTGCCTGTAATTATTCCTTGCAAGCGCTTCACCCGCATATTTTCGCAGCTGTTTAGAGTGAATTGTTTCTGTCCGTCCAGCTGATTTAATAACATCCTTAAGTATCTTATTATCAACTGCATGGTTATTAACGCCAACATGATGCAGCACAGCGCCAATCGACCGCAGCATTTTTTTCTTGCTGAAATCTTCCGTCCTGCCATTTCGCTTTATAACTTTCATCAAATCACTTGCTCCTGCGCAAAGAAGAGTAAACCTCTGCCTTGCTTACGATATGCATAACGGCAAAAATTAAAATGCCAGCCTCCAAGACGTATGAAAACGCCCATGCCATTGCATTTGATATTATAAACGCGCTTGAAATAAATAAGATCATGCCCGTGAAAAGCCTTATTTTTTCGCGGTTTTTATGCTTCCAGGACTCTGCTCTCTTATGGGCTGTGAAATGGCCTGTTATGCACACGATGAACAGCACGGGTATTGTAAACGCAATGCTGTAAAAACCTACAAGTATGAGCGAATTTGAAAAAGAAG
>DATDTP010000027.1:0-27125 GCA_035290775.1 archaeon | reverse complement strand
AAGGCCTGTCAGAAGAAGTAGTGAGAAAAATTTCCGAAATAAAAAACGAGCCGCAATGGATGACAGACTTCCGCGTCCGCTCGCTTAAAATATTCAATAGCAAGCCAATGCCAAAATGGGGCGCAAATCTTTCAGGGATAGATTTTGACGCAATAACTTATTACCTGAAGGCAACAGACACAAAGTCAAAGTCATGGGAAGACGTACCGCAGGACATAAAAAAAACATTTGACAGGCTGGGCATACCAGAAGCTGAAAGAAAGTTTTTGGCCGGCGCAGGAGCTCAGTATGATTCTGAAGTTATTTACCACCAGATAAGGGAAGACTTGGAAAAGCAGGGCGTGATATTTTTAGACATGGACTCGGGCTTGAAAGAGCATGAGGACTTGGTAAAAAAATATTTCAGCACTGTCATCCCTCCAGAGGACAACAAGTTTGCAGCGCTTAACAGCGCTGTCTGGTCTGGAGGCTCTTTCGTTTATATTCCAAAAGGCGTCAATGTAACAATGCCATTACAGGCTTACTTTAGGATAAACGCAAAGAACATGGGACAGTTTGAGCGCACGCTTATAGTCGCAGAGCCTGGCAGCAGCATACACTACATTGAAGGATGCTTTGTCAAAGGAACCCCTGTAAAAACATCACTGGGAGAAAAGAAAATTGAAGAAATAAAAGAAAATGATGTAGTGCTAACACACACAGATTCTTACAAAAGAGTCTACAAAACAATGAAAAGAAAGCACAATGGAATTCTTTGTACAGTAAAATTCTTCGGCGATACAAGGCAAACAATACAAATAACTGGCGGTCATCCTGTACTATCGGTAAAAAGAGAAAAAGCAGAATATAAAAATACAAATTGGAAGCCTGAATGGGTAGAAGCCGGCCAGTTAAACAAATTTGATTACGTAGCTATGCCTATAGAAAGAACAATAATATCAAAAGATGAAAAGTTCTTTTCTGTAACAATAGGAAGAGGAAGACATCCGGCAAAAACAATAGATTTCAAAATACAAACAGATAAGGATTTCTTCAGGCTTATTGGGTATTACATGGCAGAAGGTTCCGTAATAAATGAAAATTATCTAACATTCACATTCAACAAAAATGAGAGAAACTACATAGAAGATGTAAAAGCTTTACTTGAAAAATTCTTTGGAAAAACACCATTAGAGCAGGAAGAATACAAAAATGGAATTTCTCTGGTACTTTGCAGTACTTTGGCTGCAAGATTATTCAAAGAACAATTTGGAAAAGGCGCTAAAAATAAGTCACTCCCTAATTGGTTCATGCTTGAAAGTTTAGAAAAGCAGTCAGAATTCATAAAAGGTTATTGGAGAGGAGATGGCAGCTTTACAAACAAAAATTATTCATGGGGACGCAAAACAGCTTTCAGAATTAATACAATATCTGAAAAATTGGCAGAACAAACCAGAGATATATTATTAAGACTTAATATTTTTGCTTCAATAAACGTATGGAATAAAAAAGCACCAAGAAGTAACTTATTTGCAGTTTATGTAGGCGGGTCATATTTGCAAGAATTTTCCAAAGTTGTGGATTACAACACAACTTCAAATATAACTTCAAACGGAAACTTGTTGCAAGAACAGAAATTAGTTTCATTTGCTCAAATAACTGAAAAATACGCATTTGTTCCAATAAAATTCATATCAAAAGAAGTTGTTGCTAATTTAGATGTATATAATTTTAGCGTTGAAGAAGACGAATCTTATGTTGCTCATGGAATAGCTGTTCACAACTGCACAGCCCCGACATACAGCTCTGATTCGCTGCATTCTGCAGTAGTAGAGCTTATAGCAATGGAAGGCTCGCGCATACAATATACAACAATACAAAATTGGTCAAGTAATGTTTACAACCTTGTCACAAAAAGAGCACTTGCATACAAGAACGCGCATGTGTTCTGGGTTGATGGGAACCTAGGCAGCAAAGTGACAATGAAATTCCCGGCCGTGCATCTAATGGAAGAAGGTGCAAAAGGAGAAATATTATCAGTAGCTTTTGCAGGCGCTGGACAGCATCAGGACGCAGGGGCAAAAATAATACACTTTGCGCCAAATACAACGTCAGTCATAACAAACAAGTCAATAAGCAAGGACGGAGGAAAAACAACATACAGGGGACTTGTAAAAGTTATGCCAGGAGCAAAGAACGTGAAATCAAACGTTGCCTGCGATGCGCTTATACTTGACGAAAAATCATCCTCAGACACAATACCTTACATGGAGCTTGCAGAAAAAGACATAACAGTAAGCCATGAAGCAACAGTCGGTAAAATTAATGAAGACCAGCTTTTCTATTTGATGAGTCGTGGCATGAATGAAAGAGAAGCCATGTCAATGATAGTCCGCGGGTTTATAGAAAAATTTGTAAAAACGTTGCCTATGGAGTATGCAATAGAATTAAACCGCCTTATAGAACTTGAAATGGAAGGTTCTGTGGGGTGATTGGTTTGAACGCAATTCAAGAGCCCGTATGGCTCTCTTCTATTCGCAGTTCGGCAGCAAGCAAATTCTCATCGATGGATTTGCCAAAAGAAAATGAAGAACCATGGCGCTACACAGACCTTCGCATGTTAAAAATGCCTGCCATACAGCTGTCAAATGGCCAGAGCAATGTAAAATTAGAGATGGAGAATGCCATTTCAATGGCAGATGCAATAGAAGCAGGGCTTCTCGATCAAAAATTTTTTGACGTGAATCCAAAAGACAAAATAGAAGCAATGAATACAGCATCGTGGCATGACGGTTTTTTTATTAAAGTGCCAAAAATGTCAGAACAAAGCGTAAAAATACACGTAAGCTCAAACTCGTCAACAAAAAATATAATACTTCTTGAGCCAGAATCGTCTCTGACGCTTTACTACGATTACACAGCATCTGGAATGTCAACAGACTTTACGCAAATCATTGCAGGCGAATCGTCATCTATAAACCTTATATCAGCACGAAAATCCGAAAATGCATTCAACTTTTCCAGCATACAATGCAATTTAGAAAAAAACGCATCGTTTAAGCAGTTTATAGCAGTGTCAGGAAATAATCTTACTAGAATAGTCTCAGATATTGCGCTTAACGGTGCTGGAGCTGATGCTGACACAACATGCTTATTCCTTGGGCGCGACAAGGGACATATCGATATAACAACAAACGCCCACCACAATGTGCCCGAGACGAGAAGCAATATAATGTCAAAAGGAGTACTTTACGGCAAGTCGTCCTCTGTATACAGGGGTGTGATAAACATATGCAAAGACGCTGTAAAAACATCTTCCTACTTATCAGACATCACGCTAAAAATGGGCGAAAACGCGGTTGCTAACAGCATACCAAGCTTGAAGATAGATGCAGCAGACGTGCAGGCCGGCCACAAGGCGGCAATAGGAAAGATAGATGAAGAACAAATTTACTACATGATGAGCAGGGGACTTGCAAGAGAAGAAGCGGAAAACATGATAGTAGACGGCTTTTTCATGCCACTAATAAATAAAGTGCCCCAAGATATGCGCGAAGCTGTGAATGCTGTTGTGAGAAGATGATTCTAATGGATGTAGAAAAAATAAAGAATGATTTTCCAATATTAAAAAGAAAAATTTCCGGGAAACAAGTAGTCTATTTGGACAATGGCGCAACTTCGCAAAAACCTGTCCACGTGATAGAAGCCATGAAAAGATATTATGAAAATCATAATGCAAACATACACAGGAGTGTTCATGCACTCGCAGAAGAAGCGACAAAAATATATGAAAGCGCAAGGGAAAACGTAGCCAATTTCATAAATGCTGAAAAAGAAGAAGTCATTTTTACAAAAAACGCAACAGAAGCAATAAATCTAGTCATGTACTCATGGGGGCTGCAACTCAACAAGGGCGATGAAATAATAACAACTATAATGGACCATCATTCAAACATAGTCCCATGGCAATTCCTTGAAAAAAAAGGGGTAAAGGTAAGTTTTATTGACATAACAGACGATGGCATGCTAAAAATGGACGAGCTTGGGGGGAAAATTAGCAGCAAAACAAAGCTTGTGGCAGTAACACAAGCCTCAAACGTGCTCGGAACAATAAACAATGTTAAAGAAATATCAAAACTGGCCCACGATCACGGAGCATTGTGTTTGGTAGACGGCGCGCAAAGCGTTCCAAAAATGCATACAGATTTTAAAAAAATCAATTGCGACTTTCTTGCATTTACAGGGCACAAGATGCTTGGCCCAATGGGCATAGGCATTTTAGCAGCAAAACATGAAGTGTTAGAAAAAATGAATCCTTTTCTCTACGGCGGAGACATGATTAAAAAAGTTACTGTGTCTGGCAGTACATGGAATGACTTGCCATGGAAATTTGAAGCAGGCACGGCAAACGTTGAAGGGGCTGTTGGTCTGTCGGCAGCCGTTGATTACCTGAAAAAAATAGGCATGGATTCTGTGCGAAGCCACGACAAGCAAATAACAAAGTATGCCTTGCAAAAACTGTCAGAAATAGATGACGTTGCTATTTACGGTCCTTCAGATCCAGAAAAGAGGACAGGTGCAGTTTCATTCAACATAATAAAAAATAATAACATGCTAATTCATCCTCACGATCTTGCATCTCTGCTAAATGACAAAGGAATAGCTATCCGCTCTGGCAACCATTGTACACAACCTCTTCACGACAGGCTTGGCGTGCCGTCCACTTCGCGCGCCAGCTTCTACATTTACAACACAAAAGAAGAGGTAGACATTCTGGCAGAAGCAATAAATCATGCAAAAAAAGTTTTCAAGCTGGAATAAATGGTGATAAAATTGTCGTCAGAAGAAATGTATCAGGATATAATACTGGAATATTACAAAAACCCTGTTAATTTTGGCCATCTTTCTGCACCTACAGTAAAAGCAGAAGACTCAAATCCGCTTTGTGGTGATGAAATAGAGATAGAGCTTTTAGTTGAACATAATAAAATTGTTGATGTTAAATTCTACGGCAAAGGATGCGCTATTTCACAAGCCTCTGCCTCAATGCTTACAGAAAAAATAAAAGGCATGGATATAGAAGAAGCGGCAAAGCTTGACAGGAAAGACATCCTTGAGATGCTCGGCATCGAAATGTCGCCTGTGCGCAGCAAATGCGCTTTGCTGTCGCTGAAAGTCATGAAGCTCTGCGCTTACCAGTACATGGGCAAAAAGATGGATGAAAATATATAATAAATACGTCTAATACAAATTCTATTATGAGAATTAACAGAAAACTGAAAACAACTTTTAATAAAGTTAGCAGGCTATACGAATCTGCAAGACCTGAATATCCTAAATCTATTTATTCATACATAAAGAAATTATCAAAACTGAAAAAGGGTGAAAAAATACTGGACGTTGGTTGTGGGTCAGGTCAGTTTACAAAATTTTTCATTAGAAATTTCAATGCGACAGGAATAGACATAGGGGAAAATTTCATAAAAATTGCAAAAAACAATAACAAAGCAAAGTTCATCTGTACTTCTTTTGAAAAATGCAAATTTCCTAAAGAGTCTTTCGACCTTATAACATCAGCACAAGCTTGGCATTGGATAGAACCAAAAACTTCATTAAAAAAGGCTCACAAGTTGCTAAAAAATCAAGGACATATAGCTTTTATTTGGTATTTTACAGATGATTCATCGTCAGTTGTTAAAAAGGCAGGAAAAATATTTGATAAATATCAAAAAAAATATAAAACGTATGGAAATAGGTCTAGATTGATTCAATATTCTGCTGAAACCAGAAAAAAACTTTCTTCTTGCGGATTTTTTACAAATATAGAGAAAAATATTTATGTAAAAAATGAGAAATTTTCATTAGAAAGATACGTAGCATTTATTTCAACATATGGCTGGGTACATAATTTGCCAGAAGAAAAAAGAAATAAAATGATTAAAGAAATAAGAAAAGTATTACAAAACGAAAAACAGCCCTTCGTTATAAAATTCAAATATATAATGCTCACTGCGCAGAAGAAATGATAATTTAAGCGAAAAAAGTAAGCTTATATATCCAATATATATACTATATATAGGTGAAATATATGGTACAAGCCGTTGTGAACATATCAGAACACGCAAACAGAGTTCTGAATATAGTTAAGGCAAAATATGATTTGAAAGACAAATCAGAAGCCATAGACGTTATGGCAGAACAATTCGAAGAAGCAATGTTAGAACCCGAACTCAGGCCTGAATATGTAGAAAAAGCCAAACGAATACAAAAACAATCTGCAATAAAGGTCGGTACTTTAGAAAATCTTAGAAAAAGGCATGAAAAATAATGTACGCATTAGACATAAAACCCGAACTTGATGAAAAATTGAGCAAACTGGTGAAAAAGAATAGAAAACAGTATGAAATTATCACGAAAAAAGTTCAGGAGATACTGCAAAATCCACAGCACTATAAAAATCTTCGTGCGCCATTGCAAGACTGGAAAAGAGTGCACATTGACAAACATTTCGTGCTTGCTTTTTCAGTTAACGAAACAACAAAAACAGTAACGCTTGAAGATTTTGACCACCACGATAATATTTACAAACATTAAGTGGGATCGTAAACTATTAAATTATTTCTTTTTCTCAAACTCCAGAGCACAGGAATTTATACAGTACCTTAATCCTGTAGCTTTTTTGCCATTCACTTGCAATGGCCCGTCGTCAAACACATGGCCAAGGTGCCCGCCACATTTCTTGCATAAAACTTCTTTGCGAACCATGCCATGGCTTCTGTCTTCAACAATATCAACAGCGTCTTTCTTTGCATCCCAGAAGCTTGGCCATCCATGGCGAACCGACGCTCCGCGTCCATCCACACCTGAATCAAATTTTTTATTAGATTCAAATATTTCAGCTCCGCATCCTGCGCATGTGTAAGTGCCTGTATCTTTGTTGTGAAGAAGCCTGCCAGTAAAAGGGGCTTCTGTTCCTTTCTCCCTGAGAACGCGATACTGTTCTTCTGCCAGTTTCTTTTTCCAATCCATGAAATACATTATTTTAAGAAGATTTTAATTAGTATTTTTTAATGGATTTTTTTGACGCATTGCGTTACGGACGGGTAAGGCAGGAAAGCAGGCATTTAGGGAATCTTGCCTTCTATGTAGGTATTATTGAACCGTATGAAATCGTGGTTGTTAAAGATGAATTTAGAGGATGGCCAAATCTTTCAGAGACTCAAAAAATGTCAGGACAAGAAGCAGCTACTTACGTAAAAAGTCTGAGAACTCATGAAAAGCCGAATAATGGCTCTACTTACAGGTTCAAGGCGTATGAATCAGCAGTTGTTCTAGAAATAAAAGGCAGCGACGACTTTGGGCGTTTCACCCGCAAGATAACTGTTTGTCCTACAAGAGAAGCTTAATTATAAGTCTAAAACCATTATTCTTATGCTCAAACCTCCGGAAAAAATTCTTCTTTACAGCAGCAATCTATGGTATCTGAGCGCAGGGATGTTAGGACCGCTTATAGCCGTTTTTACAGAACAAGTAGGCGGAAGCCTTTTGGATATTTCATGGGCATGGGCAATTTATTTGATATTCACAGGACTGTTTATCATAATAACAGGAAAAATATCGGACAAAATTTTAGGCAAAGAAAAGCTTTTGATATTAGGGTATTGGTTAAGTGCTGTATTTACATTTAGTTATCTGTTAGTAAACTCAACGCTCGATTTGTTTGTTGTGCAAGCAGGGTTCGGCATTGCAACAGCACTCGCAACACCCACATGGGACGCTCTTTATGCAAAATACGAGGACAAAAAACATGATGGGTATACATGGGGTTTGGCTACAGGAGAAGCAACCATAATAAATGGCATTGCTGTAGTTATAGGCGGCTTAATTGTCACATACTTCTCATTTAATTACCTGTTCGCAACAATGGGGATAATAATGTCAATTGCGGCAGCGTATCAGACCAAAATAATCAAATATAGAAAGACCAAAAAAAGACGTTACTATAAAAAGAAATAATTCATTATATTTATTATGCAAGTAAACGAACTTATAGAACGCTACAAGCAAGGCGAGTCTGATTTTTCAGGTCAGGATTTGCGCAATGCAAATCTTTCAGGTTTAGACTTAAAAGGCATTAACCTGAGCAAATCAGACCTGACAGATGCGAACTTAAGCAACACAGACCTTACAGGCGCAGACTTAAGCAATGCATTGCTTGTACGATGCTGGATGGAAGGGGCAATACTAAAAAATACTAACCTGATGGGTGCAAATCTTACAGCAGCAAACATAAGAAAAGTAATAATTGAAAACACAGATTTCAGGAATACAAATCTTATGTACGCGCACCTCTGCGGCAATTCACTTCTGAGAGCAAAGCTGGAAGGCGCACATATGGACTGGTCATGTCTGGTAGACTCTGAGTTGTCAGATCAGCAAAAAGGCATTGTGCCGTCCCATGCATTGACAGGCTCAGGAAGCCAGCATGAATCTTACAAGGGCACATCAAGCCAGATCGGCCCGGGGTATGCAATGCTTCCGTCAGAATCAATAGGAGCAGGCTACAAAGGATCCGGAGGCGTAGTAGGCGAAGGCTACAAAGGGTCATCGCCTCTTGACAACAAGAAGAAAAAGGATTGGTGTTAGCCTTTTCTTTTTTCGACTTAAAAACTTATCTGAAAAGAAAACCCTAGGGAAATCTTCAAAGATTAAATCTTTGAGATCTCAGAGACTTCGTCTCTGCAGAAGAAAATATATTATTTAAGTTATAAAAATCATACAAAACAATGAAAAAAATAATGATTACTATCCTGGTATTGTTTATTTTTGTGATTGTGTATTCATTCTCGCACCAGACGCAAATGGGCGAATATTTTGGCAATAAAAATGAAACACAAGAATGTAAAAATCATGCAGACTGCACAGCCGAGTTTCAGCAATGGAACACCGACGCCAACGGCGTCAAAACGCTCAATAAATTCTACGGATGTTTCAACAGTGAATGCCAGACAGTTGCAATAGGCACATGTTTTTCTGCCGACGAATGCGATGGCCAGCCAATGGCGGTTATTCAATGCACAGGCCAATGGACTTGTGAAAAGAGCGGCGCGCCATACGGCAGATGCAACTGGGTATGCAGTTAATACTCAGTCAGTCTTCTTTGCGCCAAACACTCCTTGATCAAATGCCCTTTTTCTATCCAGCCATTTATAGGCACCACTAATTTTGTAGAAGCAAACTCAAGCGCGTCGCGAAGCGATGAAAAGCCTGTATATTTTGAAGCCATAGCCTGCCTCATATGTTCTCTTACATTCCACACACCTAGAGGTATATACCCTTCATACGCCTCACGTAAAATTATACATCCAGACTGCTTACGTTCTTTTTCAAGAGCCTCGCAAACAGCAAGCTTTGCAGAATAATAGCATCCGCCTATTTGTGCATAGTCTTTTCTTCCTTCATACATTTCATAATCAGAATAAATTTCCAGCCTTTGACCTATTATTTGAGGGAAAAATGCTTCCATTGACTCGTATTTCCAAGGCGTAGGCATCAATATAACAACAAACTTGTTGTTAAGGCCGTGAGAAATATAAACTCTATATTCATCAATCAGCGGATAATTCTTTACCTCTGCCAGCAAATTCTTTGCAAGCATGTCATCAACAGCAGTTATGCTCCAGCGCGTAGGCACAAGTTTCCTTTTAGTGTGAAGCCCAAAAGCACCAACGCTAAATGCTTTCTGAATCTGAGAAACAAGAAGCCCTTTATCATAAAGCCCGGTGACAGCCTGTTGCGAAAGAAGGTCAGTATCATGATAAGCCTTTTCCATATGATGTTCCAGATAAACATTTCCGAACTCAATTTTCTTTAGGGGAGCAGAAGGCCCAAAAGGCTGGTGATCTACGTTGAATGTGTAGCCACGCGGATTCTTCTCAAACTCAGTTTCAGCATCTACGCTGTCCTTTGCCATGGCAATTTCTTTCATTTTTTCAACAGTAGAACATCCAACATCGTCTATTTTTACTAATTTCATGCCTCTGATAAGCTGCATCCTGAAATTTGCAATGCCCAAGGCGTCAAATTTTCCAAGCCATTGCTCTGGCGTATCCATTATGGCAGTATCGCCCTTTTCCTGCGTCACCATAGGCCCGACAAAAACCTTTGGATAGCCCTCCCTCCCGACAAACACACTAGGCGGGCTGCTGCCGTCAATCTCCTTGCCAAAAAAAGTCTTGCCAAGTTTAGGCGTCAGCTTCTCCAAATAAGAAAGTTTTCCCTTATACATCATAATAATTAGCAGCAGAACAATAAAAGGAAATCGCAAACTGCAAACTATACTTAGTGACATAAATTTTCAGACATAATATCAGTCACTTATAGTAGATTGTAATAATAATGGAACTTTTAGCAACAATCTACTATATGGAAAGAACATTAAATAATATTCCAAAATTAATGTTCTTTACTATTAGTATGTAGAAATGACATACAATTTGTAGTAATATTTATGTCATTTACTATATATTTTGCTGTGTTTCTTCCACAAATAATCAAACTGGCTGGAAAAAGTATTTACAATCTGCTTTGACCTTATCCTGACTGCAATAATTTCCGGTTCATAGACTAAAATTAAGAGATTATTTCCAAACAGTGTCCACACAATAGGCATGAATATGTCTTCAGGCAGCCACGCTACATTGACTTGCGTTGTTTTTTTAGCTCCTTTTAGCCTTTTCATGAACTCGTCAGACTTTGTTGCAAAAAGCGTGAATTTGATTTTCCTGAACCAGCTTTTGAACTCGGAAGGAAAAAACTCCTGGATTTGAAGGTTGCCAAACCCTTTCCAGTATTTAGGGTTTTCTTTTAGAATTTCCCTGATCATTATGCGATAGCCATTCCGCCCCTTGTAGAGCTCAAATATATCAGTGTCTTTTATGTTGTTGTATTTTGCCTGAAGCTTTGGCATAATTTGCGTCAAATCGCGTTTCAGCTCATCAAATTTTTTGTCCGCCTCTAATTTTGCGTCTTCAGCCAACAGCAATAATTTCTCAGGGTTTGTGGGAATATAGACAGTCTTCTTTCCTTCTATAACAGAAGTAACAAGCCCCTTTTCAACAAGCCTGTGTAATGACTGGTAGACATTTGCTTTGTAAGTCCCGGCATGTTTGGCAATTGAATCTGCTGTGCCCCTGCCCAATGATAGCAAAGATAAGTAAACTTTCGAAGCAGTCTTGCTCAGGCCAAATTTTTCAATAATTGATTGCGCACTTTGTGCGTTGCGCTCGTTTTCATGCATAAAGTAGTAGTATATTACTACTACTTAAAATTATATCTTCGCAAGTTAATAATTACTTTAAGGTGATTAAGATGGCAGATACAATAGATGGCGACATTTCCAGCCTTCCTACATATCTTATACCGGAGGCAAAAGAAATAGCAGGTGACGATGCAGAACTTGAGGCAGCATTACTTAATCAAAGATACAACGATCCTTGTTACCACCAAGCAGCATTGAAAATCGTACGAGCTGTAAAATACGACAAACCTAGAGTTGCCTTCTATCTCCAAATGGCAGAAAAGGCGCTAGGAGACGACTTTGTAGTTGCTGATGTTGCATTCAGAAGGAACGCAAATGACAAAGACGCACTATGGAACATATGCAACGAGATAGACGACAATTACCTTTTCCGCGACGCCACACTAGCTGCGCTGAAAAAATACGGTGATTAAATATGAAAATACTCGTGGTTGAAGACCGCCCGGAAAATATAGAAGAAGCAAAAAAATACTTTGCAGAAAGGCAAGACATTGTTGTGGATTATGCAAAAGATTACAAAGAAGCAATAGAGAGGCTTGACAGCAAAGATGGTCTCATATGCGATTTGTTTTTCCCAGAAGAAACAGGAACAGGTAAAAAAGGAAAAGGCAAAGAGCTTTACATAAAAATAGGCGAAGAAATTCTTAGGTCTGAGCATGGATTTGCAATCAGAGACCTTGATGACTTGTACGACGATGTTTGGAAAAACCCGGACGAAGCAAAACAGCCATTAGGCGTGCTAGTAATAGAAGAAGCGCGCAGTCGCAACATACCATATACAGTAACGTCATCAATGCATGCAGCCCATGGGAGCAGCGCCACGCCGGTTGCAGTTTATCTTGTTAGAAGTGGTTTGCTGAAAGACGAAAATAGTGTCATAGAAAGTGGAAATTATGGTTTTAACAGGCATGCAACTGGAGAGCCAAGGGAAGCAGAACTGACAAATCCGCGTTATGTAAAAGGCAGAGATGTCTGGGAAACAGCAGCAAACAGCCTTCTGGAGAAAATATAAGGTAAAAGTTATAACAAACAAAAGTGCTTTCAAGATGTCAACTTATTTCCTTATTGCCGCATTTATATGCATTCTTCCTCTAATTATATACAGGCGCTTGATATGGACGAAAATCTCAACAAAAGAATAGTTACAAACCCGGCAGTAATGGTGGGCAAACCTGTGATAAAAGGGACAAGAATACCTGTAGACACCATAATAAGGCTTGTAGCACAAGGCGTAACACAACAAGAAATACTAGAAGATTATCCAAATCTTAAAAAAGAAGACATAAAAGCTGCTCTGGAGTATGCCGCTTCTTTAGCAGAAGGTGAAGCAGTATTTCCGCTTCTATACAAAAAAAGTGATTAGTATGCTGCGCTTTCTTGTAGACGAAAGCACTGGTAAGAAACTGCACGACTTTCTAATTGACAAAGGACTCGACTCAAAATTTGTTTCTGATATAATTCCAAGTGCCTTAGACAAGGATGTATTAAAGCTTGCAGAAAAAGAAAAAAGAATTCTTGTAACAAATGATAAGGATTTCGGCGAGCTTGTGTTCAGGCTAAACATGCCATCATCCGGTGTTGTCCTGATGAGGCTGAAAATTGACAACTCGCAGAACAGGCAAAAATGTATGTCTGCTTTGCTGGGTAATTTTTTAAGCAGGCTTCAGTCAAATTTTACTGTAGTATCAGAAAGCCAGACAAGATTCAAAAAAATACCACAAAGCAATGGAAATTAAGCTTTCTTATTTCTTCAGACTATATAATTGTTATGCCAGAAAATAATATTATATTCCACATAGATATGGACGCCTTTTTTGCAAGCGCAGAGGAAAAATACAACCAGGAACTAAAGGATAAGCCTGTAGTGATAGGCGCAGACCCGAAGCACGGAAAAGGCAGGGGCGTAGTATCCACCTGTAATTACAATGCAAGAAAATTCGGAGTAAAGTCAGCCATGCCCATATCAAAAGCCTACAGATTATGCCCATCTGCTGTTTTTCTCCCTGTGAACATGCGCCTTTATGCAAAAGAATCGTTTGAAGTGATGAATGTCATAAGAAAATATGCAGAAAGTTTTCAGCAGGTTAGCATAGATGAAGCTTTCATGATCCCAAGATGCGAAAACTACATTCAGGCAGAAGCTATTGCAAAGCAGATCAAAAATGACATGAAGGAAAAGCAGGGCATCAGCTGTTCTATCGGCATCGGCCCGAACAAGAGCATTGCAAAAATTGCTTCTGACTTCAAAAAACCGGACGGGCTTACTGTGGTAAAGGAAGAAGATGCAAGGCACTTTATAGAGCCTATGCCTGTCAGAAAACTCCACGGGGTCGGCCCAAAAACAGAATCCATCCTTAATGCACTTGGAATAAAAACAATAGGCGATCTGGCAAAAGCAGACGAAAGTTTTCTGTCGAAACAGCTTGGAAAATGGGGGCCGTACCTTCGCATGCTTGCAAACGGCCTTGGCTCTACAGAAGTTTACGAAGAAGAAGGCATACAAACCATAAGCAGGGAGTACACGTTCGAAGAGGACACAGACGACATGATGGCGCTCTCAGAAGTAATAGACGAATTGTCAAAACACATGCACTCGTTGCTCGTAAAATCAGAATATGCATTCCGCACTGTGACAGTCAAGATTCGTTACTCAAATTTTGAAACGCATACAAAACAGCTTACTATTCCTCAGCCATCGCAGGATGAAATAATAATCGCAGACGCTGCAAAGCATCTCGCTTCTAATTTTATGCAAAGCAAGAAAAAAATAAGGCTGATCGGCATTCGCCTGTCAAACCTTAGCCTGCCGTCAAGACAGAAATCTATTAAAGAGTATTCAAAGACAAGTTAAATCATGAAGGCCGAAATAATATCTGCCAAAGACAAAAACTGTGCCAAGATAGCAGCCCAGTTTATGGAAAAAGGCGAAATAATTATTTATCCGACAGAGACGTCTTACGGAATAGGCGCAGATATTGAAAACAAAAAAGCCCTTCAAAAAATATATGAAATAAAGAAAAGACCGATTGAAAAACAGCTAATCTACCTTGTTTCTTCAGCAGCCATGGCCAGGAAATACGCTTTTATTACAGCAGATCACGAAAAGCTTATCAAAGCATTTATGCCGAACAGACAGACGCATAAGCGAACTGACGCCAAAGGCGTCGATTCATGGGCGTCTGTTCTTCCTCTGACATTAGTAGCCAAAGGCAAAAAAACAGAAGAATTTGCTTTCCGCATATCATCAAATAAGCTTGCAAATGAAATAGTTTCATTGTTGGGAAAGCCGATAGCTTCGACTTCAGCAAACTTCACAGGAGACCCGCCATTATACAAAATAAGGGATGTCTTCAGGCATTTCCAGGGGCAAGTCTCTTTGATAATAGACGCAGGCTCTTTGCGCCAAAGGCGCCCGTCAACAGTAGTTGATTTATTCAATAGCATAAACATCCGCAGGGAAGGAAGCATAACAAAACAGCAAATTACAAAATCATTACATGGGTAATTGGATATTCTGGTTTAAAACTCTTTCCGCTACAGTTTCTATATGCAAAACTCATCAGGTTATGTATTGCAAGGCACGCTGGCAGAAGACGGAGAGGAAATGGATTTTCCTTTAGTAAAAGATGGAACATCTACGCCATGGGTTAAAGCACGCGCGCACCAATACGCTGATTTTAGGAGCACACCGAGAGAATCAATGTCTGAAAATTTAATGTTTTTTGCATTGCCTTCAAGCTCTCTAATAACTATAGGCCAAAGAGAAATCCCAGTGCCATTTATAGAGGACGGCAGTGTAAAAGACGTAAAGCGGTTCAAGTCACTTGGTTATTCATTGATGACAGACGGCATGTGTTTTGTTAAAATTCATCCATTTACTCCTTACAGGATACGAGGCCAATATGGAGAACTTTATCATTCTTTTGAAATGTTGGAAACGTCAGATAATTACAAAAAATCTCACAGCATGCATTTCGATCCTATATATGAAGATGAAAGAAAAGGCCTGGCAGTAGAAGAACGTGGAGAAAGAATTATAACAATGCCAGGTGTCCGTATTTTCCCTGCAAACTGCGCATATCGCCTTCCAGGATGGATTGCAGGGCATTTCAACGGGTCGCCAGAATTCGCGTTTGCTTTTTCAGAATTCAACGGGCCTAGAAAAGGCGAAGTCTTGCACAGTCATACAGAAATAATGGAGCCATATATCGGAATGAGCGGAACAGCTAGGCTATTTGTGGAAATACCGGAAGGGGATGAAATTTATATGGCGCAGAGACATGACGGCTCTCAAATGCAATTCAAAGGGACTATATTTGAGCTTGGAGTCAATGATGTTCTGCTGCCTATGCCAGGAGTTGCTCATAGGTTTTTGTTTGATGATAAAACAGTTTATCCTAACACAGCATGTGCAATAAATTACGCTTCAGTAGGTTTGGAAAAGGTTTCTGAATATGACCGCGTAGTTTTGGAAGGTAAATAATATGTCAATAGATCTTGGCGTCGGTATTCTTCCGGACGCAAAAACAAGGGAAATGGCAATAAGGCTGAGCAGAGCTCTTGGAGAAAAATACAGGACATCTTATACTCTTGGACATTCTTACCATCCTCATGTAACCCTTTACCAGGCAACATTTCAAGATTATGCAACATTACTAAATTCTATTGGAAAAATTCGCCATTTGTCTCTAACAGGCATTCAACTTGAACCAGAAGACCTTGTTGTCACACCATCAAATTATATTTTTATAAGGTACGCAAAAACTCCAGAGCTGGAAGAATTGCAAAGCAATGTAATAAACAGCGTTGCAAGTTCAAGGCTAAAAGGAGTTCCAACAATATGGGATAAAAATAAAGTTGCATTGAGCCCGGAAAAAGCAATAGCAGTACAACAATGGGGGTTTGTGGAAGCCTTTGAAACATTTGATCCACATCTTACAATAGGGAGGATTACGGACGATAACATGGATTGCAATGAGGTTCTTAGTCTTTTGTCAGGAATTTATGAAAATATTGATTTTATGCCAATAGAACTTGTAACATACGAGCTTGGCGCAGATGGCGGGTGCCTAAATCCAAGGAAAATATAGTCCTTTGCACAGCATTATGTATAGCGCAAACTCCTTATAGATTTTTGTGTTATTGTGAAGTATAAACAATGCAAAAATCAATATAAGCTTTCTATTCAATAAAATTATATGGAAAATCTTAAGCTGTGCATAGAAGCTGCAGTAGCCGGCGGCAGAGCAATTGAAAATTTCAGGCCGAGAAATTTAAAAAAGAAAAAAGATCCATGCGTAGGAAGCCATGCAATCGCAACAGACGCCGATTTCTTGTCGCAAAATGCTATAACAAAAGTTCTTGCAGAAGACAAAAATTCGCTTTTTATAACAGAAGAGCATGTAAAAGATGAAGAGATTAAAAAGCAAATATTGGCGCCGCAGGACATAGAAAAGATGAGAAAATCAGGCGTTTATATCATAGACGAGCTTGATGGCTCCAGCCCGTTTAACTGCGGTCACTACGAATGGTCAACATCAATAGGCTTTGTAAAAAACCTTGTTCATGAGTGCGGCGCTGTTTTTGCGCCAAAGCTTGACATGCTATTTTATGGCACAAGAAAAAAATCATTTATGAAATCAAGCAAAGAAGAAAACCGCATGCGTGTGGCAAAAAACAAACTAGAAAATTCATTCATACTGCTAGGACCGGATAACATGCTTACAAAATACCCTGTGCATAACAAGCTGCTTGCACAGCTCGGTGACGCTTCAAGAACGATCAACGTGGTCGGGTCGTGTGCATTAGGTCTCGGCATGGTAGCAGCAGGCAAAGCAGATGCACTTATACAGCCAATACAATCCCCATGGGACTGGGCAGCAGGAAAAGTATTTATGGACGCAGCAGGCGGCACAATGATTTTCTATGAAATGAACGCAGGAAAAATTGTACCGATAAAAAAACTAGAGCCAAAACATTATGATCCTTCTAAGCGTATGGTAGGTTTTGTAGCAGCAAACAAAACGCTGGCAGAACAAATAATGGACATGCTTATGAAAGCTTAATCACGTATTCCCGCTGCGGTAGCTGCCGTGCCTTTTTGCCTTTATTATGGTTATCTTCTTGCTGTATTTTTTCAATTTTTCTTCTACGTGCGGCGGAAGCCTCTGGTCATATCCGAGCAGGATTATGTCAGGCTTGTATTTTTTTACGACAGCAAAAAAATCGTTTTCTTCACCTATTACAACCTTATCAGCAAGTCCTGTTTTTTCCAGCTGTGCCTTGCGAAGCAGTGCTGGCAAGGCATATGGCCTGTCATTATTTTTATCATTGGCAAGCACAGCAATAACTTTGCCGTGTTTGCGGGCGTGTTTCAAAAGCCATAAATGCCCTGGATGAATCTTGTTGAACTTGCCGCCTAATAACGCAGTGCTTGACGCTTTAGCGTTTTTTCTTGTTTTATCTTTTGCCATGATGATGCTTGGAAGAAAACGTATTTATATTGTTTTCCACGAGGAATTTCTTTACAAATAATATATTTTAATTGTTTTTCTTTGATATGGTAACTTTCTTTTTACAAAAAGAAAGCTAGCTACTGGTGCCCAAAAATAGCAACAACATTTCCAGGCCTGACCTTCTCAAGCCTTACAAACCCGAAACGCTCGAACTGTGCAACGCTTCCGGGCTTTGCGGTTTCTACGCCTTTTTCAATGATGCCGTTGACAACTTTCTGCGGCACAAGGACTCGTATGTGAGTATTTTTCAATGGAACCCATTGTATTTTAGGAATAGGCTTTATCTCAGTTCCTGTATACACTGCCTTGCCGTTTTGCAGCCTTACATTGCACAAATTCTTTAGCCTTACTTCTAATCCGTTATACGACTCATAATCAGCAGCCTCAATATAGACAGCCTTTCCAACGTCCAGCGTTCTGGTAACTTTATCGTTGTCAGGATGGACAGGTATCTTGACTTTTGTGAGTTTAATGCCAGAAAGCTCTATTTTCCTTGGCTCCTGCACAAAAAAATACCTGTTTGCATAGCTGTCAATTATCTTCCTGTTGTAAGAAGCAAGATTTTCAAAGCTTACAGTGACATCAGACGGCTTTGGTCCGATGTCAATGATTATATTTCGTATTGCATCAGGGCTGAAGCCCCTGCGCTTTAACGCGCGCAAAGTGCCTAAAGACGGCGCATCCCATCCTCCAAACTGTTTTTTCTCTATGCCTTCTCTTATCAGGCTTTTGCTAAGCACCATATCAGACATTGAAAATCTGCCAAGAGTGATCACAGTCGGATACTGCCACCTGAAATACTGGTAAACATATCTCTGTTTTGTCTCGTTTGTGCTGTGTTCCTGGCCACGGAATATGTGCGTTACATTTAACAGCTTGTCATCAATAGCAGAAGCAAAATTATACAAAGGCCACAAATGTGCTTTGCTGAACGGGTGCGAAGGCTTGTCTACTATGCGCATAGCCGCCCAGTCCCTGACAGCAGGATTTTTTGCATCAAGATCTGTCTTTATTCGAAGAACAGCAGCCTTTTCCTTGTATTTGTAAGCAAGCATTGCCTTCCAGCGCTTTTGCTGGCTTTTCACGTCAAGCAGCCTGCACTGGCATGCCTTGTTGTTTGCAATTAACTTTTTCCATTCTTCACCGCATGTGCAAACATATGCCTTTCCCATTTTAACCAGGTCGTCTGCATACTTATAGTATATTTTTAGTCTCTTTGACGAAATAATCTCTTTGTGGATTTTTACTCCAAGCCACTTTAGGTCTTCCCTTATCCATTTGTAAAATTGTTTCTCTGGTGTTTTTATCTTCGGGTCAGTGTCATCAAACCTGAGTATAAACTTTCCCTTGTATTTTTTTGCATATTCGTCGCATAGCACAGCAGGCCTTGCATTGCCCAGATGCAGAGCGCCGTCAGGATTTGGCGCAAACCTTACAACAAAGCCTTCTCTGCCAAGCTCAAGGTCTGGCAGGCCCTTTCTCTCCTGTTTTGTAACAGGAGTATGTCCGCCAAGCTTATCAAGTTCTCGCCTTTGCTCGTTGAGCGAAAGCCTGTTGATGTCAGGTACCATCCTTTCTATTTCGCCTTTCAGCTGCAGGACTTCATTCCTGAGTTCTGGCTTTTCAGCTAGAATCATTCCGAGCACGCTTTTTGGCTGCACGGTCCCGCCATGTTCTGTTGCATTTATCAAGATATAGCGTCTTATCAGCAAAGAATCAAAGCCTGCACGACTTGACGCCGAAGGCATGGATTTTTTTTCTTCAGGCGGTTTAGAATCAAAAGGCATTCACCATGTATGGGCTGGAATGCTTATAAGTATTGATTTTCCAATGTTAGTGCATGAAATTTTCCTACGATTGCATAAACGACAGAACAAGCATAAAACTGGAAGTGCCCAAGCATGTGTATTACCCGGACGAAGACTCACTGCTGATGGCCGATACGCTGCAGCAGTTGTTCATAAAGCACGCAAAAGTGCTGGAAGTGGGGTGCGGCTCAGGTCTTGCGTCTATATTATTAGCCAAAAACAATGAAGTTGTGTCAGTGGACATAAGCAAAGAAGCGGTGGAAGCTGCGGCACAAAATGCAAAGAACAATAACGTGCAAATAAGCGCATTTTGCTCGGACATTTTTTCTGCTGTTGAAGGGAAATTTGACGTGATTATATTCAACCCTCCGTACCTGCCGTCGTCAGAATATGACAGGTATCTTGGTCGCGCTGAAAGCCAGCTTGTAGATAAAAATAACGTGATAGACAAGTTCCTGGAACAGCTCCCTGATAGGTTATTGCCTGGTGGAAAGGCCTACGTCGTGATTTCTTCTGTAACAAAGTTTAACATGCCCGATAAAAGCCTAAAATTCATCATAATTGCAGGCAAAAAGCTTTTCTGGGAAGAGTTATATATTTATGAAATAACCACTAAATAGTAACATTTATAAGCATATGCTACAGTTAATATGTATGGCATTTTTGACAAGGGCATGGGAAACAGGCAAGGCTTACGTCTCAAAAAGAGCAAAAGAATTAGGTTATGAATTAGAGCGAGAATTCAGCCCAAGGCTGAAAACATCAGAAATTGAATTCAAGCATGACATGGCAGATATAGGAAGTTTAGGCTTTCACACTGTTAAAGAAAATAGTTTAGAAGAATACGAAGATATAGTGAGAGATTATGAGTTGAAAGAAAAGCCAAGAACTGATTTTAGTTTATCTGGAGAACAGCAAGAAACATCATATTTAGCGTTCAAAAAAGCAGCAGAATCCAAGAAAGGAAGAAGAAATTCATTTGACACTAATTTTGCAAAATACATTGGATTAGACGAAGAAATAGCAATGGCGTATAGAGAAAAAAGTGCAAAGAAAGTAGCGCAAGAGTACGCAGAAAAAGGAATAAAACTAAGTCCAAGTACTGTAAGCAATATTGCAAGAAGGCTTCTAAAAGATGCTGATTATAAATCAATAGCTAACAGAAGGCAATCAAAACGCAGGACAACAAGGCCGGATGATTTGGTGAGTGAAATGATTTCAAGTGGTGAAGTCCAGGCAATAGAAACTGATGTAGTTAGTGATACTAGTTTGCAGCCAGCAGAAACAAATGAACAAGTTCCAGCAATGGCATATTATTCCGGTAATAATTCTGCTTCAGGCTTGTTAAAGCTTGCATACGAATCGCAATTGCCAGGTTATGTCTCTGCAATCGCGTCTGAAAAAACTCCAGCAGCAGGCTTTGTCAAAATATCAATGTCATCTTATTTGCCAAAATGGGCAAAAGGCTTGTACTCAAGTTTGTACAGGACACTAATGCCCAATGGAAATAAATGGCAACCTCTGACTGTAGAACCGCTTACCGACAACCAATTAGAACAGTTAGACAGCACACTTTTTGCAGATGTTGCTGCAGCAGACATAAAAAATGATGCAACGCCTTCTAACAACGGTAGAAGTTCACTATTAACAGGAAACATATTAGATTTAGCATACCGAACGCTTTTGCCAAGAAGTAAAGATGAAATAAAAGATAGTTCGCCGTTAACAAGAAGCATACTAGATCTGGCTTCTGATGCATTAAGGGTAAAAGTTGAAGATAATACAAAAGTTGATAAAATCACAGCAGAATTGCCTCCAAGTAATGGTTCTGGGTCAAATGGTAACGACTTCAGGTACTTGGGGGATGAATACTTTGGTCTGTCTTCGCATGCTCAAGGCAATGGGCATAAACCAGCAAAAAGTTTAGTAATAGATGAAAATAGTTTAGTAGCCTATACAGCACCAATAAATGGCAATGGGCATAAAATAGAAACAGAATCACAGTCTGTAGAAACACATGAAGGTAATGGAAATGGAAGAACTGGATTTTTAGCTTATTTAAGAAGTTTTATACCACAAAGGACTTTGACCAGTGCAAGAGTACATGGATATGAACCAGGCACAGCAAACATTCCTGTAACTGCAGTTACGTATGACCAAGGTGGAAGCTTGTTAGCTCCTGATGATTCTGTTAAAGATTACGAAGCTGAAGGGAAAAGGCGTAACCAAGAAGTAGACTTGAACGGAAACCTCTGATGTAACCTATTTTATCCTTTTTCTATAATCTATAAGCAGATAGACGCCAAGCTACCGACGCACTTTAGTGCATCTAAGCATGCTGGCGTCAGTGATAACGATGCCAGTAAACCCGCCAGCAGAATATTATCTTGCAGAAGAAAAGTTCAGGAATGCGAAGGGCAGGGATGAAAAAATACTTGCAATGGAAGAAATGATACGCCAGATGCCAAAACATCATGGCTCTGAAAAAGCTTTGGCCGATCTGAAATCAAAATTGGCAAAGCTAAAAAAAGAATCTTCCAAGAAGACAGGCGGAAAGAAAACAAACATCCACAAAGAAGGCGAAGCCCAGGTCTGCATAATAGGGCTGACAAACAGCGGCAAATCATTTTTGCTGAATAAGCTTACAAGCGCAAAAATAGCAGTTTCTCAGCATCCGTACACGACAGTAAAGCCTGAAATCGGGATGATGGATTACAAAGGCGTAAAAATCCAGCTTGTTGAAATACCTTCAACTTTTAACAGGGAATACGTGGCCACAGCCCGCACAGCAGAGCTTATACTGATTCTCGTAAGCGAACACGGTGAGGAAGCGCGACTGGCACCGGTTCTAAAGGAAAATTTTATCGGCACAATGCGCATTATAGCAAACCCGTGGGAAGAAAGCCCTGAAAAAATAAAGGAAAAAATCTGGGCTGCGCTGGACATGATAGTTGTAATTGCCAAAAAAACTAACACGCCAATGGCATTGCACAAGAACGCAACAGTAAGAGACTTTACAAAAAAAGTCCACAAGGATTTCCTGCAAAACTTCCGGTTCGCGCGGATAGTCACAAGAAACAAGAAAGGCGAGCTTCAAAAAAAACAGGTCGGCCTTGACTTCAAGCTGAAAGACGGCGACATTGTAGAAATATTCACGCTTTGATTGGATATTTTTTGCGTATTTCTTCTCGCAAAGCATCTTTTAGTCTGTTGATTTCATCCCGTTCTGTGTCTATATCTTTAAAAACTGTAATTCCTGAAATGTTTTCCATAACAGTCGTGCCGTCAGGAGCTTTAACATAACAAGATATTTCATGTTTATAATTTGTGCCGCCGTAAAAAATAGGTGGTAAAGCTTGCGTTTCTTCGCTGAAAACAGAAACTCTTCTAGCAGCGCCTAGCTGCTCCCTGAAAAGTGTAGGAATATAAAATGACATAGAAATTTTATATCTATAGCCTATTAAAACGTGTGCCGCTGTACTAATCGTCCTTTTCCTCAAATGAAATCTCTTTTAGCGGTATAACATTGGATTTTTTAGGTTTGACGAATTTAGAAGTGTCTCCGTCGCTTGAAATTGCTTTCCTTTCTTCTTTTTGCAGTTTTTTCTTGCCTTCTTTTAGTTGCTTTTCAAAATCAAACTTATCCTTGCTTTTGCGGCTCCGTTTAGGCAGGGAAGGCATGTGCTTTTCAAATGTTCCGAGAAACCTGTAGACGCCTACTGCAAACAGGTAGAAAAAATAAAGCGTTATGCCTACTGTCACAAAAAACAGCATTGAGTCCGCGCTGACAGCAACCGGAAGACCCAGCAGCCTCCCTGCAAATACAGGAAACAAAGCAGAAGCAACAGAAACAGCCAGCAGCATCTTCAAAAAATGCATTATAGTGGGCACTATGCCTTTTGCAGTGCGAAATATTTTATTTAGCGATAAAACAACAACAAGGAAAATTATCAGCAGCAAAAGTATTCCGGCTTCACCCAGGCCAAGGAAAAAGCTTGATATTACGTCCAGTACCATGGTAGTTAATTGTGTTTCATTTATTAAATACTTCACGTAAACTTCAGGCCGGCAGAAGGTATTTCTATTGCCTTGGCTTTTCCTTTTATGGTTAAGGTAAAGTTTTTAACAGATACATCAAAAGCAGCGTCTTTTATTTCTAACATGCCGGAAAATCTTGTTTCTGTGCCTTTAACGATGATCGTGCCGTTTATGTTGTTAAGTCGGAGTATCTTAGTGACAATGTTTTGTGTATCAAATCCGCCTGCTTCAAGATAAACGCTGCTCGTCTTTATCTTCACGCCCGGAACTGTTAATTTTGTCAGCGAGCCATTGAAAATAGTTATACCATCAACAACAACATTTCCAGAATAGCCTTCTAGTCCTATGTCACCGTCTGTCGCAACCTCTACATTTTGTGCATACCCTGCTGTACTGCCAAAAACAGTCACATTTTTGTTTACAGCTATAAAGCTGAATCCGTCATAAGCATCTGCTGCAAGAACAAAGCTTACGTCCCCAGGCACAACAGACTCCTGAAACGGCAGGACAGGGTTGCTATTCGTGTAATCAAATTTTGAAAACAGAGCCTTTAATGGCAGATAAGGCATGAGCGCTGTAATAGCAACGAGAACCACGACAATAGTAATAATCAGTTTCCAAACCATGAGTATTATTGAACTTGTGCAATAAATAAGTTTTTCAAATGATTTTTTTGAGTGAAACTGTTGATATTTAAATGTATGCGTGCATTTTACGATATGGTTTCTCCTATACTAATGCAAACAGATATTGCCGGGACAATAATATGGTTTGTAATGCTATTCGTGCTTTTCATGCTTTATCCACGCCTGATGCTTTCACAGCTTATTTACAAGATAGAGCAATCTGCAAAACGCATGGAAGCCATGACTCAGGAAGCAATAAAAATTACAGCCAAAAAATCAGGGAAAGACGATAATAAGAAAAAAATAGAGGCGTTTTCAGACTTTTTTGTTGTAGAGCCTTCATCTCTTGACCCGTATGGCATTGTACATAAAATAGACCAGACAATAAGAAGCATGGAAAACAGGTTCACATTATTTGTTGAATCAATAGCACCGGGCCATACGTACGACGAAAAACAGGAAATCAACTATTCATTGCGCGCAACCATGGGACTGCGCCAGATATCAAAAATCGTGCGGCATTATGTTGAAATAGCAAAGAAATTCAAGAACCTTCAGATAGCAATGATATTGCAGATGCAGCTGCCTATAATAGAAAAAATCGCAGAAGGCGAGTTAAAAGGCGCAGAAGCCTTTGCAAACGGCTGGCCTATCGGCGACTCCATCGGGCCTTTAGTGGCGGCATCTTACACAGACAAGGCAAAAGAAATAGCAGAGGAAGTTTCTTGCGGCGAAACAACAATAGAAGGGAGAAAATGTTTTGTTCTCAAGGCAAAAGGGCCTGCTCCGCATTTAGGAAGAATGGACGAGGCAATAACAAAAATCATGAGCAAAAACAATATAGCAAGAATAATAACAATAGACGCTGCGCAGAAACTCGAGGGTGAAAAAACAGGCTCTGTAGCAGAAGGCATCGGTTTTGCAATGGGCGGCTGGGGACAAAGAGAAATGATTGAAAACATACTTCTAACAAAGAAAAAACCGCTTGACAGCGTTGTTGTAAAAGTAGGCATGACGGAAGCAATATTGCCAATGCCAAAGGCTGTATTTGATTCTGTGCCGCAGGTAAGGGAATTCATAACAGAAGCTGTCAAACGTGCAAAAAAAACTGATAAATTAATAATTATAGGCGTAGGAAACTCGTGCGGCATTCCGGACACCAAAAAAGGGATGGAAGACGTAAAAAAAGTTGTAATAGAGCTTGACAAAAGGCTGAAGCACGAGGAAGAAAAGCACAAGAAAGGCGGCTGGTGGTAACCACTATTACTTTTTTGACAAGTTTCTAGTTCCATCACGTACTCGTCTATATGCTCATTGCAGCAAACTCTTAACAAGATTTTTTATTTCATCCGGTTTTATCTTGTAGTGCTTTTCCATGAAAACGCCTTTGAAAGAGTCCTGAAAGCTCTGCTTTTCTATAAGCTCTGCAAGTTTTTTCAGGTTTGTTTTGACAATAGAAGAGTCGCCTCTGTAAATATTTTCTTTTATCATCTTTATGTCAAGGTCAAAAGAAAGCGCGGCTATGTCCCTGAAATCAGTAAGCCTTCCTGCATGAAGCTTGAGGATTATAATTATTTCTCTTTTTGGCACAAGCGCATTCACAGAACTTCTGGTGCCTTCTATATTTTTCATTTGAGAATTTTCAGCAAGAAAATCAAAGCTGAATGCAGCATTTGTCTGTCTTGACGCCATGCTGCCAATAAGCAAATCAACGCTTACCTTCGGTTCTTTTTTCTCATATCGCATGAATTCTGAAGCGTATATGTTTTTCAGCTCAATAGAAGCTGTTTTTCTGTAGTCATTTTCCTTGAGAACTTGCTCAAAGTTTATCAAATCTTCCTTTCTTATAACAATATCTGCATCAACAGAAAACCTATGCCTGAATGCCGATACAGCATAACCTCCAACAACCACGAATTTCATGCCTTGTTCTGAAAATTTTCTAAGAATTGTAAATATTTCATCTTCTCTTTCTATAGGGTCATGCATTTGAAACAACTTCTTTGTATTTTATGCCAAATTTCTTGCCGTAGGTCTCTCCTATCATTTCCAATGCTGGCTGGAAATTGTAAATGTGTTCTTTCATGAACTTTATGGTTTCGTCCAAGCTATCAACAGGCGTTTTTTGATGGGAAAAAACAGGAAAATCTTCCAAGAATTCAGCCTTATAGAAGACCTTTTTTCCTGCGCCCAACTTCTTTATACAATATTCGTATATTTTCCTGTCAGCTTTCTTCACTTTTATGAAAATAGGATAATAGCCTCTGTAGCGTGCAATATTGTACCCGCCTTCTGTCCAGACAAACACAGCGTCTATTCCTGTAAAGCAGTATTTTATGCCAAATAACTTTAATGCAGTGTAATAGAAACTTGCATCGTTCCCAAAAGCTTCTTTCAAAAATCCCAAAAAATTCCTGTAAAACGCGTTTTGTTCGTCCAATAAAACCTTCTTGCCAGACCTTTTGAAAACGCCTTTTTTCTCTAACTCTATTACCCATTTATACGTCCATCCATAACTTATCCCTGTTCTTATGGCTATCGCCCTGATAGAGTCAGTCTTTCTGGCAGCTATCAATATCTTAACGGCATGCGGATTAAATATCTCTATATCCATACAAATCACTATTATCATTATAGTGATAATAATATTTAAAGCTTTTACTACATATGTAAGCTAAGGCGAAGAGTCATGAAATAGGGAACCTCAGGTTCCCTATAACCTTCCTATGTGCGGCGAGCTCCTCTGCGGGTTTTCCATGAAAACTGTGAGGTCAAACCCGCAGTATCCGCTCGCCTTAGACTTGTGTTAGCATTGATTGCACATCCCTTATGACTTCTA
>DATDTP010000026.1:0-5996 GCA_035290775.1 archaeon | reverse complement strand
GAAGCAGACGCAGAAGTTATCCAGGTAACTGCTGATTTGATGATTGCCTTGGGCTTCGAGAATTTTAAAATAAGAATAAACAGCCGGGCAATTTTGGACGGATTTGCCAAAAAGCTGAAAATAAAAAATGCAGATGAGGTTTTTCGTGTTCTGGATAAGCTGGATAAAAAAGGCGAAGCAGCTGTAAGAAAGGAGATGGCAGGGCTTATCAGCAAGAAACAGACTGATGGACTTTTTGAGCTGATAAGCGGAAAAACAAATGAAATGGACAGCATATTAAATGCCCTTGACAAAAAATACAGAAAATACGTGAAAGTGGATTTGTCCATTGCGCGCGGGCTTGATTATTACACAGGGTTTATTTTTGAGACTATCATGAAAGGATTTGAGAGTATTGGTTCTGTCTGCTCAGGCGGACGTTATGATAGTTTGATAGAAAAATTCGGCGGAGAAAAAACCCCCGCAACAGGCTTCGGCTTTGGCATCGAGCGCATAGTAGATATTATGTCTGAGAAAAAAATGTTTCCAGACAGCGGAAAAAAATCATTTTTTGTCGTGCCTGTGAATGATGCGATGAAAAAAAAGGCAGCAGATATATGCAATGAGCTGCGCGCTGTGGGTATTGCTGCAGAGACGGATTTGCTTGGCAGATCGCTGAACAAAAACCTTGATTACATAAATTCGAAGAAAATATCCTATGCCATTATTATCGGGCAGAAAGAGCTTGATGCAGGAAAGATAAAATTAAAAGACATGAAAACCGGCGAGGAAAGGGACATTGACATGAATGCGATAAAGGACGTACTGGGGTTTTTGTGATTGTCGATGCCTATTTAAACATTTCTAAATATCTGTAATAAACTCTTGCTTCTTAACCCCAAAGAAATAATAAAAATATTATAAAAACACAAAAAAACTACATAAATTAATATTCAAAATAAAAAAAGGTGAAAAAAATAAATGAAAGAAGAAAATATAGAAAGTAAAAAGCAAAAAATAGTGCCCGATACGAGCGTTTTGATATCAGGGATATTAACTGACCTGATAGAAAAAGGCGAAGTAAAGGAAGCGGAAATAATAATTCCAGAATTCGTTTTGGAGGAGCTGCGCGCGCAGGCGTCAAAAGGCAGGGAAATCGGCTTCAAGGGCCTGGAAGAAATAAAGAAGCTGCGGACAATGGAAGGCATAACGATAATAAAGACAGGCCGCAGGCAGACTTACGAGGAGATACAGCTTGCCAAGTATGGCAGGATAGACGCTCTGATTCTTGATATTGCGCGTACGGAAAAGGCGGTTTTGTATACATCAGACATGGTTCAGGCTCTTACTGCCGAGGCAGAGGGCGTCGAGTCGAAATATTTCAAACCTTACGAGAGGAAAAAAGAGACGAAGCTTTCTGCGATGATGACGCCCGATACGATGAGCCTGCACCTGAAGGAAAGCACAATCCCGATGGCAAAGAAAGGCAAGCCAGGCCAGATGAATCTCGTCAAGATAAGGGATGAGATTATATCTGTAGAAGAATTAGAAGAGATAATAAAGGAAATCATGGATGCTGCCCGCTATGAAGAGGATTCATTTATAGAGATAGGCGGGCATGTGGCTTCTGTGATACAGCTGGGCGACAAGAGGATAGCAATAGCAAGGCCGCCGTTTTCCGATGGCGTCGAAATTACAGTTGTCAAGCCCGTTGCAAAGCTTAACATAAATGATTATAACATAACAGAAAAATTGCGCCAGAGGCTGACAGAAAAGGCGGAAGGAGTTATTATAGCAGGGCCGCCAGGCTCAGGAAAAAGCACCTTTGCTGCATCTATAGCGGAGTTTTATGAAAAACACGGAAAAATTGTCAAAACAATGGAATCTCCGAGAGATTTGCAGGTCGGGCCTGAAATAACGCAGTACACAAAACTGAAAGGCAAATTTGAAAATACGGCAGACATGCTGCTGCTCGTAAGGCCGGATTACACCATATTTGATGAGGTCAGGAAAACAGAGGATTTTATGGTCTTCTCAGACTTGCGCCTTGCCGGCATAGGCATGGTGGGTGTTGTTCATGCGTCAAATCCGCTGGATGCAGTGCAGCGCTTTATAGGCAGGATCGAATTGGGCATGATACCGCACATAATAGATACAATAGTGTTCATAAGATTCGGCGAAATAGAGAAGGTTTACACGCTTTCTCTGGTTGTGCGGACTCCGACAGGCATGCAGGAAGCGGACTTGGCAAGGCCTGTCGTGGAAGTAAAAGATTTCGAGACAGGTGCTCTGGAATATGAAATATACACCTATGGCGAGGAGAATGTAATTATTCCTGTAACGGCGAAAAAGGAATCTGGCATGAAGCGCCTGGCAGAAAAACAGATTTTTTCTGCAATAAGGCATTTTGACCCCAAGGCAGACATAGAAATAGTGGATGAAAACAAAGCAATAGTGAGAGTAAGAAACGATGTTATTCCTAAACTAATCGGCAAGAAAGGCAGCACCATTATGGAATTGGAAGAGAAATTGGGCATAAGCATCGAAGTAAGCCCCAATATTTCTACCCTTAGAAAAGAGATAAGATTTGATTCAGAAGAGACGGGGGCATACCTTGTTTTCACTGTGGATTCTAAATATTCGGGGAAAATAGCCAATTTTTATGTCAGCGAAGATTATCTTTTCTCAGCAACAGTAGGCAAGAACGGCCAGGTGCGCGTGGCGAAAAACAGCGATATCGGAAAAGCCGTGCTCACTGCTTTGATAAAGGAAACGCTCAAAGTGTTTGTTTAAATCTTTGCTCTTATTTATTCTATAAATTGTCCTCGTAGCTCAGCTTGGATAGAAGAGCCGTATAATGCAGCAAAGCTGCATTTTTCTGTCTATAGCACTTGCCTCCTATCTGGCCGGAGGTGAACTGAATATAGGGCTTGCCTTATATTATGAAGAATCTGGCTGGAAAGAAAGCAAGGGGTCGCGCGTTCGAAAACAAATCCCTTTCTTGTAAGAAAGGTCTTTGTATGTCCCAAAGAACATATAATGATATTATAAAAAGAATATGGGATTTGCCGAAACTCGCGCCGGGGACGCCTTTTTTCTTTTTATTACAAGATAATATTTTCTACCTAAGGGATGAGTAGGACGGTAGAGAAAGGGATACATGGAGAAATTTCATTTCTCCTGTATCAGTGAACTTTCAGTTCACTAGATATCCCTTCTCTGCGTGGGGATGCTTTCTTCTTTTTTTTCTTTAAAAAAACTTTATATTCGGGCAAATATAATAATAAAACAAGTGGTCAAATGAGGAAAACTCTGATATTACTAGTATTTTTGCTCTTTATCAGTCCTGTTTTTGCTGCGGGAAATTTAACTGTGACAAAAGGCTCTTTGACAACTCCGACATACATCAATACAAGAACGAATACAGTAATGCTCAATCTGACATTAAATGCCACCATAGGAGAAGTTAATGTTACTGGTATAATAATCAATTTTACAGGAACAGCAACTGTGGGAAATATTACAGGCACGCTCGCTTATAATGATTCTAATGTAAATGGCGTTATAGATTCTTCTGACACTTTATGGGGCAGCAATTCCACGGTAAACTCGACATTTAATTCAACGCAGATTAATTTTGCAACAAACTATTCAATACCTGAAAATCAGGTAAGATACATGCTTATTGCAATAAATCTCAGCTCTTCAGCAACAAGGATTGCAAATACCAGCATAAATATAACTGCAAATACAAGCATACTGACTGGCACCACAGACAACATAACTATTCCTTCGGGCTACATAAATTCTACATTGGCGCAGATACAGGATGTGCATGCAAATGTTTCTGTGTCACCAAGAATTGTTGATACCGGGGTTATTAACCAGAGCTTCATATATACAATAATTCCAACAGGAACTGACAAAATAAACAGGACAATTCTTAACATCCCGACTGGCTATAGTTTTGTGAGGCTTGTGGCAGTAACATATGAGAACACCAATTCTTCGTCATCTATAACTAACGTGACATCGGTCAACCAGATAAATATAACTGCGTCAACTGCAGGAACAACACAGCTAATTACTATCTATTTTGACCTGAATATAAACACAACAGCTGTAAACAGCTCAGCATTTACATTGTTCATAGAGGGAAGTAATATGACAAACATTACAACAGATGTAATAAATAATCAAACAAACGTAACCACACAAAATATTATCACTGTCCAGAGCGTATCAGCCATAAAAACTACTGCCCTGATAAACGGCACAGATTACTGGGAATTCAACATGACGCTTAACATAACAAATATATCATCATCAATAAACGGGCTCATACAATTCAAGATGACGAATTGGAATAACTCAGCAAGCTTTATAATGAACCTTACAAATGGGACAATTGGGTCAAACTCAACTGCGTATTACGCGAGCCTGAGGGACAGCGGCAGCAGCTCCAATATTTTCAATGTGACCAATGAATATAACTTGACATCAGGCGTTTCAAAATCAGTAAGTGCTTACCAGATAGTCAATGTTGTCCTTAAAATGATAATTCCTTCCTCTGTCGGAGGCGTTGCAGTTCCCGTTTCATCGTCATGGTGGACAACTTATAATATTTTGTTCAGGTCTACTCCATAGCTCATAGTGATATTAATGAATTACAGGTATTTTGCTGCTCTATTAATTTTTGCACTGTTTTCTGGCATTGCTTTTTCTGAATATACAGGGAACATAACGCTTAACAGCACCATAAACATGACAATAGTGACAGGTTTTTTTGGCTATACAGTGCAATATTGCAATGCCACGGCAGACTGCATAGACAAAGGGAATTAAAAATGTTTTGTTGATTATGACAGCCTTAGCTCAAATAATTATCAGGGGTGGTGCAATTCTACGGCAATTGCGAATTGCTACAATAATGGCACAGCTTACAACACATCATATGTTTGTATGACTTCAACAGCCAGAAGGTCTTGTTCTTCAAGTGGCGTATGGGGTAGCACAGCTGATTCATGCGCAGCAAATTACACATGCTCTGCAGGAACATGCAGCGCGCCGTCAACATCTACATCATCTACATCATCGAGTAGCAGTACAACATCAAATACAACATCAAATGCAACAGTGCAGATATCATACATACAGATAACAACATATCCACAGGATTTCAACATAACAGAAAATGAAACAGCAGAAAAAACAGTCACGGTAAAAAATAACGGAAACTTAACACTTTATAGCGTTTCTTTGTCGCTTTCAGGCATAGATGCTGCATGGTTTAACATATCTCCTGCTTCAGTAAATAACATAACAAAAAACATATCAAAAATATTCACTATAAATTTCAAGATACCGGAGAATATAACAATAAAAACATATGATATTACTGTTACGGCAAAGACAAACAGCACAGCCGAGGCTTCTGCCAGTTTCAAAATAAAAGTTATGCCCAGCAACAAAACAATAGAAACAAAGCTAAAGCCACAATATACCGATTTCCTAGCAAAAATAAATGAGCTGGAAAATAATATTTCAGTTCTTGAGGCAAAAGGCATTAATATAACAGAAATGAAAAATCTGCTTAATTCAATTAAAGAAAAACTGAACCAGACAAATACGCTTATTTCTTCAAGTGATTTTTATGCGGCATCGCAAGCGCTTTCAGAAGCCGGCAATTTGATTGAGAATCTCAAATCGAAAATACAAAATCCGCCAACACAAAAACCTTCAACAGGATTTGATTTCACAATAATAATTATAGTTGGGGTTATAGCTGGCATAGCTGTCGTTGTTTTCTACCTTTTCTGGCCTTCAGAAGAAGAAGGTTTTATGCCAAAAAAAGGCTGGTTCAAGAAGAAAGAAGAGGAAAAAATCCTCAAAAAACTGAAAAAAAAGAAGGAAGATGATAAATTCTAGTATAAATATAAAAAATGATATTATATTTATTTAATTCCACAGTCGTTTTTTGTTACTGTCTTGCAAATCCTGCAGAAATCATCTATATC
>DATDTP010000025.1:0-4167 GCA_035290775.1 archaeon | reverse complement strand
GGAAGCTGAAGGGTTACGGCTCGTTTCCAAAAGAAAACCCAAAGGGCAGGGAAAAGCCTATGCGCAAGATAGATATTCGCTATAAATGCAAGGAGTGCGGAAAGCGTTACAGCATAGGCGAGGGCTACAGGATAAAAAAGATAGAGTGGGAGTCAGAGCAGAATAAGCAGACAAAAGCGCAAAAAGGCGCTGCAGCAGAGGCGGCACAGTCTGCTAGGTAGTGGTAATAAATGCCAATTCTTGGATTTCTTCTTTCATTTCCTCCGTCAATAGCTGTCGTCATTTTTTCAGTGTTCATAGGAATAATAATAAACTTTTTTTACAAAGTTCTTGTTAACCAGAACGAAGTCAGGCAGGTCAAGGCAAGGGTAAAGGAAGTTCAAAAACAGTCCAGCGATGCAAGAAAGGCGGGGGACACTAAGCGCTCTTCAGAGCTGATGTCAGAAGCAATGAAAGAGAACAGCAAGATGATGCGCTTTACAATGAAGCCTATGCTTGTCTCAATGATTATAGTTGTAATATTTTTGCCTCTTTTGTCAGAGTTGTATATAGATTCTGGAGCAGCAGTGCCGGTGAATGGGCTTGGAATTTTGACAGTGGACGGCAGTACCTATGCGCTTGAAAGGACAGGCGACCAGCTTAAGATAAATGATGTCGTGTGCAACATGCCTTGCGTTCAGCAGCTTGGAGACTATAACTGGAAAATTGCAGCAGAAGGCACAAACGTAAAATTCTCAAGGATCATTGTTACGCTGCCCGTGGAAATACCGTATTTTGGGGCTAATTTTGGATGGCTGGGATGGTACATAATATCTTCAATACCAATAATGATCATCATCCGCAAGCTCATGAAAATCGCGATGTAGTGCTAGCTTTCTTTTAAATGAATAGACGACCAAAGGTCGTCGGTTCGCTAAGAAAGTTACCGTCTTGAGAGAACAGAGCTCTCTAAGACCCGTAAACCTTTGGTTTACAAGGTATCAAAGAAAATATATTACCAAAAGTTATACAAGTGGGCTTCAGGTCAAATTAACGCTTTTTAACTAATTCTATATATTTACTTGGTATGGAAATAAATAATCTGCTTGAAAACGGTTTCATCATACTCGACAAGTGGCAGGGCCCTACGAGCAGGGATGTTACAGCGACTGTAAAAAAAATCCTTGGCGTACGTATAGCAGGTCACTCCGGAACATTAGACCCGCAAGTGTCTGGTGTACTCATTATAACACTTAACAATGCATGCAAAATAATGCCGTTATTGCAGAATTTGGACAAAGAGTATGTAGGCGTAATGCATTTACACAAAGATGTTGACGATGTTTTGCTTGGCAAGGCGATTAAAAATTTCACAGGGAAAATAAAACAGCGCCCGCCAGTCCGTTCTGCAGTAGCAAGAAAAGAGCGTTTTCGTACAGTTCACTCATTCGAAATACTTGAGCGCAACGGTAGAGACGTGTTGTTTCGCATATCGTGCCAAGCAGGAACATATGTAAGGGTAGTGTGCCATTCAATTGGCACTGTTGTTGGCGGAGCTCATATGTCAGAGCTAAGAAGAACAAAAGTAGGGCCTTTTTCTGAAAAACAATGCGTAAAAATACACGATCTGGCAGATGCCTGGGCAGAGCAGAAAGAAAATGAATTAAAAAAAATGATCTTGCCAGTAGAATCAGCTATACCTCACGTAAAAAAAGTTATATTGAAGGATGATGCAGTGCGTTCTATAACAAATGGTTCGCCTCTGTATTCAAGCGGTGTGGAACGCGCGGATGACATTAAAAAAGACGACATGGTAGCAGTCATGCATTCAGGTGCGCTCGTAGCCATCGGGAGGGCAAAATCCAATAAGTCTGATTTTGAAAAAACAAAAGGGCCAATAATATCAACCGATAGGGTAATTGCAAAAAACAGTAAATGATTTATTGTATAGCTTTAACATACTCGCAGCCTAAACTCTTTACAATAATATCGCTTGCAACATATTGTAGGTGAGAAAATCTTGAATCAAAAACATTTCTTTCTATTTCTCTAACTATGCCTTCTCTGGTGTATGTTTTGTGATTAGGCGTCCAATGAGGCCCGGTTTCAAGAGTGCTTGAATTCCAGATTTGATATCCGTCATTCACATGTACAACAAGCCTGTCATTCTGATTTGGACGGCTCATAATCCTCATCGCTTCTTTTTTCTTTTTACCTTAACAGCAGCTTTTACAGGCTCGTGATGTGCTTCTGGTTCTTTTTTCGTATGCTGCAAATAATAGAAGGTTCTTGAACTCGCATCGAAAAGCACGGCAAAAGAAAATAAGAATGCTGTTATTATGCCGCCTATTGCAAGAATCAATATATTTGACTGCAGTGATGAAAGGGCAGCAAGCATGCCGCCTCCGGTTATTATTGTGCTAATTGCAGATCCTAAAGAAGCAAGTATAGCTATTAGTGCCGGTATGAATGAAAGTATTGAAAATACAGCTGTTAGTATGGATAAAACTATCCAAAACACGAAAGTTTCCAGTTTGCTTTTCGAGAATACACTGGTGCTGTCGCTTAGGCCATTGACTGATTTTTTCATTACAACAGCCGGGAAAAACGTGAAAAAGTATAATGATATTATTATTGACAAAAGCCCGCCAATAAAAGGTATGAAGCTGACTGCCATTATTACAAGCGCAACAATTATTGAAGCGGCTAGTGCGCTGAAGTATGCGCCTTTTACAGCTGCTTTTTCGCGTGAAAGCAGCCTGTCATTGCCTGACCAGTATTGTTTTGAATTCTCAACAACCAAAGTCTTCAGGTAAATGTCAATAAGCGACACAACGACAAAAATAACAGCAAAAACAGCCACATAGCCCAAAAGGCCGAAGATTGCAGAAACATTGCCTGAAACAAGCGCAGGAATTATTGTGCTAACTTGGTTCAGCATCAATAAAACTGCTGCAAGGTAAGGCAGCATTAGTATAAAAAATGGCAGCATGCGTTTCGGTTTGGCAGAATAATGCATTGCCATTGAGACTGTCTTGCCCATGTCAGCTTTCATAGTAACTTATTGTATCGTATCCTTTATAAGCAATAGTAGCTTCTAGGAAAGGAGAAAGCGTGAAGAAAAACCTTATTAAAAATAATATGTCATATTTTTTGATTAAACTTTTTAGGAAAAAGTTTAGCTGGGATGGCAGAGTGGCCTAATGCGCAAGATAGAGTATGGAAGTATTCATATGCGAACCTGGAAAGACCGACATTTGAAAAATGTCTTTCACTCATAGCTTGTTCTCGAAAGGGAGCGGGAGTTCAAAGATTGACGACAGAAACAGGATGACGACAGATGTCGTCTATTCATATTGTCGTCTTTTGAAATTCTCCCTCCCAGCGCCTTTCATTATTAGCTTTAAATATTATAATTATTATTTATAACAAATATAACAAGAGGTGAAGTATATGGGAACATTGTCAGTTTCAGTGCCCGATGAGCTTAAAGAAAAAATGACACGTATGGAGGAAGTAAACTGGTCTGCTGTGGCCAGAAAGGCTTTCGAGGAAAAAATAAAGGATATAGAATTCATGCATAGCATTGCAAAAAAAAGCAAGCTTAGCGATAAGGATGCAGATGAGATAAGCACGAAGATAAGCAAGAGCATGGCCAAAAAATTCAGGGAGATGTAGCAATGCAGATAGTGGTTGATGCAAACCCTTTGATAGCTCTACTCATCAGACCAAGCAAAATTGCAGAGCTTCTGTTTCTGGAAGAGCTCGAAATGTTTGCGCCAGAGCTGTTATTTCATGAAATTGAACGGAACAAAGGAATCATTGTACAAAAATCCGGCTTGAATGAAAGTGAAATAGATAAATTCATATTAATTCTAAAGAAGCGGATCAAGATTATAACCGAAGAAGAATTTCTAAAGTTCAGGCAACAAGCAGATAAAATATGTCTTGATGAAAAGGATGTCACATATTTTGCACTGGCGCTTTATTTGAAATGTCCTGTCTGGAGCAACGAGAAGAAATTGAAAGAACAGAACGCAATAAGAGTTTATGCAACGCACGAACTCTTGGAAGTCTTTGGAATAAAAATGTAAGTTTGCAGACTTTGCACTTTCTGTAGCAAGCCTCTCCCAGCGCTTTTAATTGTTAGCTTTAAATAACAATTGTTAGAATATATTAACGTATGTT
>DATDTP010000024.1:0-5765 GCA_035290775.1 archaeon | reverse complement strand
ATGTATGCGGCAACCGCTGAGTCTATGCCGCCTGACAGGAGCACAAGCACTTTTCCAGAGCTGCCTACTGGAAGTCCAGGCGAGCCGCGAATTTTTTCAGAAAAAATAAAAGTCCCTTTATTTGTAATTTCTACACATATCTCAAGCTCAGGGTTTTTCATGTCAGCTTTCATCGGGTGTATTTGATGAATGTAATCCGCTACTTCAAGCGTTGCCTCCTGCGATGTTAGCGGAAATTTTTTGTCTGCCCGCTTTACAGAAACTTTATAGGTTTTCAGCGTTTTTTCAATGGCTCGCAGTTCTGTTTCTTTTTTATACAAAATTTTTGATGCTTCTTCCTTTATTTTGTCTATATTGCTTTCAATGCATTCTGCAAATGCAAACCATGATATTCCAGGAACTTCAGAAATAGTTTTTTTAATAAATTCTATATCAGCGCTGCTGTTTAGTTTGGCTGTTATACGGCCATACGGGCGTTCTGTCTGCTCATAGCTGCCTTTAATCGCCTTTTTTATGTTTTCAGCCAGCTTTTTTTCAAAATATCCCCTGTTTTTGCCTTTCAATGCAATTTCATTGTAGTGGACGAGCAAGTACATACCTAAGGATTTACCATAGGGTTTTAATGCTTTGTTTTGTTTACAATTAGAATGTTAAAACCATTCAATAAGGCTAAACCGACTAATAGTTTCAAAAGCTGTGAGTTTACTTTTTTGAGAACCATAAGAAGCCAAGTACACTACTATTGCTCAAAGGTGCCAAGAGGATTCAATTTTCCAAGCACTATTTATTATGCATCAACCGACGAGTATCAAAAAGCTGGAATGCCTGAGATAATAACAGGACAAAATGCTATTGACTATGGATGGATTCCTGCTGATAAATAATTTCTTTTGCAATGTATGACGATGGGAATTAAGTACGAGCCTGCGCCAGACATTGAAAAGGCTGCCAAAACCATAGTTGAAAAGCTTGAAAATGCCCACCTGGGACACGTTGATTTTTCGCGCGTTCGGTTTTTGCGAAGCCGCGGCTCGAAGTCGCAGCGCACGCTTGCAAGATGCCATGCGCTGCCGCGCATAATGCAGAAAGCTCTGGATGTGAAGGCTCACTATGTAATAGAAGTCATAAGCGAAAATTTTGACCATTTGGATGACAAGGAAAAAATAAAGACGATAATACACGAGCTCTTTCACATACCAAAATCAATGGGCGGCGGCTTTCGCCACCACGACTATGTTTGCGGCAAGAATATTGACATCCTTTACAAAAAACTTTCAAATAATTAGCTCTGCTTGACTGCTGCCTCTACAAGAAGCTCTTCTACTTTTTTCATATTTGCAGAAAGGTAGTCTATTCTTGCTTTGTCTGCTACGTAGCCCAGCAAAAAACCAATTACACTTCCTTTTACCATCGCTACATACGAATTCCCGTGATCAACATACCTATCAATAGATGCGTATTTTTCAGCTTCTGTGGCACCTAATGACTTGAACTGCCCTTCCTGAATGCCAAGATCTAAAACTTCTGGAACATCTCTTTTATGCATTCTTTTAATCCCGACAAGCGTACCGTCGAGCTCATAGGTTTGCATCCAATTATATAGCAAAGAGGTAATTTAAAATTTTTGGTGCAGGCTTACTCTTTGTCTTTGCTGCTTTCTGCCGGCTTGGCTGCTTTTGCTTCTCTTTTTGCTTCGTCCTTCATTTTTGGCACTGTTATCTTGAAGCTGCATTTGGCGCATTTTATAGAAAAAGGCCTTTTCCAAGGCTGTTCTGCATAAGCCTGGTGCTTGCATTCAGGGCACGTGTACTCAACGCGCGCTACCATGTCTTTATCCACAAGGATCCGTATTTTGCCTGTCGGCTTTTTTTCAGCATTTTTTGCATCACGCCACGTATGATAAGCAAGCTGTTTTGGCTTGCAATTATGAGCTTTTACGTAGTCATCTATTTTTCCCATACAAAATCATTTTCCAGTTTTTAATTCAATTATCATTGATAATGCTTTTTATTAATAGTTTTCTTTTGGATACGGTAAACTTTTCTTTTTCTAAAAGAAAAGGCTAGCTTTATTTCATTCCTCTTCGTTCTTTTGCCTTTAATCTCAATTTTTTGCAGCTGCAGCGCCTGCACTTTACTTTCCCTTTTTTAACTTTATCCGGCTGAGCGCGCATGTGTGCATTGCATTTTACGCATATGAACATATTCTCGAAAAGCCTTTTTGCAACAGCTTCTGGTATTTTCTTTCCCATACTACATCCCTTTTTGTAAAAAGGTCTGTAGCAACCCCAAAAACTTTGTGGTTCCTACGGAACTTTTTATATTATTCGAAAAAAAGGTTCTTTAATCTTCCCAAAGAAATGGTGATTTCAGATGCCCTATCTTCAATATTATCCAATCAAATTAATGTGCAAGATTTAAAAAGGCACTTTAGACGGTTTTTTAATCAGGATGTGCATGTATTTTTCAGTCCAGTCTACTTTGCCTGGGGCGTATTTTTTATGATTTGCCGGCTTTTCTATGAGGCGCATTATTGCATCGGCGCATTTTTTTGGAGTCATCTTGCTTGTGTTTATTTCCATTAATTTTGAAGGCTTTGCTAGCGATTCTATTGTAATTACGTCGAGAATCTCAGCCTCTATGTTTTCCCTTATTTTTTCCCTGTTCCAGTGCCTTTTCTTGAGGCGCTTTTCCAGTACAGCAGGATCTGTTCTTAATATTATAATGATGTCTGATTTTAGAAAATGCGACAAATGGCCTTCCAATAATATAATATCTGATTTTGAAGCGCTTATTTTTTTATCTATTGCCCTTTGCAACAGCACTGTGTCAATTTCTTTTGACTTGCGCTTTTTATCATAGGTGTGTTTTGTGAGTGCTGCCTCTTTCTTTATGTCTATCAGCCCTGCTTTCATTGATTTTGCAAGCAGTTTTGCAACAGCTGTTTTGCCTGTTCCCGGGGTGCCTGTCAATGCTATTATCATGGTTAGAATTGGCATTTTATTTTATATATAGTTAGCTGTATAGCACATTAACCTATTTTTCTATATGATGAAAACTCATCTTCTGAAGAGCGAGCTGAAGAAATTTGCTATTATGCCGAAGAAATCTGACAAGAACTGGAATGGCGGGTTTTCCTTTGCTTTTGCAGTTATTTTTATTGATGCTGACGTTGACACTATTGAATCGCCTGTTGCTGATAGCGATAACTGCTTTGTTCCAGGCTCTGTTGCAGTAATATTAAAATAAAATGTTTTTTCCTCGCCAGCGCTCATATATGCGCTCTGCTCACGGCGCTTTTCAAAGTCCAATATTATGTTTACGCTTCTTGCGCCAAGAAGGTTCTTGACTGTTGCACTGATTATTGCGCTTTCTCCCTGTACCATGACCTGAGGGGCGCCTATTGATATTTCAAATTCTTTTTTGTCCACTGCAACGACTTCTTTTGTGTCTACTGACCCGTCCTTGAAGAGAAAGAAATGATATTCTCCGGGTTTTTCCAGCTTTAATTCCCATGTATCTGAATTATGCAACCCCAGTTCTGTGGAATAAAATACAAACCCGGATTGTTCGGATGATTTTAGCTCAAAATTCTCATTTACGCCAACAACGCTAGGGCCTGAAATTATCACATCTTCCCCTTTGAATGTAATGCCAACTTCTACTGCTATTGATTCATCTATTCCCAACTGGTCGTATATTGTTACAGGGCATTTGTAAGGACCTTGGCTGCCAGAATTTTCTTTCATGAACCAGACAAAATTTTTTTCTCCGCATATTAGTGCTGCCTGATTCTGCCCTTGTATTGAGAGAACTTTTCTATCGTGGGAATCAACGCATGATGTAGCTGAAAGCTCGCTTATTGTGCACGTTGATGTTTCAACTGCTGCACTTACATATCCCCATCCTTCAAATCCTATTTTTCCCGAATCAGAGAGTGAAATGGCCGACAGCGACCCTGATTTTATGTCTAGTATGTCTATTTTGTCTGTGTAAAGATCGTTAGTGCCTGTAGTGCCTCTTTCCCATTTTATACTGCCTGTTCCAAAATACGTCAATATGTCGCTTTGTTCATCGTCTGGAAGTGATGCTGTTTTTATGTGCGTAGCATCCAAATAGCCGCCTTCAAGCCACGTCGGGTCAAAGGCTACCCATGCGCCGTCTTCTGCAAGCACTTCTACCCATGTATGGCCTATCAGCCGCTTGTCAACGCTGCTGTACGCGTAGCCTGTAATATACCTTGTCGGTATGCCTGCCGCCCTTAGCATGGCTGTCAGGAGGTTTGCATGCTCTACGCAAACGCCGCGCCTGTTTTCAAACGCCCATGCGCTGCTTTTTCTTTCGCCAACAAGCGAGATATCATAAGTCATCAGACCATGCACGTACATGGTCATTTCTGCAACGCGTTCAATTGTTTTTGTATACGGGAACGCTGCTTTTCTTATTTCATTGCTTATAACAATGGAGCGCGTTTCTTGCAAATAATTTGACGCGTCCGTATAAACTGAATCGCCTGTATTTATTGCCTTTGAAAGAGTTTTTGCTTTGTTGTTTACTACAGTAGTAATCTTGTAAGCGGCAATCCCGGACGGGTTTTTCCACTCCAAAAGAAGCTTCCTGTTTCCGTACTTGTCGTATATGATCGTGTGCTTGAAGTTGCCGTCGCCTGTTATGTCCTGCGAAACAATTCCGTCTTGCGGTATGTAAAGCGTTATATTTGCTTTTTCTATGTAACCAGTGATGTGCAAAGACCCTTCCTGCGTTATTCTGGCGGTTATTTCTGAAACAGTTTTAGGGTTCAGGTCTGCATTTGCCAGCGGCAGCATCAGCACGAGCAGCGCTAAAATTGCGTATTTCATATTTTATACTGGCAAAACGGCTATAATAAGGTTCTGTTATACATCTTGATGTATTTATCTGAGACTCGTAATAAGTCTATCTTGAATATTTTTTGGTTCAGTATTAAAAGATTCTATCAATATCTATGGAAATGAATGATAAAAGCAATACTGTTTCTTTGCCAGAAGCACTTGGCAATACAGACGCCAAGGGCGTTGAACCATCAGCGCTTCAAACAGAGCGAACAGAAGCGCATAATCGGGCTGACGTCAAAGGCGTCGAGTCTTCGGCGCTTCAATCTATATGGACTGAAAAATACAGGCCGCAGAGCCTGCAGGATATAGTCGGGCAGAAAAACATAACAGAAAAGCTTTCTGCCTTTGTTGAAAAAAAGTCATTGCCTCACTGCCTTTTTGCAGGGCCTGCCGGGATAGGCAAAACTACGGCTGCACTGGCTCTGGCAAACGAATTCTTCAAGAACCAATGGCACAGCAATTTTTTAGAGCTGAACAGCTCTGATGAAAGAGGCATAGATACCATACGAGTAAAGGTCAAGGATTTTGCAAGAACCATGCCAATAAGCGGGAGCTTTAAAATAGTTTATCTTGACGAGGCAGATTCGCTTACAAAAGATGCGCAGCATGCCTTGCGCAGGACAATGGAAGCCTATGCAGGAACGTGCAGGTTTATACTGGCGTGCAATTATTCAGGGAAGATAATACCTCCTATACAGAGCAGGTGTGCTGTATTCCGCTTTTCTGCACTAAAGAAAGACGATGTAATCAATTCGCTGAGAAGCATAGTGGAAAAAGAGCAATTGTCTTTAGAAGAAAAGGCATATGATGCCATATTTGCCACATCAGAGGGCGACATGAGAAAGGCCATAAACATACTTCAAATGGCAGCTGCAGCCGAAAAAAAATAACT
>DATDTP010000023.1:0-3767 GCA_035290775.1 archaeon | reverse complement strand
GTTGCTTCGTATCTTGTGATGAAAAGAGGGTGCAGATGCGAATTTCTGCATTTTTACGCAGGCCGCAACGGGGAAGAAGTGATGGGAAGCAAAATAAATGAAATAGTAAAAAATCTTAACAAATATGCAAGGTCGTCCCTGATCCACACGATCCCATACCATAATTTTGCCCTTGAGCATGTGCCAGACAAATTAGATGTTATATTATTCAGGAGATTCATGGTACGCATTGCTGAAAAAATAGCCATCCAGAACAACTGCAAAGCCATAGTTCTTGGTGATGCCATCGGACAGGTCGCATCGCAGACGCTGGAAAATATTGCAAATCTGGAAGGCATAATATCGCTGCCAATACTAAGGCCTCTGCTCACGTACGACAAAAATGACATAATAAAAGTTGCCAAAGAAATAGAAACTTACGACATGTCAATAAAAGAATACAAAGACTGCTGCTCAATAATATCCAGGCGCCCGTCAACGGCAGCATCGCTTGAAAAAATAAAAGAAGCAGAAGCATCAATAGACATGGAAAAGCTCGTAGGAAAAACTCTGGAACAGGAAGAAAAATTCATAATAAAGCAGGATGAAACAAAGAAAGTTCAGGCACAGTAAAAATGCCTCGGTATCTTGAAAAGTGAAAGTTTTCAGGATGCAGAATGAAATAATGACATCTTGAAAAATGAAAGTTTTCGAGATTGCGGCATTTTCAAAAAAAATGCCTCGGTAGCTCAGTTGGTAGAGCGTTTTCACGCTTCGCACGAAGCGCGACGCTAAACCTTGGTAAGGTAGAGGCCGCGAGTTCAACTCTCGCCCGAGGCTTATATTTACTTATAAGTGACATAAAATATAGTTTTATAAAGCTTTCTGTTTTCATACACTACATGGACGTACAAGAAAAAAGTGCATCATCAGCTATGAATTTATTGGTGCAAGCACCATTTCGTCTGTACAATCCTTCTGATGGACGATCAAGACCACAATACCTTAGAATAGGCCGCAGAAGACCTCTTGAAGCACGCATGCTGAATGTTGTCTATCCTGCAGAGGTGGACGCAAAAATGTCATTTGGTATTAACATGACATTATACAATTTTACTAGCCATGAGCAACGTAAAACCCCAGAGATAATAGCCGTCACTACCGGTGTATCTCCAACAACAATTGAAATAATGTTTGATGCACTAGATCATGAATATACTAACCATTATTTGGGGTTTGAAATTCACACTGCTCACGATAGTACAATTCCAAGATATAACGAAGCTCTTTTTGGTGCCAAGGCAACACGCATTGTTTACGAACGTGTGCCATTTAAAGAATATTGCAGGCTAAAATCTGAATTTGAAGATAGATTGTACAAGAAATTGGAAAGAGCTTAGTAATTTGCAATATGTAGCTTAAACATAGCAAATACACTACACAACTGCAGCCATACGGTCGTAGCCTATGCGTATACTATCAATAATATGCGCTAAGACATTTGGATAGTCGCGTTCAGCGGTCGTCCTGTATCTTCCAGGGCCGTCTTTTCTTGAATATCTAACAGGGCTAGAAGCAATAAAAACGAACTCGCCCGAGGAATTTACAGAGCATGGCCATGCCAAAAACGTATCTTTTTTCAATTCAACTATAACGCCTGAGTTGCCTCTCTCAATCAAATAGAATCCATCGTCAAAGTGTTTTACAGAATGTCCTCTATAAAACATGCAAAATTCAATATCTTTAGCCAGGCGCTTAACTTTCATTAAGGTATTCAGTTGCGCATATAGATTTAAATTCAACCGCATTTGTAGAATAGGTTAATGTCAGAAGAGCTCTTGTGCAATATATGCGGAAAACCGCTGAAAAAAAGGACTGTAAAAGTGTTCGGCGGCGAAGAAGACCTGTGGGAATGCCCCCGCTGTGACAGCAGACAAATGTAATATACAACTAGGAAAGAGGTATGCGTAGGGGAGAACTAGTGCATTAACGCACAGAGTGCGTTGGTTTGCTAAAGTTCTCCTTCCGCAAGGTGCAATTAATGTCAAGAAAAAAGGGCGTCATAAAAAAGCTGATAATGGGATTAATAGTGGTGCTTTCAGGGGTATTTGTATTCACCACAGCCGATGTCAAAAGTGAAGTTGTTACAATGTTTTTGGGCAGTATAGGCTCTGTTTCATTGCTCACAATAATATTTTTTCTTGCAGGAATGCTTGGCGATTCAAGCATAAAGGAAAAGATAAGGCCGTATGCAGTGGTATTTGCCTTGTTCATTATATGGATAATAATCTTCACAATGCTCAGGATAATAATAAAATTCTAGTTTTCCTCTTCAGGGTTTACAACGTTTAACCCTTCTTTCTTTGCGGCCTCATTAAGGTTTTTGTCAGCAGAAATAAAGCACTCGATTTCATCTCTATGAAGCAAAGCAGAAGCAAGGTGTAATGCATCATTTATTGGTATATGATGTTTGACAACATAATCAACAGCAGAAACAATAAAAGCAGAGCTTACATCCTCAAGAACAAGCCTGCCGTCATCAACAAAATTCTTCAGCATATTAGAAAATTCACCAACCGTTTCTGAAAGCATGTCTTTTTCCAGTAATTTCAGCCTCACCCACTTGTCAAATACAGAAACAACCTCGCCAACAAGAAGAATTGAAGAAATAATTGCATCATCTTTATTTGACGTGTCTACTATTAATTTTATTTTGTCAGAGCCTTTTTCTGCGTTTTCTTCAGAAAAATACTTTACAAAAGCCGACGTATCTATGTATTTCATTCATCGTCCCTTATTTCTCTTACAGTTCGTGAAAGTGTCTTGCCAGATTTTTTGCTGGCTGCGGATACGTTTTTCCTTATATGTTCCATATGGTTTCCTTTAATGCCATATTTTAGAGCAAGCTGTCTAATTGAATCCCTCACAACCTCTGATTGCGACTTGTACATGCCGCTGCGCATGATTTCCTTTGTCATGCGTAAAATTTCGTCTGTAACTTCTGCTGTTAGCGTTGTCATGCTATCACTAACAGTATACTGTTAGTAGTGAATTTAAAGCTTTTGAGCAACCTACTGTTATTTCAGGATACAAAATATAAAAAAGTGATAATATGACAACAAAAGCCTTTGTTTTCGACTGGGGCGACGTTATAGCGCTTATGGATACGCCAGGCTTTGCAAAAACAATAGCAGAAAGGCATGGAATAAAACCAGACAAATTCCACACAATAGAGCTTGGCCATAGGATAAAAAATAATTCAGGGAAGATGACGGATTTGCAATACATAGAGGCACTAAACAGGGATTTGGGGCTGAAGCTTGACAAGAAAGAGTTTTTCAAGGAGTTTCTGGAAGGCTTTGTAAAAATAAACTCAGAACTGGTAGAGATAATAAAAAAACTAAAAAATAACTATAAGATTTTACTGCTCACAAACAACAATGAAGGCTTCATGAAATACATAAAAAAAGTGGAATTTTCGCATTTGTTCGACAAAATATACAACTCGTATGACCATAAAATGGCCAAGCCCGACCCGAAATTCTTCAATAAAGTGCTGAAGGACGCAAAGCTGAACGCAGATGAGTGCATTTTTGTGGACGACAATGAACGAAATATAAAAGCCGCCAGGCAGCTGGGCTTCCATGTTGTCCACTACAAATCGTTCGAGGATTTTGTAGTGCGCATTGCTGCAATGGGCATCAAGTTAAAATGAAATTCCATCAGATTACCCACAACTATGTGCAAATTGCGGATGTCTTTTAGATTCATTGTGCTTCATACCATGA
>DATDTP010000022.1:0-18122 GCA_035290775.1 archaeon | reverse complement strand
ATACTGTACAGGTGGTGGCCTGTCCTGTCATAGCCGCCAAGAAGCAGCATAGTCATGTAAGGATAATATCTGTTGCCATGCATGATGTTTGCCATTAGCGTTATGGCTGCTTTTGTTGATATTTCAGTGTTGCGCATCAGCTTGTAAAGCTGGATTTCTGCTTTTATTATACGTATTAGCGTCAATGCGTCGCCCACGCTTCCTGCTATTGTTAATGCCAGGCGATCATCTATCTGATAGACTTTTTGCACTTCTTTATTTGCAACAAGCCAGCCCATTGTGGACTTGCTTTCGCTTCCCAGAACTACTGCATCCTTGCATAAAATGCCCACTGTTGTTGTTCCTGTCTTCAGTTGTTGAACGCTTCCATCATTCATTCTTGTCACCTTTTGTGTCTTGTAAAAAGAGCTTTATTCTACATATTGATAGCAGTTATTTAAAGCTTTTTTAATTCAGGTCAAGCACTGTATTAAGTGCGCGTCCTGTACGTTCTGCTTCTTTTTGTTCTGCAGTTTTTTTGAATATACACTGATTGTGAAATTTTGGGTCTATACATATTATTCGACCTTCTCCGCCTTCCAGACAGTTCAGTGTTAAAGTAAGATGCTTGCACCTATTTCGCATAATTTATAATTGGATCTATACCATATATAATAATTATGAAGCTCAAGAACAAGGTAGCTGTTGTAACAGGCGGATCAAGAGGCATAGGCAGGGCTACTGCAGAAGCCCTGCTGAAGGAAGGGTGTAGTGTAATAATTTGCAGCAAGAATCCCGAAAGCTTGAAAAAAGCAGAAAAAGAGCTCAAAGTTTTTGGAGACGTGAAAGCTTATCAGTGCGATTTGGCCGACCCAAAAAGCATAAAGAAATTTGCAGGCAATGCCCGTAGAATAGACATTCTTGTTAACAATGCAGGCGTTGCGTTTTACAAAAAATTCCCTGAAAATACGCAAGGTGAGATAATGCAGGTAATAGACGTGAATATACGCGGCTTGATCTTGATGACTCATTGCCTCATGCCAAAAATGGAAAAAGATTTTATTATAATAAACATCTCTTCAGGCGCCGGCAAGCACGGGTATGCTAAAATGGCAGCATACTGCGCATCAAAATTTGCAGTCATAGGATTTACAGAAGCGCTTGCCAGAGAAGTGAGCAATAAAATAGTTGCTATATGCCCCGGCGGCGTTGATACTGACATGTACACGGGCATGTTTGGCGAGCGGCCAAGCCTTAAGCCAGAACACATTGCAGCAAAGATTCTGGACGTATGCAAAAACCCCTCAAAATACAAATCAGGCTCTGCAATTGAAGTTTATCACGTAACAGACGCGCTTAACCACCTTAGGCTGAAATATTTTAGAAAGTGACATATTTTATAGCGTGATAATCAATACGCTCGTGCTATGATTTCGGATTCTCCGAATTGTCGCGAGAGACTAGTACGCTCTCGCAACATAAACAACGTGCTCCCCTGCAGAGCCGCAGGCGATGCATGCGCCGAATGGTTTTTCAGGTATGGCAGACGCACTTTGTGCGTTGTTTTGTCTTCCGAACATGACACCGCGGACTTTTGCGCCAAGCTCTTTTTCTATTTTCTCGGCGCATTTCTCCCCGTCTTTTTTTAACGAACAGAAGTTTGCGCGGACAAATCCCTTTTCAATATGTTTTTCCGCTTCCTTCATTGATGAGCATGTTGCAATCCTTGAATCAAAATTTTCCTGGGCTTTTGCCTTTATGTCTTCAAACATCTTGTCAAGCGTTTCGCTGAGCGAATCCATGTCTTTTTCTTTTATTTGCTTTTTTTCTCCAATGTCCCTTCTTACAAATGTGATGGATTTTGCTTCAATATCTTTCGGGCCTATTTCTATGCGCAGCGGAATTCCCTTCATTTCCCATTCGTTGAACTTGAAACCCGGGCTTTTGTCAGAATTATCATATTTTACACGCAGGCCCATTTTCTTTAATCTATCCAATACTTCTTTGCATTTTTTGTCTACAATAGATTCTTTTCCTTTGATCAGTATTGGTATTATTATCGCCTGTAAAGGCGCTATGTTCGGCGGCATTATCAGCCCATGGTCGTCGCCATGAACCGCTATGATTGATGCAACCATTCTTGACACGCCAGGGCCAAAGCATGTCTGGCAGGCGTAGACGCTTTCGCTTTTTTCGCTTGCGTATTTGATGCTAAAAGCTTTTGCAAATTTCTGGCCAAGATTGTGCGTAGTTGCTATCTGCAGTGTCCGTCCGTCTGGCAATAAAGTGTCGTATGCGTATGTGTTGTCAGCTCCAGGAAACTTGTCCCATTCCGGACGCTGTAACAGCAGGAATGGCAGAGCCAGTTTTTCTGATATAACTGCCTCAGCTATTCTCATGTCTTCTGATACTTGCCGCACAGCAGCCTCATTGTTTTTTTGTACAGTATGCGTTTCTATCCAGAAGAATTCCCTGCCGCGCAACAGAGGCTTTGTCATTTTTGTTTCATACCTGTAAACCTGGCAGCTTTGGTACATTTTAAGCGGCAGGTCTGTATGCGAGCGCACCCATATGGAAAACATAGGGTATATTGCAGTTTCTGATGTCGGGCGCAAGAACAGTTTTTCATCCAATTCATTCTTGCCTGCGTGCGTGATCCAGAATACTTCTTCGTGAAAGCCTTTTGCATGCTCTTTTTCTATGTCAAGATTTTTTTCCGGTATTACAACTGGAAATGACATAGGGCTGTGGCCTGCTTCTTCTAATTCCTGCTCAAGCGCAGAAGTGATGCGTTTTATCAAGAAAGTTCCCCAGTGGCGATAAACAGGAAAACCCTTTACAGGGTACCTTATGTCAACTATGTCGCACTTGCGAACTATCTCATTATACCATTCGTTGAAATCTGATTTCTTTGCCTCAATGCCTAATGACATTATTATGTTTTGGGCGTAAGCGATTAAAAAGCACTATCTACTTGATTATTATGACTTCGCCGTCTCTTAGGGTCTTGAATGGTATTTTGTTTTTCTTGCAATATTCAACTTCTTTATCGATGTCTGCAGACTCTGGATGGTTGGATTTGTAATGCGGTAAAATAATATAATCCAAGAAACCCAATCCTTTCCATATAGTTTGTTTTACCTGACGATACGGCTTATCTTTAGGGTCGTCAACAATCTTGAGAGCTTTAAGATCTGGCGCTAGGACACAGATGCCTGCGCTATATCCTGCATACAAAAAATCTTTTCTTTTGACAAGCTGCTTGAATATTTTATCAAAACCGCTCAATTTCATAGCTTGGCGAAGAACAAATGTGTTTCCGCCGCTTACAAATACCTCTCCCAATTTGTCTATTTTCTTTTTTAATCCACTCTGTTTTCCAAAATACGCCTTAAGGTCAAGCAATTCAACTTCCAGCCCTAAGTTTCTCAAATCTGTAATGTCAGATTCAATGTGTTTCTTTCTCCTTTCTTTATTTGCAGATGAGAAATCCAAAGCATTTGAGATATAACCTATTTTCCCGTTTGAAACTAATTGTTTTAGCTTTTCAGGCTCGTTCCCTATTTTGTATGACGATAAGTAAAATTTCATATCCTTTTCCTCTTAAGCTTTGGCATGATGCGGCGCGCCAGATTTTCTTTTGCCTGCTCAAAGTGCTCTATTTCTTTTTCATAATAGCTTACAAGACTTATATTTTCTTTTTCTCTGGCTTGTTCTAGTTTCTCACGATGAATTTTTATCTGTTTATCAAGAGATTCAATACCCTTTTTTGACCGTTTTTTGTTTGACATATTCTATTTTCATCTCCAGAAGCGAAATAAGTTTTTCTATTGTTTCTCTAGGCACTCTCTCAGATTTTTTATTGCTGCGTTCTACCCTATAAACTTTAATTATAAAAAGAAATTCTTTTGGCGATAACCCGCAGCTTAAAATCTCGTTTTTTAACATTGCTGTTGAGTATTTTTTGTCAGAGAGAAGACACTCTAGTACCATCATTTCCTTTAGCCTCATTATTAAAGGATAAACTACTTCGTTGTTTCCTAGATTAAATATTTCCTTTGTTATGTTCAAAGATGATTCTGCTAGCGTGAGCCTTGCCTTTATGCTACCTGACTTTAGCTTGATTTTTTTCAAGCTTTCAAGAAATTGATTATTTATCATGGCGACTGATTCGTCTCTTATTATCTTGTAGAATATTGGGTCGTGTGCCATGGCGTTCATGGCTTCTTCTGTGGTTTTTACCTGTATGTCATACTTTTGTTTCAGTTCATCTGGTATATCTATCTCTGAGTTTTTGTCTCTTACAAGAATTATGTCTATATCAGAGCCTTCAGACGCTTCATTTCTGGCGTGGGAACCGTATAGAATTGCGCTGACCACATGTTCTTTTGCAACTTTATTCAGCACATCATTCACGCTGAAAGGCTCGTCTATAAGCTCTACTTTTACCTTTCCACCTATCCAAGCGTTTGGCACATAAACTCCGCCAGAATTTCCATATTTTTTTACTACTTTTGTTACTGTTATCATATGTATATACTATGTATATACATTTAAATACTTTATTTTATCTAGCTTTTCCTTTCTGCTAAGCGTTTTGAACTTTGCTTCTGCTTTCATGGCTTCTTTTCGCGTAGAAAATGAAAAATATGCAAGAAGCTTTACTGGAAGACGGCTGCGCGTATATTTTGATGCCTTGCCTGTGTTGTGCTTTTCAATTCTTTTCTCAATGCTGTTGGTATAGCCTGTGTAAAGAGTTTTATCCGAACATTCAAGAACGTACATGTAGAACATAATTATTCTCTTTTTGGCGGTTTGATGATTTTAATAAGATCAATTGACCTGTCTTCATATCCTAGCCTGTTGTAGAATTTATGAGCGGATTTATTTGGAGCAAATACTTCAACTCTTATTGCATCACAATTCATTTTTTCAAAGTATGCCTCCATTTCTGACATCAATTTTTTTCCTGTGCCTTTTTTTCTACAGGATTTTTTTACTATAAGCTCTACTATTCTGACGGCTTTTGTTGGCTTATTTTCCATTAACTCCTTTTTTGTCTGGTTCTCTATCAAGCCTACAATGCATCCTACAACCCCTCTTTTGTCCTCAGCCACAAATATTATTCCGCTATTTTTTTTGACTTCACCAAGAAGTGATTTTGCGTGTTTCTCCCCCCAAGAAGCTAGCCTCCTTGATCTTCCCATGTTATCGATTTCAACCATCAGATCGAGAAGCTCTTCTAATAACCTTACAATGGGCTTGAAATCTCTGGAATTATATATACGTATTTTCATAACTATACATTGTTTCCCTAAATAAATATCATGCTGCTATGTCTAGCTGTCTTGCGTAGGCGTGTTTTGGCTTATTCCCGCCTTCCAAAATACTCCACTGGTCAGCAAGGTATGTTGCGCAGATGTCGGCAAAAGGAGGGGCTGGCTTGTCGTTTGGCGTTTTTACACAAACATAATACGGGTTTTTCATATTTTTTATAAATTCATCAACAAATACATTTTTCAAATCAAACCAGTTCAAAAATGTATATTTTAGTAGCCTTCTGTAACTTTCATTATTTGGTCCGTACTGTATAAACCTGGTAGCATCATAAGTGCCGTCTTCTTCAAATTTTTCTGTCAACGCCCTTGCTACTTTTCTGGCACAAATTTCTAACACAATACGCGCTTCTTCGCTTCCCGCTTCTGCAGCTTTGTACAATTTTAAATATTCTACATTAGCTCTTTCGTCTTCCTCTGTAATTACAGGAGCTTTAAGCAACTCTTTGTTATCGGGCAGGAATAGGTGGTAACGATTTAATTCTATCATAGAATCTGGATGGCAATGTTCTTCGTAATATGCTTTGAATATACCCATCAAGAGTTTATCAACAGGCGCGTTGCGAGCTTTTTTTCTATTTTTAAAATACATCGGAAATGCGCTTAGCAACATACTTCTATAGGCTTCTGCCGGATGCTTGAATGGCGTGCCATAGATTACTTCTACAGGAATTACAGCTTCAAATCCTTTATTAGGGCCTTGCTGTATCACACCTCTCTGCACTGGCTGCCTTAACATTTTGTCCATGACTGACTTGAATGCATCGCGAACTTCTGCTGGTTTTGACGGATTAACTTGAACTTTTTGTGAGTTTACTATGAAGATATCATTTGCGCTGTTGCTATTCAGCGCAGCGACTGAGACTATAGTTTTTTCTCCTGAATCATACAAAGCAGTTGCAATACCGTGGAGTTGCATGAAGAAAGGATTTCATGGCTCTTTAGAAACCCTATGCTAAAGCATAGCCGTGAGACGTATTGCCTTTTGCAATACGTCTAGCTGACCTGTACACAAACATGTGTACAGGTCTACGGCTATGCTTTTCTTTGAGGGTTTCTAAAGAGCCGATTTCATATAATTATTTAAGCTGTATTTATCAGGGCTAATCTGAAAGAAAAAAGTAAGAAAGTGGGCTCGGCAGGATTTGAATTCGCAAACTAGTGGAATAACCACTAATTACCTGCGTCTCAAGGTATTTAGTCAAAAACCCTATGAGTGTATGACGCAAAGCGTCTTTTTGCATTTGGTTTTGTCCCAAACCTCGGATCCTAACCAAACTAGACTACAAGCCCATGTTTCAATAATCTTGTTTTCAGGTAAACTTATAAGGCTTTTAAAACAGGGACAAAAGGCTTATTTTAACAGAGGAAAATAAACCTTAACATGGAAAATACAAAGCCAAAAATGATTTTACTCTCACTTGTTGCTGCAATTATTGCGTATATGCTGCCTCTTGGACTTGGTGATAAGGCACATGTCATGCTTTTTGTGATGATTTTTGTTGCAGCCTTGTGGATAAGCGAAGCTTTGCCTTTACATGCGACAGCTATTTTTGCCGCATTTTTGCTTATAACACTAGGCGGACTGAACTCAAAGGATGTTTTTGCGCAATATTTTGATCCTGTTGTTGTGCTGTTGCTGGGCGGTTTTGTGATTGCTGTTGCAATGAGAAAGCACGGGCTTGACGAGTATATGGCTTACAGGATAATATCAAAAGCCGGAAGCAGCCCAAGGCTTATGATACTTGGTTTGCTTGCGACGGCAACATTCATATCAATGTGGATAAGCAATTCTGCTACTGCTGCAATAATAATGCCTATTGCAGTTGTCATACTTGGAAGAAATTTTTTGAAGCCTGGAAAGTCAAACATTGGAAAGGCTTCTGTACTTGCTGTTGGATACGGCGCTACGATAGGCGGCATAGGCACGATAATAGGTAGCACGCCAAATGTTATTGCTGCAAAATTTATTCAGGATGCTGGAATAAAGTTCGGCTTTTACGAATGGCTTTATCGCGGGTTTCCTTTTATGGTTGTTTTAATGCTAGCCGGCTGGCTGGTTTTGATAACATTTTTCAAGCCTGAAAAGAAGCAAATTAAAGCAATAAAAAAGGCAGGAAAAATTACAACAGACCAAAAAAAAGTTCTTATTGTATTCGTTCTCACAATAACGCTTTGGATAACAGAGAGCATGCATGGAGTATCAAATGCTGTGGTGGCTCTTGTGCCTATAGTTTTGCTTTATTTTCTTGGGCTTTTGGATACGGACGATTTTACAAAAGTAGACTGGCCAACACTTATACTTATAGGCGGCGGCCTTGCTCTTGGCCTGGGCATTCACACATCGTCACTAGACTCTTCTTTTGCTTCTTTGATAAGCAATGCTACTGGCGGACAGAGTATTTTTATACTTTTCATTATTCTTGGAATCTTTGGCGTTGCTTTCACATCATTTATTAGCAATACGACTGCGGCCTCTGTTTATCTGCCGATAGTTGTTGCATTGGCGTCGTCTTTTGGCGCAGGCGTTACAAATATAGTTGTCGTGGCGGCTATAGGCGTGTCTCTGGATTTTGTATTTGTGTTTGGCACGCCTCCTACTGCAATTGCATACGGCACGAAATATGTTAGCACAAAAGATATTGCAAAGATCGGCGTAACGCTATCTATTATAGGCGTGATACTTTTGGCACTAATGAGCATGATGTGGTAGGCGTGGCATCAGATTTTATCTAACTTTTCTGTAAAGCTTTCAGGGTATTTTGTTTTTAACAGTGACTTGGCTTGCTGCGGCGAAAACCATTTGTATTCTGTGTGTTCGTGGCTAAGTCTTATTGGCTGGCTTGCATTAGTTTTGCACCTGTAAACTATCAGCGTCAATGGCGTTTGTTCTGTAGCAGAATCTTTTATCATGAAATTTGATACGACTGCATGAAAAATCCCGTCAATCTGAAGGCTTTTTGCGCCTATCTCTTCTTTGCACTCTTGAATTAACGTGTCTTCTAGTGTTGCGGAACGAACCACGCCTTCGGCGTCAGCCTGTTCTTTCACCCTTCCTCCAGGAAAATCCCAGAATTCAACTTTTTCTTTCTCGAATCTCGTTTCCGGCGGGGCTGCTTTTAGCAGCAAAATTTCATTTTTGTTGTTCATAATAAGCGCCTTTACGCCGATGTAGAACTTGATATTTTTGCTCATAGAAAATTCCTTACTTTACAAATTTATAAAGCTGGACAATGTCTATCCCGCTTCTGTAATGCTCTTTGAAATAGCCCTCCTGCTCAAAGCCTGCCGATTTGAAGACAGTTATAGCGCTTATGTTGTCTGCCTTTACCCTTGCGACAACTTTTCTCATAAGCTTTTCTTTTAATAAATTTAATGCAAACTCCAATAGATGTTTTGCAACTCCTTTGCCCCTATATTCTTTATACACGCACATATTTCTGATTTCTGCAAGATCCATTTCCACTAAAGAAGCCCTGACACACCCTACAATAATATCGTTTTCTTCGGCAACGAGAAAGAAATTGTTTTTATTTATTTTGCCTTTTATGTATGACTCATCAAATGTAACATATCCCATGTAGTCTTCTTCGTGGTGTTTTTTTATTATTTCCACTATTGGCTTTGCATCATTTTTATCCGCAATACGTATTTCCATAATAAGAGATGCAATGAAAGGATTAAAAATCAAATACAATTAAAAAGCAGCAAACTATACCTGTCTGCTGTTACATTGTCAACACCGTGATAAGGCGGTTCTATTATACCTTTTTTTCCAACAAGATTGTGCCCTGGAAAAACTATTAGATTGCCAGGTGTTGTGTCTATATTGTGCCTGTTTGTTCCATCAGGGTCGCACAAGTAAAAAGAAGCAGAACCGCTTATTTGAAAATTATAGACAACACCTTTTACAAAAGGCGAATCTTTATGCGGGTTCATTAAAGATACAGGATAATATTTTTTTAATATCATTTGGTTTGGGTCTGTGATATTGGCTGCTTTTATTCTACTATTCATAAATTCTCTTTTTAATGAGGTATACAAGCTTGTTGGAGAAAATTGCATGAACGTGCACACTCCAGAACCTTCAGTTTTTGCCCATGCTTTTAACTTTATAGCTTCAGCTTCTAGCTGCTGACGAAAATTTTCTGTTAACATAGGCAGCGAAACTGCGCCTGACGTTTCCAGTTCCTGTAGAAAGCTTCCTATGTCAAAACAGTGCTCTAAGAACATTTTATATTTATTCATCTTGTAGAGATAGTGCAAAGAGATTAAAAGAAAGAATATTTTACCCTAAAATCTTTCTGACTTCTGCAAATACTTCATTTGGATAATCTCTTTGCTTTATTTCATTCAGGGTTCCTTTTTTCCTGTAGAAGTCTATTATTGGCTGGGTGTCTTTGTGAAATATCTCCAGCCTCTTGCGGATAGCGTCTGGCTTGTCGTCGTCTCTTTGATAAAGCTCTCCTTTACATTTGTTGCAAAAAAATGAAACAACACCTTTGGCGCCTGTCCTCATTTTCTTTGGTTTTTTCACGCCTGTATTGTATATTTCCCCGCATTTGCACTGCCATCTTGTAGACAGGCGGCGTACAACCTCGTCGTCTGTCACGTTTAAAAATATTACCTTGTCTATTTTTGCTATAGTTTCAAGGGTTTTTGCCTGGGTTGTATTGCGCGGATAGCCTTCTAACACAAACCCTTTTTTGCATTTGTCCAGTTTTTGCTTAAGAAGCGTAAGCATATCATCGTCTGAAATCAGAATGCCTTTGTTTATAATTTGTTCGAGTTTTTTCCCAAATGCAGTCCCAGAAGCTGCTGTTTCTCTTATTATGTCGCCTGTTGATAGATGAGGTATTTTATAATGCTCTGATATCATGCCTGCCTGCGTTCCTTTTCCAGAGCCTGCAGCCCCGATTATTATAATGTTTTGACGCGCATGCTTAGATGCCAAAGGCGTCGTTCTCTTGTGCGTAGGCTCGCTGTTCATTGCAAACACTCCAGTACAGTTTCTATTTCTTTCTGCATGTCTTTTAAGTTTCCCTCATTTTTTACTGTGAAATCTGCCATTGCTATTGGCCCGCCTTTGTTCAGGTTTTTTATTTCTGAAATGTCGCGCGATACACATTCGTTTCTCGACAAAGGCCTTATTTTTCTTTTAGCAAGCCTTTTGTAGCGCGTTGCAGGCGATGCATAAATTGCGACTATTATTAGTTTTTCCAGCTCTGATTTAAGATACTCATATTCTTCCATGCTGTAAAGTCCGTCCAGTATTACATTGCTTTTTTTAACCGCGGCTTTTATGCGCGGCATGCTAAGCTTTGCAAAGGCGTGCATGCCGTGAATGCGGCGCAAATCTTCCCTTACCATTCTTTCGTTTTTTTCAGTCATCGAAAGCCCTCTTTTTTCGACTTCTTCGTCTGTTACATCACCGAAACGTATTTTTTTAAAACCTTTTTTTCCCAGTAGTTCTGCGGCTTCGCTTTTCCCAGAACCGCACATGCCGACTAATGCTATTATCATGGTTATTTTTTCCTTGCAAGCGCTTATAAAATTAAAAACTAAGCTATATCTATGTGCATAACAAAGACGGCAAAGATTATTGCGATTAATAAGAACAAAGCAATCGTTGAAATCGATGGCAAAAAAGAAGAGATCCGCATCGATCTTGTTGACGTTGGCGTGGGTGATTATGTTTATTGTGCATCTGGAATGGCTTTAGAAGTTGCTAGTGATAACAATGGAAATAGATGAAAACAGCAGGACTCTTTTTATGAAGTATGCACTTCCGTGTGCAGGCACTCTTGTTAAGCGTGGAAACGTGAGGCAGCAATACATTGACGAACTTATAGAATGTGTTAAGCTAAATAAAAAAATACCAAAAGATGCTGAGAAAATGTTTAAGGTTGCTTTTGCTGCATGCTCTTTGATTGCTATTGATAGCGGCAAGAAAACAATAGATGAAAGCATTGTAAGAAAGTATTTTTTGTCTAAACACGATGAAGTTATTGACAAAAGATATGTTGAAATGGGAGATTTTAATCCAGATATGTGTAGGGTTAGAAAATGCATTGCTGAGCGCATCGAAAACGGTTTTGCTTTTGTTGGAAAAAGAAGATTTAGGACAGATTTTGTTCCTTACGTAAAAAATGGCGACAATGTGATTACCCACTGGGATTTTATAGTTGAAACATCAGAATGATTAATATGAACAAGGAAATTACAGGAACATTACTTGCTATTATAGCTGCTGTAGTTAGCGGAGTTTCTATACCTGCAAATAAGGTTTTTGTTGTTAACATTGACCCGATTGTTTTTACTGCAGTTCGTGCGATAATTATAGGTATTGTATTTCTTGTGCTGTCTTTGGCTACTAATAAGAACAAAAAATTCTTTTCTGTTTCATGGAAATATTTTGCATCTATAGCAATAATAGGGGGAGCTATTGCATTTGCACTTTATTTTACTGGCCTTAAACTTACAACAGCTGGCAGAGCGGCCTTTTTGCATAAAACGCTGCCTCTTTACACTGCTTTACTGGCTTTTGCCTTTTTGAAAGAAAAGATAACAAAGAAATACACTATTGCAATATTTGTCATGTTTTTAGGCACAATTGCAATATATTCTGCCAGCATAAACCCTACAGACCTTTGGTCAAACCCGCAGCTAGGGGATATGCTTGTTATTTCTGCTGCAATACTATGGGCTGTTGAAAATACGATCGTAAAGAAAGCCATGAAAAAAGGCGAGACTAATTTTGTAGTTTCCTTTTCACGAATGTTTTTTGGCGGCTTGATACTTTTTGGAGCTGTTATTTTAATGGGGAAGACAAGCGTTTTGATGTCCTTTAGCATGCAACAGATTATAAACATAGCTATTTCCACAGCGCTATTGTTTGCATATGTACTGTTCTACTACATGTCGCTAAAAATGATAAATGTTTCAAAAGCCACTGTTTTATTGCTTATAGCTCCTGTTATATCACTCATACTAGGAATTATATTTTTGAGAGAGCCTGCACCTGCTTTGCAGATTGCAGGCTCTGTGATTATACTTGTAGGCGCTTATCTAATAACTGGCATGAAGAGCGAGCAGAGGTCTGACTATGCAAGAATGTGATGTTGTAATTGTTGGCTGCGGACCTGCAGGCCTTTCTGCAGCAATATTCTGCGGCAGGGCAAATCTAAAGACTGTGGTAATAGGACTGCCGCAAAAAAGCCAAGTTCAGATGGCGATGCATATCGAAAACTATTTCGGGTTTCCAGAGGGTGTAGATGGACCTGTTTTAATAAAAAAAGGCATCGAGCAGGCTGAAAATGTCGGCGTTACTATTATTGTGGATGAAGTTGTTGCTGCTAATGTAAAGAACGATGAAAAAAACTATTTTGTACTCAAATCAAGCGATGGGCAAGAATTTGTTTGCCATGCGCTTTTGATTGCTACAGGCACGCCTATAAAACTTTCAGGGATAAAAGGGGAGGACAGATTCACTGGCAAGGGCATAACTTATTGCGTTTCTTGCGACGGGCCACTTTATAAAAACAAAAAAATTGCTGTGGTTGGAAATGGAAATCATGCTGCCGAATCTGCATTAGAAGCGCTTTCATATACAAAAGATATATCAATTATAGGGAATGCAAAAGGCTTTACATTTTCTTCCGACTATAAAAACGAATTAGAAAAGAACGGCATTAAGCTTGTTCCAGAAAATGTAAAAGAATTCAAAGGTGAAAATTTTTTAAAATCCATAATTCTCTGGGAAGGCACTGAAATGGTTTTTGACGGCGTTTTTATGGCTTCCGGCATTGTCAGCGCCCTTGATTTTGCTGCGAACCTTGGCCTTGAAATAAAAAATAATATTTTAGTTACCGATGAAAATAACATGACAAGCCTGCAAGGCGTTTTTGCTGCTGGCAACTGTGAAGGCAGATGCAGACAAATTGCAAAAAATGTTGGCGATGGTTGCAATGCGGCGATAAATGTTATAAGATACCTGCGCTCAAAAGAGCTATACTTTGACTACGTCCACGAAGCAAAAGCCAGCGACAATGTAATAAACAATAATGATTTTGTTAAAAAAATATTCGATGTAAAAGACAAAAAGAAAAAAGTTAGAATAGGCTGGTTTTCATTTAGCTGCTGCGAGGATAGTACAATTATTTTTACAGAAATGTTCAACGACCACTACGATAAATGGAAGGATATTCTGGATATAAGATATATACGTGCAATGAAAAAAAACAATGATATGAAAAATTTGGATATTGCGTTTGTAGAAGGGGCAATTTCTAACAGTAAATATGAGGAAGAGCTGAAAGAAATAAGAAATAATTGCAAGTTGCTGATAGCTATTGGATCTTGCGCCATAATAGGCATGCCGTCTGGTCAAAGAAATGAATTTGATGACGAGAAGAAAAAAGAAATATGCAGTATTCTTGAACAATTCAGTTACAGGAAAGACGTTGTGCCTTTGCACGATGTTGTAAAGGTTGATGATGTTGTCCCAGGCTGCCCTATGGCTGAAGCAAGTTTTTTGGCTGTTCTGAATAAGCACTTGAAGGAGTTTGGTATTGATGCATAATTTTGATATAAATCTTGAGAATCTAACAAAAATGGAGGGTCATGCAAATCTTGATGTTAGCGTTAAAAATGGCAAGGTTGAGTTTGTAAAGCTGAAAATAACGGAAAACCAGAGGTTTTATGAACAGTCTGTAGTTGGGCAGTCTATATTTACCGCTCCGCAACTAATGTCTCGCATATGTGGAACTTGCAGCATTGCTCATCTGACGTGCTGTATAGAAGCTGCTGAAAATGCATTAGGAATAGAGCCTACTGTCCAGTCTCAAATAATGAAAAAACTTGCAATCTATGGCCTTATGATAAGAGACCATGCTTTACATCTTTACTTTTTCAGCCTGCCTGACCTTGTTGGCAAAGATTCTATACTAGATTTTGATGAGTCTGACAAAAGAGAACATAAGCTTCTTCACGATTCTTTTGATGTAAAACGTGCAGGCAACATGCTTTCGACCCTAATAGCAGGCAGGGCTGTTCATGCGCCTTTTCCGGCTGTTGGAGGATTTCTTAAAGTACCCGACGCGGATGGCATAGCTAAAACAATTCAAGAGCTTCAAAAGGCAAGACCTTTAGCTATAGACCTTATAGAAACATTTCATACATGGGATGAAAAGTTTGAAAGGGAGACTGATTTTGTCGGGCTTGCTACAAAAGATTATAGTTTTCTTGATGGTGAAATAAAAAGCAGCAGGGGCGTTTGCATCAGGGAAAAGGATTATCTAGAGCATCTTATCAATATCGTCATACCCTATTCACAGGCTTCTGGCTTTGAGTTTGAAGGGCAGGAATTTATGGTAGGCGCTTTAGCACGCCTAAACCTTAACAAGTATAACTTGCATAGCGATACTAAGAGAGATGCTTCGAAGTACTTAAAAAATTTCCCATCAAATAATATTTTTTTCAATAATGTTGCACAGGCCATAGAAATTTTGCATTGTATAGACCATTCTTTGGAGCTTTTACAAAACACTAAATTTGTCAAGGAAGACTTGCAGCATAAGGAAATAACAGAAGATAGGACAGGTGTTGGCGTTATTGAAGCGCCGCGTGGCACTCTTTATTATAAATTAACTGTTGGAAAATCAGGGAAAATCAAAAAAGCAAATGTTGTAGTTCCAACTGCTCAAAACCAGATAAACATTGAGATGGACATTGCAAAACTTGTTCAAGATAACCTTGACAAAATGCCTAAAGAAAAAATAGAGTTTGAAATTGAAAAGCTTATACGTGCTTATGATCCATGCATGAGCTGTGCTTCGCATTTCCTGAAAGTCAAATGGAATTTATAACGTCTGAAATTTGTTTTAGCGCTTCTTTTTCATCAATATTTTGCGGCACCCCTATTATTTTTACGCTTTCTAGTTTGCCAGTTTTTTTCATAAGCTTTAGATTAAATCCAAGATCAAAATCGTGTAGGGAATAAATTTTTCCTGTTTCAATGTTGTCAGTATTTTCTAGAACCATTACGTCTTTTATCCCTTCTATTGTGTCTATTATTATCAATGATTTTTCTTCTGGCATGTTGTCAGATGGCTCTAGCTCTATGAACTTTTTCTCTGGAAAAACCTCTTGTAATTTACCCATTAATTTTAGCGGTATACTGTCTTCTTTTACAAGCATATTGCCTGCTATGTAAATTTTCATGTTAAATTATAGTAAGCAACATAATTAATAAGGATTTTTACTTGTTCAAAGAATGCACTAATTTCTCTGGAAAATACGCATGTCTATAGCAATAATACTCTTATAGATTCCAGCTTTAATAATATTTTGAAAAATGACTTAATTTTCAACATGTGTACCACAAGACGTATTTAATATCCGCGGCAATTTTGTAAAAGGTGATACGTATGATAGGCGTAGAGATGCATGAACGAACTGACGCCAAAGGCGTTGGCTCAAAGGCGTCGTTTGATTGCATTGTCTGCGGATCTCTTAAGGTATGCCAGAAGTGCATAGCTGTTGGAGACAATAGTTTTTGCGTTTCGCTTTGCCGTGAACATATTTCTGATAATGCTCCTATACCTGCCATCGAAAGCGGAGCATATGCCTTGTGAAAGCGTATGCTCCGCAACCCTTTTTATAGTTAACAATATGTATGTGATAATATGAGGAAAAACAGCTTGTTTTTGATTTATATCGCAGTTATAATTATTACAGCTGTATATCTTGTTTACTTTGAAGGTGTTGGCACAAAACATACAATCAACATCGGCGGCGAAGACAATTACTTCAGCCCGTTTGATGTTTTTACAATAGCAATAAGCATTATTGCTCTTGCATTGCTTGTAATTGCGTTTATTGCATACAGAAGGCACCCTGATGAAAGAATGCTAATGATAGGCTTAGCCTTTTTATTATTTACTATAATGGGCGTATTGGAGCTTATAGACAATTTTTTCCCGGGCAGTTACAGTGCTATAGGCATAATAGAAAAGGTAATTAACTTTCTCATATTACTGACTTTTCTTGCTGTACTTTTTAGAAAGAATTGATTGTGATGATATGTATGAGCTCAATCTTGAAGCCAGAAAGAGAATATATGAGTGCATAACAGCTTCGCCTGGCCTTCACTTCAGGGAAATACAACGAAGGGTTGGCATGGCAACGGGTTCTATAGACTACCATCTTCACTATTTGCACAGGCACGGCCTGCTTAGAACAGAAAAGGACGGCAAATACCTTAGGTATTATCCGCTGACAAAGAACTTTACAGATGAGGAAAAGAAGTTTTTGTCGTTGTTGAGGCAGAAAAACGTAAGGCGCATACTTATACACATTATAGACAAGAACGGCGCAAACCCTGCTGACATTTCAACTACAATAGGAGTAAGCCCTTCTACCTTATCATGGTATTTGAAAAAGCTGGAAGAAACAGGCATTATACAGCACGTTAAGCGTGGCAGGTTCAGGAAATACAAAGTCGTTGACAAGGACAATATAATAAAGTACCTTGTCATTCACAGAAGCAGCTTTCTTGATGAAATGGTTGACAAGTTTATTGATACGTGGGCAAGGGAGCACCTATGAGCCCTTTCTTTTTGTAAAAAGAAAGGCTACCGTATCCAAAGAAAAACACTATTAGGAAATCCCTCATGGAAAGAAAGTAAATTTTGAAAAATAAGCCTTGTAATTCAAAAAGAAAAACATCTTGAATCTTTATTACTGTTGAGATGGATTATTCTTATGGCGTTGAGAGAACTGCTGAGAGGAAAACTTACAAGGAAGGAGCTGAAGTATGTACCGTCTTCTTTTGACGTAATCGGCAATAAGGATAAGGCTGTTGCTATAATAGAAATTCCCGATGAGCTTAAAAAAAAGAAGAAAATTCTTGCCGAAGGCGTTATGCAGCAGCACAAGAATGTGAAAACTGTTCTGGACAAGGGAACGCCAAGAAAGGGCGAATTTCGCATAAGGAATATGAAGATAATCTCCGGCAACAAGAACACAGATGTTGTGCAGATGGAAAACGGCTGCAGGCTGATGATGGACCCCAGGAAGGTTTATTTTTCCCAGCGCGAGGGCACAGAAAGGCAAAGAATATTTCAACTTGTAAGGCCTGAAGAAACTGTCATGGTGTTTTTTGCAGGAGCCGGGCCTTTTGCAGTTCAAATAGCAAAAAAAGTCAAAAATGTCATAGGCGTAGAGAAAAACCCATACGGCATAAAATATTTCAGAAAAAATATAGCTTTGAATAAATTGCAAAATACAACAGCGGTGCTTGGCGACGTAAAAACAAAGGCAAAGAAATATTACGGGAAATGCGACAGGGTCTTAATGCCTTTGCCTGAAACTGCAATAGACTATATTGATTATGCAGTTGGATGCTTGAAAGACACGGGTTTTATTCATCTATACTTTTTCTGCAATGAGGAAAATTTGGAAAAGAAAAAGGAAGAAATAATAGGCAAGATAAACGCGCATTGCACATTAAACGTGCATAAGGTGCTTCCATACGGCCCTAAGATATGGAAATACAGGGCTGATATTCATGTCAGCAAGAGGTAGCTGTTTTTGATTGTGAGAAGAAATTTGTATTCTTTTCTTATTACCTTGCCTATAAATGCTTTTTTACTTAACTGGTTATTATGAATGATATACCAGTACCTTTACCAATATATATGGCAAAAGAAGGCAAGTGGTTTGTTGCTTCTTGCCCTGTATTAGATATAGCTACGCAGGGGACTACAGAGAAAGAAGTAAAAGAAAATATGCAGGAACTTATACATG
>DATDTP010000021.1:0-15404 GCA_035290775.1 archaeon | reverse complement strand
TCCTGTAAAAGGCGAGCCTGGGTACATTGTCATTCCAAGAAGATCTACAAAAAGAACTGAGCCAATGTCTGCAACCATGTAATTACATGGGTTCAGCACAATATATAGATAACTATATAATTTGCCTAAATATAATTTATTTGCAGTTGTCTGTATACAAACTGTGAATTTATTATTCAAGCTTCACAGGTTAGTATATAATTTTATGCACAGGCATAATTCTGTTCGTTGCCAAACAATTCACTAAGATAATCGCCAAAAGCATATCCTGGATGAGCACTACCCCTTGCAGGAGGCTTTGGTGTACTGCCTTTTTCTTCCCTATATCCAAAAGATATTCTTGGATGAAATTTATTGCCTATACCACCAAACACGTTGTATTCTTTATGTCCGGCTGTATTTGCAAGCGCTGATAAAAATCCAGTATAAGATAAAAACTTTTTGACGGGTTTTGCCAGACCAGACAAATCAAATGCTACCATTGGCTGTATTCCTTTGCCGTCTTTGTCTGTAAATACAGGCCTGTCGCTTTGCATTATTGACTTGAATCCTAACATAGTATCACCTAATTTACCCAACCTTCATAAGCGCCTATTTGTTCCATAAGATTGGCTACTCTATAGTCGCCTCTACTTTTTGCCATTTCTATGCCTGTTCTTTGTGCAGATGTCTCGCTTGAACCTTTAAGCGTATGGCCAAGCTCATGATAAGCTATTGCATTTTTTTCCGTGCTTAGTAAAGGCCTTCCTCTGTAGTCTGCTGCAACATAGACTTTGTTGCCAATTGTAAAGCCAACTGCATCTTGACTTCTTGCTTCAGGAAATGTTTCTAACAAATATTTTTGAGGGACTTCTTCGACTTCAAACCCATGACTTCTTATTAATGCATAAACATCTTGGTGAGGGTCTGCCTTTAATATATTTCTGCCTGTACGTTCAGGCTTGTTTTGCATAGGTTCGAATACAAAGCCTTCTTTTGGTTCAATCATCCTTAATATCTTGCTTACGTAGTCTACCATAAAATTCACTAATTATATATATGGTCATCCTAGTATATAAAGCTTTTACTACTTAAAAGTGACATGAAAATAGCGGGTTCCGCTGATAATCATGCAGTTTTTTTTGCAGCAAGAGGATAATCATGGTTTGGATCGTCATCTTCCAACATTTTCATTAATCCGCTTAATTCTCCACGGCCTCCTAGTTTTTGTATCAAGTACGATGGACCTCTGAAATTATAGTGACTGCCGGTTCTTGTTGCTTTTAACTGGTGCCCTGATATCATGTCTGTCCAAAGAAAACTTCCATCAGGCAGTCTTGCCTGAATAATATCACAATATTCGTTTTCTGCTTTGTGGCTTGATGTTGCTGCGCTGTTTACCTTGTCGTATACTGCAAAGGCTAACATTTCTAGCGCATCATCAGAAAGATTGACAGACCTTAAATCGCGCATGCCGCTTAAGTATTTGCCGTGCGTTCTTTGAAGCCCTGCAAACCAGCTATCGACTTCTTTTGCGTAGGCTGACCTTCCTTCTTTTTTGGCTTCTGTCTTGTAACCGAAAGAATCTGCCCCTGAAGTTTTATAATTAAATGCGTCAGGACTTGATAGTGATGTCAGTCCTGCCAGTAATACTGTACCCAAATTCTTTGCTAAGTCTGAATATGACATGTTACTCACCTCGTCGCGGGGGCGTCTTCATCGGTGAACGGTGAAAGGCGTCTGTTTGCCATTTGAATGAATTTTACGATCCTTTTAATTATGAATGCAGACCTTAACTGCAGCGCATTTTGTGCGCTTACATTTCTCTGCTTCAATCCTTACCTCTTACACTGCTGTGATTCAGCTATCATGGTGGATGATCAAGCTCAGCCCAAATTCGCTAGCTGTGCTGTGCATCGCAAAAGTTCCAAGACACTTGCAGGCCGCGACGAAATGCGCCAAAGGCGCTTCTTTTTTTGCGGTTTCTGTAGCGTCCATAAGAGGCAACAGGATCGGGCGAATCTTGTCAAAGACACTATTCTTGACCTTCATTTCCTATGGAACTAACAATAAATGTTCGATTCCCAATATAAAGCTTTGGATATGTCAGTAAATACATTTATTCCAAGTAAAAGCAGTAATTATACTAATTAGCATAGTAAAAGTAAGAAATATTAATATATAATTCTTACTTTATGTTATTATTATCTTACAAAAAGTATATAAGTAAGAAGATATATATAATAGTAAGAGGCTAGCTTTCTTTGTACGATATGACGCCTTTGGCATTCGGTCTGTTCAGAAAGTTACCGTATCAAAGAAAACAATATTAAAAAACGGGTTACCGTACCTAAAAGAATCATGTTAATATTTTGACATAAGGTTTGTAAAGACACCAAGTTTTTGGGGTTGATACAGACCTTTTTACAAAAAGGGATGTATTATGGACGAAATAAAAGTTTCTTCAAAAGGCCAGATAGTTGTACCAAAGTATTTGCGCGATGCTTTGAATATCAATGCCGGTACTACTTTGTTAATATCAAAGTCTGGAAATTCTGTTGTACTTACGCCTAAGGTTGGGGACCCGCTTGAAGGGCTTGAGCATATTGGCAATGAAGTTGCAATGAAAAACATTAGAAGAAAGATACAACCCGAATGAGCCCTTTTCTTTTAAAGAAAAGGTTACCGTATCCAAAAGAATCATATTATAGAAAAGCCCTCGGGGAAAAGAACTACCAGGCTTTGCTTTGTATATTATTTGTAAAAGCCTCGGGGAAAAAGAGACAGGTGTAAATTATGACAGATGAACAAAGAATATATCTTGATACGTTTGTTTTCATGGACATGCTTTCCGGGCAAAAAGATGTCATGGAAAAGGCCAAGGTTTACATAAGCCAGCCTGCTGTTGTTTCTTCTGTTGTTTTGACAGAGCTTATGTTTCATTTACTGAGGCATGGCGCAAAGGAAAAAGCAGACGAAACTGTATTCTATGTAAAATCCTTGCCGAATTTGGAGATTGCTGACGTAACAGGCGAGATAGCTGAAATGGCAGGCAAGCTGCGTTCAAGATATGCGAACAAGCTTGACAAGAACCTGACTTATTTTGACAGCATACACATTGCAACTGCTTTAGCGTACAATGTAAAAAAATTTGTGACAGGCGACAAAGACTTTAGAAGAATTTTAGACTTGAAAATTGAGGTATATTAATTATGAAAGCAATCTTGCTTGGAATTGCAGGCGTAATTGTCGTTACGCTGATTTTTTACTCTATGGACTTGCCCAGCATTGCAGGCATTTTACAAAATTCAAACATTTATTTTATTTTCTGCGCTGTTGCTATTCAGCTCTTGTCGTACTTTTTTCTTGTTTCAAAAGTCAGGCTCATTACAACACAATACAAAAAAACAAGCTATATAATATCGTTTAAACTATGGCTGACTGGTGCGCTTCTCGACCTTGTCACGCCTTTTGTCCAGATAGGCGGCGAACCGGTAAAAATATTGTTCCTTAAAAAAAATAAATGGAAAGCTTCAAAGGCTTCTGCTGTAATAATAACAGACACTTTTATCGAACTATTTGCCTTTTTTACAATGCTTGTGATAGCAATAATACTTCTTGTTGTTACAAGCAACGGCGTACATCTTCTCTCATATGCAGCCGGCATAGCAGTTTCTGCTACCTTAATATTTTCGATGTTTTACGTATCGCTAAACAAGAAAATCCTCGTCAAAGTTGTTGGCAAATTCCAAAAAATCGGCAAGAGGTTTGGAGTAAAAGATAAAAGCTATAGAAAATTTGTTTTTTCCTTTGAAAAGTCCTTCAGGCATCTTCTTGGCAACGGCATCCTGATGACAAAAGCGTTCTTGCTTTCATTAGGCGCAAAAATACTTGATTTTTTCAGGACTTATTTTATATTTCTTGCAATAGGCTATCCTATAGGGGTACAGACAATAGTTTTTGTATGGGCAATAGTCCTCATATTCTCCATGCTTCCCGGGCTGCCAGGAAATCTTGGAATAGTTGAAGCGGGCGCAATTGCTGCTTATGTATTTTTTGGCGTCCCAGCTCCAATAGCTGCAGCTGCTGTTTTGGTTGACAGGGTAGTAAGTTTCTGGATGCTTCTTGGAATAGGCGGAAGCATTTTTGGCATTAACGCACGCTTGGTATACGTACAGAAGGTACGCCTATCAAATTTGCGGGATACAGTCTTTAAGAAAACATTGGTTACAAAAGAAGGATGATGTATCCCTCGGAAGTCAAGAAAAACAATTACGGATTGTGTTTGGTTGCTACAAAAGATTTGCCGCCCGGCAGCGTTGTACAGCACTGGGAAGGCAGCGTAGTTGAAAAATATGAAAACGTTCCGGAAAAAATGAAGCTTCATGCAATTCTTGTAGACGATAAATGGCTTGTGCCTTCTAACGACGCTCAATATGCAAACCACAGCTGCGAGCCAAATTGCATGGTAGACGACAATCTTGACGTTGTTACAATCAAGCCTGTAAAAAAAGGTGAAGAACTGACTTTTGATTATTGCGTGACATATGAAGGGGAAGACCCAGGACAATGGCATGATGAATGGACTTTTGCCTGCAGATGCGGTTCAAAGAAATGCAGAGGCAGAATAGACAAGTATGTTACAGAGGAAGGAAAGCCTTTTGTGAAGTCGTAGATTATATTCTTAAAACTACCAGCTAAAAACCTCTAATAAGCCTAATTTTCTAATTAATATACAGCACCAGTATAATTATTTTATGATTGATAAAAAAATCATTGACCCAAAAAGTACTGCAATTCTTGTCATAGACGTTCAGAATGATTATTGCTCTGAAAAAGGTATAATAGCGATGAAGAAAAAATTTGACATGATGCCGATACAAAAAACAATCCCAAAAATAGAAAAATTCCTTGAAAAGGCCAGGGAAAAGAAGGTTTTCATAATATGGACACGAATGATAGAAAACCCCAAATATATGGCCCCTAATGCTGCTTACAAAATTCTATCCGACCCAAATCTTGAGGTGTTATGCACGCCAGGGACTTACGGCTTTCAGTATCACAAAATAATGCCGAAAAAAGGAGAAACTGAAGTGATTAAAAAATCATATGATGCTTTTGTCAAAACAAACCTTAATAGCATATTGAAAAAAAGAAAAATAAAAAACGTTATTGTACTGGGTTTTTACACTTCTGTTTGCGTTGACAGCACTGCAAGAACTGCTTTTGGCCTTGGGTATAATGTTGTAATTGCAAGCGATCTTGTAAGCATGCCTAAGCAGAGATATGACCTTCATAAAGCCTCTATAAAGAACATGGAAATAATATTTGCCCATGTGATGAAGTCATATGATATAATAAGAGGATGGAAATGAAAACTAAAAAGTTGCTTGTTATAGCTATTTTATTTTTGATAGTCATAGCAGCCGTAATGCTTGTTAATGTAAATGATGCCGGCTTTGGGTCTACTATTTTTTCCATAACAACTTTTCTTTTTGGAATATACGCGTCATTTACCATTTCAGACAGGCATCACAGGATTGACCAGATAAGGGAGATGGATTCGCAAGAAAGGTCAAGCATGCAAAGCATATACGATTTTTCTAAAATCTTTGGCAATGGCTTTCAAAAAAAGATATCAAACGCAATTGAAAATTACCTGATAGATACTTTTGACTACAAAATTTGGGATTTCAAGAACACAGGCAAGTCGTTTTCGAAAATTTCTGAACTAATACTTTCTGTCAAACCTAAAAAAAGTGTTGTGCAATCTGAAACGTTTAGGAGGCTTTTGGAGAATCTGGACCAAATGGGCAATGCAAGAGAGCAGACAATAGCATTGATTGACGACCGCCTAAGCAAGCTTGACTGGATAATTTTTGTAGTCCTTAGCGGAATAATAGTTACATCCACCGCACTGATAAATTATGGGTCTGTGTTTTCAGCTATAGTACTTATTTTGCTTGATTTTGTAATAATTCTCGTCCTTATCTTTATGTGGAATCTTGACGACCTTTCGTGGAGAAATGAGGTAAGAATATTTGAGCCATACCAAAGGGCGTTTGAAAGCATAGGAAAAATGCGATACTACCCTGAACAGATGATAATGAACAAAGATGTAAAACTTCATCGGGACAAAACCTATAGAATGGCAAGTTACACTAAACCTTATCCAGATTTTACAGGCAAGAAAATAAAAATCATAAAAGCGCCTGCAAAACCAAGAAAGTAATTTGTTTTTATATTCTTAATATAATTGTAAATAATGAACGAGCGAACAGAAGCACGCAGTGCGTCGTACAATTCTGAAATAGAAAAAGAGCTTGAGAAAAAAAGCATAAAAGTTTGGGATAGAATAGAAGTTAACAACATTCATGGCATACTGATGCCAAAGAGTTCAGGCTCAAAAGACACGCTTATTGTAAAAATAGACAACGGCTACAATGTAGGAATTGTTTTTAACAAGAATATTAATAAAATAAGCGGAGAGAAACAGCCTGTAGATAAAAAACTAAAAATTGACAAATACAAAAAAGTTGAAGGGCTTCCAACAATTTCTATAATAACTACCGGGGGGACGGTTGCCAGCCGAATAGATTATAATACCGGCGCGACTCATGCATTAAATACTGCAGAAGAAATTGCTGCTGCAATACCTGAATTGCAAAAAGCTGCGAACATAAGGCTGATACCAGCTTTCCAGATGTGGTCAGAGGACATGGAATATTATCACTGGGTAAAGCTTGCTGAAAGAATAAAGCAAGAAATAGACGAGGTGCAGCCAGACGGCATAATAGTCATACATGGCACAGATATCATACATTATACGACGGCGGCTTTGTCGCTAATGCTGCAGGATCTTCCTGTTCCTGTCTTGGTTGTCGGCTCTCAGAGAAGCAGCGACAGGGCAAGCAGCGACGCTGCAATGAACATGATATGCGCAGTTAATTTTATGACTAAAACAGACTTTTCAGGGGTTGCTGTTTGCATGCATGCAAACATGAACGATGATTTCTGCCATGTACAGGAAGGCACACACATAAGGAAAATGCACACATCACGCAGGGATACTTTCAAAAGCATAAACGTAATCCCATACGCAAAGGTTTATTACAATGGCACAGTAGAATTTTTGAGAAACGATTATTGCAAGAAAGATAAAAACAGGAAAATTAATATCATAACTAAATTTGATAAAAATATAGCTCTTGTAAAGATGTATCCGGGCTTTGATTATAAAATAATAGAGAATTTAGCTGCCAATGGCGTGCGAGGCATTGTACTTGAAGGCTCTGGGTTCGGGAATTTCCCAATAAATCCAATAGATGACTTTACAAAATACCACCAGAAACTTGCCGACTTGTTTTCTTCTGTTTCAAAAAATGTCCTGCTTATAATGACATCGCAGGCCATTAATGGAAACCCAAACCTTAACGTATATTCAACTGGTCGGATAGAACAAAAGCTAGGCATTGTTCCTGTTGACATGACTCCTGAAACAGCATTTGTGAAATTAGGCTGGGTTCTTGGTCAGACAAATGACATAGAAAAGGCAAAAGAAATGATGCTGAATAATTATGTCGGGGAAATCAGCGAAAGGATAGACCCGAGGGCATTTTGAGAGATTGACATGTTAGATTATAAAAAAATTGGATTGAAGGTTGGCCTTGAAATACACCAACAGCTTGACAGCGGAACAAAACTGTTTTGCAGGTGCCCTATAAAAAGAAGTGAAAATTTTCCCGAGGAGACAAGAAGAAGGCTAAGGGCTGTTGCAGGTGAGATGGGCATAACAGACAAAGCTGCTTTGTATGAACAAACAAAGAGCAAGCTTTTTGTTTATAAATATAATACAGAATCGTCTTGTTTGGTTGAGCTTGACGAGCAACCGCCCGTAGGCCCTAATTTGAAGGCTCTTGAAATAGCAATCCAGGTGTGCAAGCTGCTTGAATGTGATATTGTTGACGAGCTTCATTGTATGAGAAAAACACTAATTGACGGGTCTGCTGTTTCAGGTTTCCAGAGAACGGCGTTTATTGGAAGCAAAGGCAAAGTCCGTACGAATGAAGGCGTTGTTGGGATAACAGGCGTTATGCTAGAAGAAGATTCTGGCACGCCTTCTGCTAGAAGTACAGAACATGTTGAGTACAAGATTGACAGGCTTGGAATACCGCTCGTTGAAATAGCTACAGATGCTTCTATTTGCAGCCCTGAACAGGCTCAGGAAACTGCAGAAAATATAGGACTTTTGTTGCGCAGCCTGTCTGTTGTAAGAGGCATTGGCAGCATACGGCAAGATGTGAATGTTTCGATTGCGCAGGGCGCTCGTGTAGAAATAAAGGGCTTTCAGGAGCTGGAAAAAATTTCCAATGCTGTTGATAATGAAGTAAAAAGACAGATGGCGCTTATAGAGATAAAAGAAGATTTGATAAAAAAAGGCTTCAAGGCGCAAGACATCAAGGCAGAAGATGCAACAGATTTTTTTAAAGACACAAAATCCAATGCAATCAGGAAAATTGTCGGAGAAAACGGCAGGGTTTTTGCCGCAAAATTATCTAAGTTCAAAGGGCTGCTAAAGAAGCAGACAGGCGACAGGACTTTTGGCAAAGAATTATCTGCTTATGCTGCAGCGCATGGTTATGGAATAATACACAGCGATGAAGACCTGGAAAAATATTATCTTGTAAATGAATTTGGCATTTTGAAAAAACACCTGAAAGCAGGCGAGGAAGATGCTATTTTTATCACAGCTGGCGCAAAAAGAAATGATGCTGGCGGCATTGGTGCTCTTGAAAAGGCTGCGCATGCCGTCATACAAAGGGCGAATTATTGCATAATAGGAGTGCCGGAGGAGACTAGAATGGCAGATGGCTTTGGCTCTAAATACATGAGGCCATTGCCTGGCGCTGGCAGGCTATATCCAGAATCTGACATACAGCCAGTTTTTCTCAGGGACATGGCAGAAAAAATAAAAACACCTAAAACACTTCTTGAAAAGAAAAAAGAAATGAATTTGCCTGAAGAACTGGCAGACCAGATTATAAGGTCTAAATATTTGCCATGGTATGAAGAGCTTTCACGATTTGGAGAAACACTTGTTGCATCTACTTTGCTTAATACGTTCAAGGAGCTAAGCAGGCGTGGGCTTGACATAACGCGCATAAGGAAAGAAGACTTGTCTTACTTGTTTACAGAAGTCATCAACAGAAAGGTATCAAAAGATTCTGTGTCGCTAATCCTTGAAAGATATATTTTGTCAGGCAGCGAATTAAGGAATATTATAAAAGAATTCGAGCTGATGGACGAAAATGAAATAAAGGCTGTGATCAGGAAAATAATTGATAAAAATCACAATGCGAACGAAGGCGCTTTAATGGGGATAGCCATGAAAGAGCTTCGCGGCAAGGCTGACGGAGAGCGTGTGATGAAATTAATAAGGGAAATGAAATCTTAAAAAGTTTATATACAGCCCTTCTGCATAAGTAAATATGGCCGCTGATATTGCAATTGGAATACCTTTGAGCTTGGGCGGAATAATTGCTACATTTGTTAATGCGCTAATAGCTTTTGTTGCCATAACAATCGCAGACAAGTTTATAGGCCACAACTTTGAGCCGAAACGCACGTTTATTATGGCTGTTGTAGCGCTTTTCCTGGCGCCGATTGTTTCAACATTTGCGTTTGGCGCAGGCGTGCTGCCTGATTATTTTTCAGTGTACTTACTGCCTCTTATATTATGGATAGTGCTTGGAGAAGTGCTGCTTGGCGGCGAGGGAAGGAAAACAAAGCTGGAAGTCGCGATAATAGCGTTTGTCGTTTATTCACTAATGTCAATATTCCTTTCGCCTTTTGTTTTTTCAGCGCTTCCGATCTAAGCGGACGACAAACCAGGACGAACAAACGCTTAATCTTTTCCTATTATAAATATTATGGGATTTCATACTGAAATTAAATTTGATACTGTTGCGTCTTTTATTTCAACGTCCACAAAACTTCCTAACTGGTGAACGCCTTGCAGTATTATGGATTTGTAGGCAAAGTTTCTTGCCATCCATGTTTGCTTTTCTGAGTTAAATTCATCTACTAATGCAGTGCCGCTCCAGCCTGACCATTTTTTGTTGTGGTTTTCTGACATTCTGCGCACGAATGAAGACATCTTTACTGTGCGGTCTTTTTTTGTTTTGCTGTCGACCTGCTTCATTTTTGACGCCAATGTTCCTGGGCGATTGCCGTAAGCCGAGACGTTGCTGAAATCCGGCTGCGCATTTTGCAGCAGGTTCATGGAATCCATGAAGTCTTTTTCTGTTTCTTCCGGGAAGCCCACGATCATGTCTGTCCATACGGTTGACATGGGAAATGTATTCCTTATCTCGTTCACTGCTGACAGGAAATCTTCTGCAGTATGCCTTCTTTTCATTGCCTGTAGGACAGAATCACTGCCAGACTGTACGGGCAGGTGAAAAAATTTGAAAACATGATTGTCTTTGTAGGACTCCAGCAGCTCAGGCAGTATTTTAACAGCATGTTCCGGATTCATCATGCCTATACGCAAAAAATATCGGCCATCAACTTCTGACACAATTGAATTTATCAAGTCAGGTATTTTTTTGCCTTTGTCAAACCCATAACAGCCGTTGTCTTGTGAAGTAAGCCAAAATTCCTTTACACCTTCTGACATGCCTTTTTTCACAGCTTCGACTATTGTTTCAATGGGATATGAAAATAAGTCGCCCTTGGCCAGCTTAGTAGAGCAAAAAGTGCAAAAAGACTTGCAGCCAGACGAAATTGGAATAATGTCCACGACAGGATTTTTTCTTACTTTTGGCATCTCTGCCTTGACTAGCCTGGATTTGCCAAGGATTTCAACATACTCATTATCAAGCATGCTTTGTGCTGCTTCGGCTATCTTGTCTATATGGTGCGTGCTCACTATGCCTGCTTCAGGAATAACTTCTTTTATCACATCGTACTGCGCTTCTGGCATGCAGCCGGTCAGGATAAATTTTTTATTGTTTTGTTGTAAATCTCTAGCTGCATGCAGTATTTTATTTTCCGTAACGCTTTTCACAGAACACGTGTTTAGTATTACAATGTCTGCATCTTCAGGCGAAGCAGCAGAAAACCCTGCCTTATGCAGCAGTGCTTTCATTATTTCAGACTCGCTCTGGTTTGCAGAACAGCCATATGTTATAATGCTGTAGGTTGACATAGGAAACACCGACGCCAGCCAACGACGTACTTCGTGCGTCTATACATAAGCGTCAATTATGAAATTAGAAGAAAGGGATTAAAGCCTGCATGCAAGCTCTGCTGCCGTTTCATCTGAAAGCAGCAGATCTGCTTTTTCATGCCACCTGCTGCGAAGCAATAACTTTACCTTTATCCATGAAACAGGCTTTTTTGAGCGGATCAGGCGCTGCACAGCCCTTTTGTCAACATCCCACTCGCTGGCATTCATGTCTTTTATGTGCTCTTCTTCGTGCATGAGAACGAAGTTTTTGACTTGGGGGTCTACATCTGATGTTATGTTGATTTTCCTGCCATTTGTCTGGCCTAGTAGGTCGCTGCGAAGCAGCGGTTCTGTTATTGGTATGCCTAAATATGACGGATAAACTGGCAGGCCAGAATCGTCTACTTCCATTACACCTAATCCATTTTTTGACATGGCGTGCATTTCATAAGTGCCAAGCGACCTGTCTGGAACGTGATAAGAAGCTTTTTTTGTTGCAAAGGCGTAACTATTGCTTTCTCTCCCGTAGCCAGAGCTGGCCATGCCTGAATATTTAGGGCCGCGATTTTCATAGCAGGACATAAGTAATGTTAGGAAGAAAGAGATTAATAAGAAGCAAATGGCGAGCCGTTCATACCCATTTTGTACGCTGCTGCACTGTTGACGCTGTGTGGTCCTGTCTCGTTTTGTTCTTCTTTTTTTGAATGCCTTCTGTGGTGTTCTAGCTCATGAATTCTTGTAAAATTTTCACCCATGTATGGTACGTGACCTTCTACGTCAAGTGCAAAGAAATTTTCTCCTGGGCGCATAAAACCTACTACGCCTCTGCCTGCATATCTTTCCATGTGAATCCTAAACTCCCTTGGCTCACCTACATACGGGTCGTTATAAGGTATGGCTCTGGCTAAGACTTTTTTTGGCACAGGCGAATCTGAAAGTGAGTATTGCATAGATATCACATCTTACAAAACTATATAAGAATTTACTTTATAGTAGATGAATGCTTGCGGTAATAGGCGGAAGCGGATTTTACGAGCTTCTTGATGACAAAAGAGAGGTTTGTCCCGAAACTCCTTATGGAAAACCTTCTGACGCAATATCAGTCGGCAAGATAAATGGGAAGGACGTTTGTTTCTTGCCGCGACACGGAAAAAAGCACCAGTATCCGCCGCATAAAATTCCATACAAGGCAAATATGTGGGCTTTGCATAATTTAGGAGTAAAGCACATAATTGCGCCTGCTGCCGTTGGGTCATTGAAGGCAGAAATAAAGCCCGGAGATTTTCTTGTGCCAGACCAGTTTATTCATTTTACAAACAGGGAAGATACGTTTTACAACGGTCCTGAAACCACGCATGTAAGTACGGCTGACCCTTATTGCCAGCATCTAAGAAAAATAATAAATGAAAATTCTTCACATCTCGGGAAAGTGCACGAGAAAGGCACTGTTATTATTGTGCAGGGCCCGAGATTTTCAACAAAGGCGGAGAGCGCAATGTTTGCAAACATTGGTGACGTGATAAATATGACACAATATCCTGAAGCTGCGCTAGCGCGCGAAAAAGAGATGTGCTATGCGAGCATATGCGTGACAACAGATTACGACGCAGGCTTGGGAATAAAAAAAGCAGTTACGCTTGACGAAGTTGTCAGGGTGTTCAAGGAAAACAATGAGAAGCTGAAACATTTTATATCGTTGATAGCTCAGAAAATACCTGATGAAAGAACATGCGAATGTGTCGATGCATTAAAAGGGGCTAGGTTTTAGCAACAAGTTCTATTTTCTTTATCTCTAAATGGCCTGAATTACCAGAATAGTGCTTTTCTGATTCTTTTATTACAATTTTCTTTGAAAACAGAGGGCAATCAAGGACAAGAGACTCAAATTCCCCACCTTCTCCGTTTGGATGGATTCCATATTTTTTATTTAGTATCATAAGTTCTTCCAGACATTTCTTATCTAGTTTGCGGCCAAGCCATTTTTCGTCCAAAGGCGGCGCTGCTACGGCAACAATAATAATTTCAAACCCTTCTTCTATCATGTCTGCTACACTTTGCCCTAATGGCATTCCCCATATAGGCGCTATTGATTTTAGGTCAAGATCTTTGCAAATATCATCTATTCTTGATTTTTGATAAACAGACGCGACAGCGCCTGTTACAACGCCCTCTATCCCGCTTTCTTTTTTTAATTTCATGAGAGAAGATTTTATGTCGTCAAGTTCTTCTTCCTTCACGCCCTTTGTTTTGATGTAAGTCATCGGTATGCTCATGAGTTTTGCCTGTTCTTCCACCAAGTGCATATTTGGCACATGAAACATGTAGCTTTCCTTGTTTTCGGACAAGAAAGACAGGATATGAACTATTTCGTTGTTTTTTCCGGCCATGTATAAAGAGTAAATGCTGTCTTTTCCGCCTGATACAAGCGCTGCGAGTTTCATAGATAAAGTGTTTACAAAAAAGCTTAAGACTTGATATAGAGGACTTTGAATAACATACCTTTTATTCAAAGTCTTTATAGCGAACTTTGGTAGTTATAGGGTAAATCAAAGTTCTCTATATGAAATCACTTTTTCAGTATTTTAAACTCCATTTTTTCTGTGTCGCCAAATAGGATGTTTGTTTTATCTTCTGATGCACCGTGGTTTATGCACACGCTTTTGCCTATCTTGTACTGCCATTTGCCGCTTACGCGCGGAGACTCGTGAAGATGGCCTGACAAAACTGCCAGCGGCTGCTGAACTTCTATGAACCTCCTGAGGGCTGCAGAGCCTACATGGCGGCCTGATGATATCATGTCAAGCGGCGTATTTTTCGGAGGGACGTGCGTAAAGAGCAGGGTTTTTTTAATGTCTATTTTTTTGGCCAGCGTTTTCAATTCTGCATAAATTTCCTTTTCCGGCTTCTCCCAATATTCAAAGCGAAATGGTGTTGGGGATATAAACGGGTAGCCGACTATGACAACATTTTCTGCTTCAAAGGATTTGCAGTGCAGGTGTTTTATTATGCCGTCATTTTCTGCTTCGTCGAAAATATGCACAAGCTTTTTTGGGTCGTTGTTGCCGCCGAATATTGATACTGTGCAGTCATATGTTTTTTTGAATTTTTTTATTTCTTCTATCAACACAGATGAAAGCCATGCAGCTTGATACGACTTGAATTTTGAATAATGCTCCATGAATAGCTTTTCTATGTCAACAGACCGTTCCTTTACATGAACTATTATAAAGCTGCTGTCTTTTTCTATTTTTTCTGTGTAAGGCACAACAACGCCGTATGGCAGTATTATCATAAGCTCTTTGTTTAGAACCAAAGCCATCTGCCTTGGCGAAACATCACCGCCAAAAATTATGTTCTTGACAGAAAGTTTTTTTGCTTCTTGCATTGTTTCACTATAGCTTTTCATGTTTCCGTGGCAATCTGTTGCGTAGACGAATTTCATAGATTTTTAATATTATTCTATAGGATAAAAGCATATGATTTCGGTGGTTACTGGCAACAATGGCAAGTATAATGAGATAAAAGAAGTTCTCGACAAGCATAAAATCAAATGCAAGCAGGAAAATATTGAGCTGGATGAAAAAGACAATACGCTGGAAGATACTGCCCTTTCAAAGGCGAGGCAGGCTTTTAGTAAAATACAAAAACCGCTTATCGTTGATGACAGCGGCATATTTTTTGAAGGCAAAGACGAAATGGACGCCGAAGGCGTCGTTCACCCTTTTCCTGGGCATAAGGCAAAAAGAGCTTTTGAAGAACTTGGCTTTGACGGGCTGATAAAAAAAGCACAGTCAAAAGACGCCGAAGGCGTCATACGGCTATGCAAAGCATATTTCAAATGCGTTATCTGCTTTACAGACGGCAAGACAACAAAGCTGTTTGAAGGTATTGTCAAAGGAAGAATAACTGACAAGGTGTACGGCTCTTCGCCAGAAGGCCTTCCGTATGACAGCATTTTTGTGCCCGAAGGCTATGACAATGTGTTTTGCCTTCTGCCGCCAAAAGTTGCACACGGCCTCAAGCACAGGACAATTGCCACAGAAAAATTTGCAGAGTGGTTCAACGGGCGCTAATCGGTTTTTTGAGTGTTGATAATTACGTCTTTTTCGCCTTCTTTTCTTGCATAAATTATTTTTGCTACAGGTTCAAATTTTTCAGTATCAGTTGCAACACCAGGAGATGCGCGATCACTCAA
>DATDTP010000020.1:0-2803 GCA_035290775.1 archaeon | reverse complement strand
AGATGGCGCGGGGACAGGCTGATAAAAGAACTGGAAGCAAAAGGCATTTGTATTAAGTGCCATTCGTTTCCGGGATTGGCAGAAGAAGCGCCGGGCGCTTACAAAGCTGTGGAAGAGGTTGTTGATGCGGCGCACAATGCTAACCTCTCTAAGAAAGTAGTCAGGATGAGGCCGATAGGGACGATCAAAGGATAATAATCTTTTTATTGATAAAGTCGAAAATACGATATTAATTAAATCCGATATAAACATCGGATGAACAAAGGTATTTTCTCCATGTAAAAAGATTAATCAAAAAAAACATTTTTTCTGAAAAAGTTTAATCAAAAATTAATGCTCTATATTTTTCTATGGTACGCTAACTACCGTATTATTCGCCAGATCCTTGTATTTCTGCCCCTGGAAGACTTCTGGATGCGTGAACACAAACCAGCCGTCTTTTTCCACCGTGCCGACATCCTTCCAGACAAGCTTGAATGTCGCATAGACATCGGCTTCAGGCGATATCAGAATTGTCGGCACTTTTGTTATGTTGTATTTTTTCAGCAGAACAATGCCTTCAGACGAATTTATGTCATACATGGTTATGTTTGCCAAAACAACACCAAAACCCCTTGCTATGCTTTCATGTGTCTTGACATTGTAGCACTCGCTGCATGAAGAGTCATTCAGCTCTATCAATGAGGCAAAGCCTTCCAGCTTGTTGCTTGTTAAATTCCTAAAAGGCGGCATTATTGCCCTCATGACATAGCTGCTGTCTGTTTCTTTTGTTGATGACTGTAGAATTACAGGCAGAATATCTTCGTATGCCGCAATCTCGCTGGACAAAACTATTGTCGGAATTATTTTTATGCTGTATTTGCTTATCAATTCCTTTGATTCATTTGAATTATAATCAAGCTCTTTTTTGTCTGTTATCTTCACGGAAAGCCTTTCCAGGTCAGCTATCAGCCTGTTCATATCAGTGCAGTTTCCGCATGAAGAATCATAAATCTTCGTGACAGCGACCCTGCCGGCAATTTTATTTGTTGTTGCATCAGTGTAAGGCGGCTTTACGGCGGTAAAAATAAATGTATTGTTTTCTATTTTTCCATTACTGTTCCAGAATGATGTCAGGGAAGAAGACTTGTTTATCTCGCCTGTAATAATCAGGGAAGGCAGCTTTACTATGCCATAGCGGTTTACAATGCTGTAGCCTTCGGGTGCAGTATAATCAACTGTTTTTTCCGTTGTGACTTTCACATTCATGGCTTTTATCTGTTCTATTACTGCATCAATATTAAAGCAATCGGTGCATGAAGAAGAAATCTTTATTATTTCTATATTTGCAGGCCTGGCTACCTCGGCAGCGATTTTTTTCTGCTGCTCTGACGCAGAATTTATGCCAAGAATAACGCCCACATTGATAATTGATATGATAATAAGTAATACTACAAGAACCTTGTTTATCATGAGCATTTGTTTCTTCATAAGTTAGTCTCTCTCCATTAGGTATTTTCAATTATTATTAACAATTATTTATATTTTTTTAGCATCCGCCAACCATGCTCGGCAGGTTTGCTGCAACAGGCGCACTTACACCAGATGAACCACCTGACGAAGCAGCTGCCTTCGGTGCGCTTGCTTTCACTGTTACAGTTCCGCTTGACAAGCTGCTGCTCAATCCAATGAGCTGCACAGCCTGCACTGCTGAAACAATCACAAGCGCTGCCAGCAGGATTGTCATTATGCTTTCTTTTGCTGCCATATTTATTAGCCTCCAATATTTTTAATTAATTATCTAACATCCGCCGACCATTTGTCCGCCGCTTTGCACTGTTCCCTTCTCGATGCCTCTGTATTTATTAGACGCAAGGTTGATGTAATTCAGCTCAATGCCTTTTTCTTTCAGTATCAAAGCCTTTGAAGCAATGTTTCCTGGGAAGAACAGAGTCTTCCATTTGCCCAATTCCTCCAATATTTGATTATTCGTCATCTCAGGATGGTTCTGCAATAAATACTTTGCAAGCCCCCTCATAGCCGCGGAATGGGCGCAGCCGCATGCTGCCTGGCCGTTTTTGAATATTATAGATTCGGCTCCGCAGCAATACTCACAGGAAATCTGCAATGTTGTTTCAATATATCTCTGTTGCAAATCTTCGGAAAGCGTTATCTGGTTTTCATAAACAGCCATTTTATTTATTGTTGCCTGAGTCAATTGTGGGTTGCTGGCAGAAACATCATCAAAAGATATGCCTAATTCAGCACCGTAAACAGCAGGAACGCCTGTCGGCATCACGGCAGCTAATGCCTCTTCTATTGAGCCTCCGGCTAACTTCAAATCACCGCCTGCTGCCGAGCCGGAAACAGACAGCCCTGAAATAGTGACTGCATTGAAAGCTATAATGAGAATTACCAAGCCGAGCAATGCAAATGTCAGCAAAGAATAATGAGACTCTTCTTTATGGTGTGCGTGATGCTCCGCGTGCTCTGGATGTTCTGGTTTTTCTTCATGATGAACTTCTTCCTTTTTTGCAGCATGATGCACTCTGTGCTTTGTTTCTTCATGAGCTTCATGTTTAGCTTCTTTTTCTTTATGTTCTTCTTTCTTTTTCGCCATTTAGACACCAAAGCTTTACAAAAATTGTAAATTATTTATGTTTTAGCACACTTAAATATGTTTGCTTTTTCTATTTTTTATGCAATGAAAGCTTAAAAAGTCATTTCATTCCTCAACTCTCGGCGCCAATATAAAGTCCATCTGCATTTTTCCAGGCAAAGAGAATCCTAATTTCATCGGGTAGTCGGTTGCCATGGATATGGT
>DATDTP010000019.1:0-4059 GCA_035290775.1 archaeon | reverse complement strand
TAATGGTGACATCTTGCGGCTTGGGGAAGATTTTACATTCAAATATTGGGAAAATCCACAGCATAGTTCATTGATTTTATAAGCACTCTGATGTCTATATTTTTGTTTCAGCCCCGTCGTCTAGCGGTCAGACGATAATTAACCCGTAAAAGGATGCGAGGCTCTGGACCTCGATGCCCAGGTTCGAATCCTGGCGGGGCTATTTTTATATCTTTTGGACAACTAATGAACAGACGCGAGCTAACGCCTTCGGCGTCAATTCACTTAGCGTAGTCACAGTGATGCATATGAGAAAAGACACAAAAAAGCAGGTAATGGCGCTTTTCATAGTTTTGATATTCGGGCTTTCATCAATAGCATTCTTCTTTACAAGTTTTTTCGGAGGATCTACCCAACAGCAGAATGACATAAAACCCCTTGAGAAATTTGTCCTTGATGGGCAGGTTGACAGCAGGGTTGAAGATGCTTACTACAGGTCGGGCTTCACATGGATGAAGGTTTACTATTCGGATAAAAATGATCGGGTATACACAACTGTTGAACAGCTGCCAGATTTATTCAAGACGCCTGACGGCCAGACACAGCTTGTTGTGCAAAGGCTGCAAGCCAACTCTACCCTAATTTCAATTTATTCTGTAAACGGCAGAGAAGAACTCCTGATAGATGCAGATGAAAATGAAATCATATCAAAACTTTGCTCTGTTGTTGTGTTGCCGCCTGCAGACTGTGCATTTTTGAACCAGACGAATACAGCTTAATTATTTTTGATTGATTTTTATACTGAAACGCTTAAGAAGTTTTTCCTAATAATTCAAGCATGTATGATATGCAGTTCAAACCTGTAAGCGGTAAAATAGGCCCTTCTCAACCTGGCGCTTCGATGCTTGAATTATTATTTTTTACAGTACCGTATAGAGAAGAGCCATTCTGGCCATACAGATTTTCAGAAGATGGCGATATGCTTAGTGTCAGAGTTAAGGATGGTATAGAAAGGAGCAAAGTAGTCAGCGATCTCAGAAAGCATGGATATGTACCTGTCTAACTTTCCTCAATTTCTTTCTTGAAACGCCTGAGTGTTTTTGGTATATCATTAGCAGGCACGTTTAATTGTAAAGATAATTCTTTCAGTATTTTCCTTGTTTTGTTAAAATCCGATGCATTGTATGCGTCTGTTTGCTCGCTCATTTTCTTATCTCCTTTTTTACCTTAGCTATTATTTCATCTAATTTTCCTAAATCTTTTCCAAAACCTTGCGCTACGTTTCTTGATCCGCCGCCCTTGCCGCCCAAAGAGGCGCATATTTCGCCTATTTTTTTACCAATATCTATTGTTGTTTCTTTTCCCGAAGAGCCGAATACGTTTATATATTCATTTTGTATGCCGAACAAAATTATTAGGTTTTTGTCCGATGAAAGTGTTTTTGACATTTTTTGAATTTGTTGCGGAGATGCATCAAGCTTTTCAATCAGTACGTTATCTTCAAACTTGCTCGCCAAACCATGCACGTCTTCTGCAGAAGAAGATTTTTTTCTTGATTTTTTCCATTCTATGAAGAGATTTTTTGCGCTGCTCATCACATGCTCGCCTGTTGTGCCCAGGATGTTTTCTATTTCTTTTAAAAGTTTTTGCTGTTCATTTTTGTAGTTCTCGGCAGCTTTCCCCGCAACTATTGTAAGCCTTATTATGCCGTCCTGTATACGCTCGCTTCCTGTTATCAATATTTGTTTTATTTCATCAGCGTTCTCCAGATGCGTGCCACCGCATGCTTCTACATCATCAAAATCTGTTCCATGTATACTTATTATTCTTAGCTTCTTGTGCGGGATAGCGCCACCCTGATATATTGTCATCCCGTATTTTTGTTCTGCTTCAGTCCTGCTTAGTAGCATTTTGTTTATTTTTGATTTTTTAATTATTTCATTGGAAATTTTTTCTATTTCAATTATATGCTCATCACTTATCTGCTCATAGTGCGATATGTCAAGCGTTGCTTTTTCTTCTGATTTATGCGTGCCGCCCTGCCAAACATGCTTGCCCAGGACTTTGCGCGCAGCCCCATTAACAATATGAACTGATGTATGGTGCTGCGACAGCTGCAAACGGCGCGGCCAATCTATTTTGCATTCTACTTCGTCGCCTTCCTTAAAATTTAACTCACCGCCAATAAAATGAACTATAACTTTGCCGTATCTTTTTACAGCAAAAACATCAAGGTTGTTTATCAATCCTTTGTCGCACTCCTGTCCGCCTGATTCCGGATAAAATATGGTTTTGTCAAGGACTACTTTGTTTTCTTCGAGTATTTTTATTACCTTTGCATTTATTTCGTCAATGTAGGGCAAATCATAATATCTTATTTCTGTTTCAGGAATTCCTGTTACATCAATAACATGCTCTATTTTCTTTTCTGCTTTTCTGTGGCGTTCTGTTACAAGGGAAAAAAAGTTGTCAGGAACTTTTATTTTTACGCCTTCCTTTTTAGCTTCTTCTGCCAGAAGCTGAGGTGGGATTCCATTGCTATCGTATAAATCTATCAGCGTGTTTTCATCAATTCCCTTTTTTATCACAGTAGCTATTATTTCTTTGCTTTTCTTTTTTGCAGATTCATATTTTTTAATTTCATTATTTATTATTTCATTTACTTCGTCCAAATTTTCTTCCAGTTCTGGAAATAACGGGTGAAGATATTTTGCATGAGCTTTGCACAGAGCAGGAAAATCTATTTTCCACCCATACTTTTCTGCCAATGATAAAGCCCTTCTTAGTATCACGCGCAGATTGTAACCGCCGCCAACGTTTGACGGAAGGCCGCCGTCGTTAATTGCTACGAGCAGCGCTCTTGTATGATCTGCTATTGAATACAACGCAGACAATGGCATTATAGTTTCTTTCAATATATCTACGTCTGTTTTTATCCGTACAGCTATCTCGTTCCACGTTTTATTTATGTCTTCTACTTCGTCTGCATTCAGGAAAGATGCGAAAGGCAGGAATTTTGTAACAACATCATGGTCTGGTTTTATACCTGTAATTTTATACAGCTCTTTCACAACAGTTGGAAAAGTTGTTTCATAGCTTGTTGAAGTGGCGTTAGAAAACCAGACATTTCTTTCGTAGCCTAAACCCATGTCCAGAACTTTTAGCGGTAAATCAGCATAACCATTTTCTGTTGATCTGTATTGCATGTAAACCTGGTTTGCCAATTCCAATCCGCGGGAAAATATTTCTATGCATGGCCCAAAATTTCCAGAGCCTGCCCACACGTCTTCATGGAATATAATTTCTTCCAGTGGAAGTTTCATGCCTTGTGTAAACCAATTAATTAAATGCTGCAAATAATCATTTGGCTTATATTGTGATGGCGGGTAGAATGCATGCTGGCCTGCCATTATGAAACAAGTGTTGTGTGACCCTGTAATTCCTACATTATCTATATCATTGAATCTTACGGCGAGCTGCGGTACGACAAGCGGATTTGCTGGCGGTTCTATTTCTCCATTCACTACATACGGAATGAAGCCATCTATTGATGCTTCGACAAAAAATAAATCATCCCGCCAACGGGCGATAATTGGATATCTTTTTATTGGAGTGTAGCCTTGCTTTTCCATTATTTTTGAGAAAGCTCCCCACAATTCAATATATGAATACTGTTTTTTAGCAGGTGTGTTGTTGATAAACAAGAATCCGCCTGAACATGCAGGGTCTCCACACTTATTTCTTTGCGTTACAGACCAGAAATTTTTCCCGCAGTTTGTGCATTGGTGGCGACTAAAGCCAAGTTCTTTTATTATAGTTGGATAGTATTTTTCCGGGTTGTTTGCAAATTCTTTCCTGAATTTTTGTTTCAGTTCTTTGTCAGTCAGCATACATTCACCACTATATTTCATTAGTTTCTTTGTAGATTAAAAACAATATTCCATTATAGCTGACCAACTTAATATTCGCTATATAGCCTAAGTTGGTCACATACAAGGAGAATTGAAGATTCTCCTGTACAGGTAAAGCTTTGCTTTACCTTGTATAGCGAACCAAATTATAATACCTGATTCTTTATTT
>DATDTP010000018.1:0-9565 GCA_035290775.1 archaeon | reverse complement strand
ATGTTACTGAGTATATAAAGTTTATGTTACTGAGTAACATACGTGACACAGTGCCATGTTTTTATGCGACTCTGTAACATAAAAATTCTGCAAAAATATTTTGCTTGAAGGGCGCATAAGCCAAGCTGATTGTATTCTAATCAGGCAATCATGTATTGTAACCAGTAGATGGAAAACTTCGATAGGCAAATTCTGGATGAAGAAGGCTCCAAACAACAATATTCTTGACTTCTGATAAGACAAAGCAGCAGCAAGACAAAAATTGGCATTTTACGAGCTAATTTTACTGCATATGACGCAACAGGCTGCATGGAAACCATAGTTCACAGCCAATCGCACCTATTTGGCACTATAAGCGGTTATAAACGCTTAAAAACCGAAGTCAAGTTTTCCAAGTACTGGTAACTTGACTAATTACTGAACTTTTGAGGTTTAAATATGCCTTTGGTTAGTTTGTTGGCAAATTTATCTTCAAAGTTGTATCTACTCCATAGTTTGATAGGAATTTTTGGAATTTGTTTACAAAATCGGATAGTTTACCAGCAATTCAGTATAAATACCTCAAAACTTTAGTAATTATTAATATCACGCCCAGCCATAGTTAATTTATGAAATTGGCAATTGTAGCTTTGGTTGTAGTTACATTATCAATCACGTTATCCTCAAGCGCCTTCGCTCAGGAAAGCCAAGAAATAAACATAAACCAGCCATGTGAACGCAACACCATTGCGTGTTTTAACTCGGATTTATTTTACTGTAGCTTGCCGTGGTATATTTTTGGTGATCCATCATGGCAAAAAACACAAGGCTACGATTCAACTGAGCAATGCAAAAAAGCCTGCAATGCATTGGGGGAAAGATGCCTTACATTTTTGGCGGCAGATGCGTTAACTGGAATAGAAATAGCAAGCGGAACAGACCAAGAATTCTGCAATAAATTAGATGGTCAAACTATGTTGGGTAGTCTTCAAATAACAAATGTTTTTTCAGAATTTATTGGAAGTGCAAAAAGAGGTTCGCTTATAAAAATATTAACTCCTCTTGGATCAGGTTCACAAGGTGTTATATACAAAAATAGAAATTTTATAAGATGTTATGGTAGTTGGATCACCACGGATGATATAAGGACTGTAGGGTTTGTGGATTATCCATATTCTAATCCTACGTTGCAAGAAGACGAAGTGACGGTAAGGTACATGTATGGCGACCCAATAACTAATGGGTTAATTTGTTCTGAACAATTGTTATTGGCATGTGATAAAGATGGTTGGAAACTCAGATGTCAAACGAACGGGTTTCAGTGCAAAAAAAATGGTTTACCAACTACTTGCCCAATTAATTGGGCTCCAGATGGATTTCTCTCAAAATTTAAAAATATAGATGAATGTCGTCAAAAGTTAGCAACTGATCCAAAGTCAGCAGAGCCTTACGTAAAGGTAATAGACAACGGCATAGGCCCTATAACAATTTCAGGAAACCCAAATATAAGATATGATCTGGAAATATTTTCTAACGGTGCATTCAAATGCGGCAAAGTCGATGGCAGTTGCACCTTGGAAAGGAGTGGCGTTTACCAGATTAAAATAACATACCTGCAGCTTGGCGAAATTTTACGGACAGAATACAGCTGCTTGGCAGAATCCCCTAACCTTGGAGGCAAGGCGGCATTTGCAGGCTGCTATATGACTCCTGTTGTCACAGAATTGACAGCATTGGCTCTTGCTTCGGCTGGAAACGCAATACTTCCTGGTGATTCTATTGGCTGCATTAACAGCGGAAATTTCTGGTGCTCTTCCGGCATAAATGACGGATATTGCTCAGAATACGGGGACTGCAGAGACGGCTATGATTATGATCCAAAACTTATCGCACTGCCTGATATAGAAGGCTCTACATTAGACAGAAATACAAACACGCTTTCCCTGAAAGTGCGGCTTGAATCAACACATTCCATAGAAAGAGTGATGATGCAGCTTGACGGCCAGGAAATAGAGGGTAGGTGTGAAAAATATGGCGCAAGCGCTAACTGTATATTTGAAAAAGAAATTTATGAAATGGCTGAAATACAGCCTGTATTCGTAGCAGATGTGAGCAATTATGAGGATAAGTTTTGCACATTATAAGAACATGACGATATTTTGCATCGTCTTTATGGCATTTGCCTTGCTTTTGCGCCCGGCTTCTGCATTGGAGGGTGTGCAGGTTACAAAACTATATGCTTTGGGCGGGTGTTATAGCGAATATGGAGAAAGTATAAAATTCATAAAATTAGGCGAAAAAATAAAATGCTACAACTATGACAAACTTTCATTTGCATATGTGCATCTTATCGATGAAACGCAGTTTCGCATTTTGCCCGATCCGTCCATAAGGGAATATAAAATCGAAGTTTTTTCTTCAGATGAGAAATCAGAGTTGACAGAAGAAAATATCAAAATTAGAATATATAATGGTCTGCGTGTAGTATATCCATCGGGAAAAATTTTTTTGGGCCTGAGTGTATATGATGAAATAAAAGTGACCGACCAGCGCGCTATTGCTGCCGCAGAAAGCGCAGCTAGTACAGCATCTGCCCTGTCAGAAGCAGATATTGCAGGCATAGAGTCAAAAACAGAAAAAGCATTCGGCCTTGGCACATCTATGCGGTGGGATGCGTATGTAAATCCTGGCAGAACAGTAAGATGCGACACATGGGCATATTTTGAAAAAAATGATGAGCCTACAAGTTTCATAATTTACAAAAATCCCGATAGCACGAAAGTTAAAAAAATTTTAGGCAGTTTTTATTATGCAGCAGGGCGTGCGTCTGAAAATAAATATGGCACTAGAGTGTCGCCTTTGCTTGTTTATACAATAGGAATGGGGGAAGGATTGGTCGAATTATTAAATGTCTATTATTGCGATTATAATTTTGACGCCTATCTTGAACCAATAAGCGGCTTTAGCAGGTTAGGATTGGACCATTTTTCAGACGAAATTGTTGCGTTAAAGTCAGGAGGCTTTTTGCGCAACGATTTTGACGAGGGCGACGAATATGGGCTTCAAGTAAATCTTAATGAAAAATATAAAAATGTAAACAGCGCGTATTTTAAAAATCTTCATTACGGGCTTGAGGCGCTGGCGGCAAGGGTGGCGTACAGCAAATATCAGTTTGAGAGGGACATTAAATTATTAGGTATTGACAAAAGTTCATTTTCAGAAGATGAGATAAACTACTGGACTTATTATTATTTCAACACAGGCGCTGGCAGCGCCAAAAACTTTCTTACAAGCAGGATTAGCACAGGCACGCTTCATGAGAAATCCACAATAAGCGCAAAACCCGGAGAAAAAGTCAGAAACGGTCTTTGCGGCCGCCACAATGCCATAATAAGGACAGCAACAGCGAAGTTTATTCATGACCTGGGGATTTTCGCATAGCGAAAGCCTTTTATACATTACTATTAAGTAATAATTATGTTATCTATTACAAGGCGTGAATTTTTTCTGAAAACAGGAACAGCTTTACTGGCAGCAGTTGTGAAACCTTCGCTGTTGCTGGCAAGCGAAATACAGCACGTGCAGCCTGACAGATTTTCTTATCTGCCTGGTCTTGGCTATCAGAATATGCTGTTTGAGGAGCCAAAGTGGGCTGAAGCAGATCGGGGGCTTGATTTTTCAAAAGTGAAGATTTACCGTGGCGACGAGCATGTCGATACTGTAGCAATCCTGAAAGTTAATCCATCAAATTACACTTTAAAAGTTGCAAGCGGGTACAGTCGAGAGCATCTTGAAATGCATACAGTAGAAGAATGGCAGCAGATGACAGGAGCAACAGCGGTTATCAATGCAGCGCAATATATGGGCGATGACATGTATGGTTGCCCGGTTGCGCCAATGAGGGTAGAAGGAAGAAGGCTAGGGCCAAGGGTAAACCGACACGTCTCTGGCATTATACTTGCGCAGCCGATTGTGAAAGGCTTGCCAGAGATTTCATTTCTAGATGCAGAATATGATGCACAATATTTTGGCTTGAAGCGCGTTGCGTGCAAGCCAGGAAAACAAGGTGAATGCCGGGCTGTGGATGCTGAAGCATTGCCAAAAGCTGAGCAGTACTGGAAGAATTACAAAAACATGATCCAGCATTGGGGCATACTGCTCGACCGTGAAGGGAAAATACGCATTGGTAGTTCAGACTGGCAGGCAAACAGGACAGTCACAGCCATGGGCAATGACAGCAATTTCTATATATTCAACACAGAAGGCGGATTTTTTACGCTTCATAATTTCGGCAGGTTTTTGCGCGATGCAAATGCAAAAAAATACCTTGACATCAGGACTGCCATGAATATGGATGGCGGCTATGAGGCTGATCTCGTCGTGCGCGCGCCAAGGCTTGAATACATGAGTTATGGCAGGTTTGAAACCTATGGCCCTAAAAATGATGCATCATGGCCTGAAGGAACCAAAATTAAAATCCCAAACGTTGTGTGTGTAGTGCCTAAGAAATGACTGTGTAGGCAATAAATTAGTACATCACAAAATCTTTATTATGTAGCTGCGACAATTATTTTCGGGTTATATAAAGAAAATTTATATCGTTCTATTAATAGCATTTTTATTGCCGCTGCAGCTGGTCGCAAGCGCGCAGTCCACTGCTACAACAATAGTCGCGCCAATTTCATTGGCATCAATTTCATCAACAGGGATGACGGCAGCGCAGGATGTATTTGAAAGCGTGACAACAATAAGTGGAACCTGTAAAGAAAAATATTATTGCTTTGATAGAGGTGGGTTTTTTTATGCATCAAGCAGGTTTGTATTGGCAGAATGTACAGGATACTCAACTAAATATACAAGTAAATCGTCTACATTTTCAACAATAAGCTCTTGCGAAAATGAGTGTGTTAACAACTATAGAAATGACTGTGCAATAAAGCCTTCTTATCAATCATCAACAGAATTACAGATAGGTGATCTGTGCTCAGAAAACCAAAAAGAAAAAGTTACTTGCATGGAACAAATTCTCTTGAAATGTGACGGCACAAGATGGAATAATTATTTAACACCAAGCGATTGTGAAACAATTTGTAAAACGTTTAATCCTGATTGTATATCTAATGTGCAGCCTATCGCAAGTATTTCTGCAATTGCAATAGGAGATTATAAAAATACAATAGACAATAAATATTGTGCAGAGAAAGATAAAAATGCTTACACTTGTGCAGCCTATAATGCTGTAGTAAATCAAAAATGTGGTGAAAGTCTCAGATTGTCGAAAGCAATAACATGTGCTTATGCAAACAATGCCTATAAAATAGTGCAATGCGGGCTTGATGGTTCAGAATACTGGCAATTGAGTTCAACATACACAGATACTTACAGCACATTTGAACAATGTGCAAAAATTTGCAAAGCAGCCGATACAAACTGCATAGAAAAACCAGTAGCTCTTTACAAGTGTTCTGATTACATATTTGGAATAGGAACTTCATCATGGAGCAATGCAAACATTTACGGCGCTTACAAAACATTTGAAAATTGCAATGCAGAATGCAGAGCGTATGATAAGTGTATAGATATTTCTTCAACACAAAGTACGGCAGGTGCTTCGTGCAATGCAATGCAAGGCTCAGGCGGATGCGTCGATACAACAACTATTTCACTAGTGTTAGGATATTATCTTTCCAAGAGTGATTGTGATCAAGGTAAATTATGTTTAATTAAAGAGCAAAGAATAAGTTCATTAAATCCGAAAAAAGGCTGTGAATCATTGAACAAAATATGGTGCACACGAGATGTGAATAATCCAGATAACAGCGGCTATTGTGCTGAACCAAATAATGACTGTATCAATGGTTTTTCATCAGTCATGCAAACAAACGCTCAAAGTAAAGATTCTGCAAGAGATGAATTTCATAAAGCTATTGCATGTACGTCGTCAGAAAAAAGCTGGTGTTCTTCTGGTATATCTTTAGGAAATTGTGTAGATAAAACAGAGAATTGTGATAGTAACAAAAACAAAGACCCAAAGGTCGGAATTGATAAAAACACACTAGTTGCAGGATGGAATAAAAATACGCTAAATATAATTGCCGATGTTTATTCAACGCATGAAATAAAAAGCGCTGCACTGTATCTAAATAACAAACAGTATGGTGAGATATGTACTGCAAACACAGGTTCAAACAATATAGGTGCGTGTACTTTCTCCAAAGATTTTCCTGATGATTTTCCAGGCGGTGTGTTCACCCTAAAAACAACTGTCAAAGATGAAAATGATGCAGAACAGGTTGTATAATAAACTTTATATACTTTGTTATTACTATATAATAATGAAATCATACGTTACACTGGCGCTAGCTGCTTTGGCAGCATGCGGCAGTCCTAAAGTAATAGAAAAAACCCCTGCTGCTTATAGTCATGAAAATGAAAAACGTCTTCCATCAAAAATTGGTGACAAATGTTACAAAGAACAGGAACGCAAGGCAACACTTGTGCCAATGGAGCCCAATGATCGGTTTTCTGTCTACATGGTAGAATGTATAGATGGAACATGGAGACAAAACACCAAAGGTGTTTATTTTGCAACACGCTTAGGCAGCGGGAAAATGTGCATAGCTTTTTACGGAGCAGGGAATTGTCTGCTTGATGGTCTGCCTCCAGAGCCAACGCCAAACCCAAATATACAAGAATTAACTAGAGACCCTAAAACAGGCGAATATGGCACAGTTTTAGAAATAAGAATACCTCCAAAGCCAAAAAAACAAAAATAGGCTAAAAATTCTATTTATACCACGAAATACAATTATTTCTTGAGTATCATGAACAAGCTACGATTAGCTTTAGTTTTATCTGTATTTTTGATTAGTCTATCGCTTTCTCTTTTAAGCAGCACTGGGTTTGCACAAATTACACCAATTTCAGCTAATACACCGCTAGCTATTAGTGTTCCTCCAAAAGGAACTACAGGCGGCACAACACAATGTCCTAATGGCCAAATAACAGCGCCTTCAGGTAAAATAATATACGATGATAAAGGAGACGCCAAGGTAGCAGATTCAACAAAGAAAACAGCAGCAGAAGCAGTTACCGTAGATAAAGGTGAAATGAAGAATGATGTAGCAGGCATAAATTATTTGATGTGTCACAGCGCTGCGTGGCCGGTCGGAGCAGGCGGCACAGTAGAAGGCTGGGTAAAAGCATTTGACTTGCAAGGCGTTTCCGCGCCTGCCGCGCCAGCAGGCAGTTCTGGCAATTTATGCGATGGAGCATGCACGCAAATAAATGTCGGTACAAACAATGGTGTTTTCAGTAGAGGAAAATGTCCGGGTGATAATTTTAATCAATGCAAAAAAACAGGCACAGACAGTATAAACACAACGCCTGAATGCACTGTTCAAGGCAGGACTTGGTGCGGAGGCGATAAAGAATATTGCGCTGCTTCTGGCAGCGACTGTGTTGATAGGACTGAAACAGCAGAAGAAGAAAGCATGACAGAAAGCATTATAGAGCTTGCAGATACGCCGGAACGTGTTGTTGGCAAGAGCCTGCAGCTGAAATTTATTATTACAGCGCAAAACAGGCCTAAAAAATTTGAAGTGACTTTAACAAAACCTGACGGGTCTGTTGTGCCTTACACATCAACGTCAATTGCTCCTACAGGCAGCAGTGAATATATAGTTACAATAAACGCAGGAAACGCAGCGCAGGGCGATTATAGTTTTTATGCAAAAGCATTTGGCGATAAAGAAGCAATACTCGCAGAAGGGTCCGGCTATTTTAGCGCAGGCTTTCCGACAGGCGCAAGGGGAAGCGTGGTTGTGGGTGAAAAGTTGCTTGACCCTAAAACCAAAAGAGTAAAGATAACATTTGCAGCAAGTTCGCGCATTTCCGGAGTGCCGATAAAAAAAGTTCTCGTACAGGGCAATTCTGTGCAGTGCAATAATTTGCCGGCCCAGAGCACGCAGTGCTCATTTGAAACAGAATATGTGACAAAAAATCTTAATGTTTTCGTGTGCCTGCAGAGCGATGAGCGTGGGGAGTGTAGGTAAATGAAAAAATTTATCTTATTTATGATGATAGCGCTTATAATTAGCCTGTCATTTCCTCCATGGTTTTTGAGCAGCGCTGCGAGTGCGCAGCAGCCCCCGACAGTCCCTGTTATTACAGTTGATGACGGAGGCGGTGGCGCTGATGCAATAATTCAAATCAAGTCATCAAATTTGCCGAATTACTATCTTAGTTACACAGAGTGCAATTTATGCCAGCAGAATAAAGGAGCATGGTGCACTCTTGACGGCCAAGACCAAAAAGCAGGAACATGCATAAGTTCTGCTTATAGTTGCCAACAGGAAGGCATGAGGCCTGTTGTTGCAGGAAAGTGCGACCCTACAATGAGCAAGCGCCTTACGTCAGCAGCAACGTGGTCTGCGCTTATATTATTTGCGTCATGGATGAGCCTGAGAAATTTTAAATTGTCGACAACGCCGCCGTCAAACTGGGAGCCTGTAAACACAGCAGAGGTGCCAGATGCAGTATTGCAAAATATTGGCAAGCATGTGTGCACAGAAGTCAGCGCAGCAAGTATTGACGCCACTTTAGACACGTCAAACGCAGTGCAGGCATCGTCATCTCCATTATTTGAGGCAGGCGATGCGCTCACAATAAAGGGAAACGTAAACAAATATTCGTCAACATGCTCTGGCGCCACGTATGAGTGCGAGCAGCATATTGTTTACGGGTGCAAGGTAGATCCAAAGTGGATGGGGTTATATTTCACATATGAAAACAAAAAATGCGACGGAAGATATCCGAATGAAGTTGAGAAAGTCTCAAGGAAAAATTACGTTAACTGGAAGCTTATAGCAGCCATAGGGTTTGAGGTGCTTACCCAGATTTATCCGGGCTTTGGCGAGTTTGCAGCAAAGGCAATTGGCATCACAAACCGGGCAGGCGGCAACATAAGGGTAAGTTCGGTTGCTGGCGGAGCAGGCACAATAGCAGCATTTTCAGGCTCCCTGAAACCATCCAATAAAGATCTCGATGACGCTACAGAGCCGTGCTACACAGTATGCGGGCGCATAGTTGAAACAACAGACCCTTCAAAAACAGGGAATCCGCAGGAGCTTTGCAAAAACTTTGTCCCATCAGGAGAAACGCCGCTAAAATCTTCGCCAACTGATGATTACAAGTTTGTGTCTGCAAAACCTTCTGTCCTAGGTTACAACACAAAGAATTATGACAGCGATTCAAAAATTGCTTCAGGGTGCAAGGCAAACGATGCTTGCGGCGTTTTTGCAGGCGCTTCTGTGGGCGCTTCTGTAATTTCTCCTTCAGGAACATCTACAGATTTAGGTGTGACAAAGACAGATGCGTCAGGAGCTTTCAGTTTTTCATTTAACGCGCCTAACGGCGACGGTTTATTCAATGCAGTCGTAAAGGTGAAAGGCTATCCGCCTATATCAAAGACAGGCAGTGTAGTGTCGGGTGTAAAGCCATGAGTTTATTAACCGGGAAAACAAATAATTTAGAAAGGGTGAATAGGGTGATTTCGCGTAAAATATTAGTTATATTATTATTCATA
>DATDTP010000017.1:0-5992 GCA_035290775.1 archaeon | reverse complement strand
CTGCAATAGTCTTTCCTTTAATGCTGTCATTAAGGGTTTCTGAAAATTTGGCATGAACATCAACAGCCTTGCCAAATATCCAGTTAGCAAGATCACAATAATGTATAAGGTTTTGTAAAACTCCTTGCATGCCAGGCCTGCGCCCTTGCTGTGTTAAGAATGTCATCGTGCCGCCGACTAGTTTCGACAGTTCTCCTGAAATTTTAAGCTCATCAATCTTTGCAATACCTGGGTAAAATCTCTTGTTAAAAGCAACCATAACGTGGTTTATCTTGGCCTTGTTTTTCAGGATAAATTTTCTGATATCTTCCGAAGAGCTGCTTACAGGCTTTTCTAAAAGAACGTACAAGTCTCTGTCTAGTGCAGCCTGGGCAATTTGTAAATGAGATTCTGCATCTGTGGCAACAAGCAGGCAGTCTGCTTCGCCAGAATTAATAAGTTCTGATGCATCTGAAAATATTTTTGCATGCGGGAATTGTTCATGCAGAATTCCAAGCTTGGACAAGTCGCGCCTGCATAGGGCTGTTATAGTGAAGTTCTGATCTTTCAAAATAGCCGGTATGTGGGCTTTCTGCGTTACTGTGCCGCATCCTATGAGGCCTATTCTGATTGTCATATATATGTACGTTAACCAAAAGCTATTAAAAATATCATAAAAGGCTAGCTGCCTAATTTAACATGATTTTCTTTGATACCTTGTATAACGAAGTTCTACGGGGTCCCAAAGAGCTTTGCTCTTGGATACGGTAACCTTTCCTAGTGAACCGACGCCAAAGGCGTCATATTGTTTAAAGAAAGGCTAGCTTTTCGTACAGTTTAAAATATTTTTTTGACTGGATTTGCCATGAGTGCAAAATCGCACACTTTCTTGCGCTTGCAGACATCTGCCTGCGCCTTGTTAGCATTTTTTCTATTGATTTTGCGTAGTCTTCAGCTTTTCCTGAAACAACAAACCCTTCTTTGCCGTTTTTAATTATTTCAACGTTTGATGCAGAAGAGACTATCACAGGCAGCCCTGAAGACATAGCTTCTAGCGGCACTATTGGATGAGACTCGTATTTTGACGGAAATATTAGAAAATCCGCCTTCCTATAAATTTCAGGCATCTGAGACGGCTCGATCTTGCCAAGGTATTCCACTTCTTTGCTGTCTTTTCCAGAAATACCTACTACCATGAGGCGCAATCCTAGCATTTTTATGGACTCTATTGCTATGTTCAGCCCTTTCAGGCCAGGGTTTGTCCCAACCCATATGCCTGTGGGTATTTTATTTTTTGTTTTAGCAGGGGAAAACTTTGCAGTGTCAACCCCGTTATGTATTACTTCTGATTTAATTCTGTACTGCTCTAGAACGGATTTCTGAACATAATTTGAAACTGAAGTGTTGACATCAGCGTGCTGTACAACAAACTTTTCTATTTTTATGCTGTTTTTACTGAAGATTTTTTTCTTTATATTAAACGGAAATGATGCACTGAATGCTGAAAAATAATTACCCCACGTGCCATGCGATGTGTGGATGATAGGCACATGCTTTGATATATTGTTGTGTTTGGCAAAATAATAAGACGCGTTGTCATTGGAATGCACAATATCAAAATTTCCCGCAGTTACTTTTTTCCCCACTGCCTTGAAAGCATTCAGCGATGACAACGGGTTTGTATAATTTTTATATGCATAAACATTTTCTACCTTGTGGCCTTTTTTCTTTGCCTGTTCCATAATGTTGAATGCAACATTCTCCACACCGCCTACGGCAGATGCAGGCGTTGTTGTTACAAAGCATATGTTCATAATATGATCATGAAGCACGAGAATTTAAAATAATAGCCAGTTCGGTAAATTGTTGAACTTTATATTTACCGAATCTCCTCTATAGCAAGTTCAGTAAAAGTTCAATTATCAACTGAACTTGCTATAAACTTAAGACAACTATAAAATCATTTTCTATCGTACCACAAACCACTGTGCCATTTTAGTATGTTTTTATCCCTGCGGATGATGGCAAGCGCCAAAGCCATCCACAAGCAAGGCGGATTAAGCGAAAAGAAAATCCATGACAATCTGCTATGCCAGCGAGGAAAATACTTGTCTGCAAAATGCCTGTGATTTATGCCGCAAAAATAATAGTAGTTTTCAGGTGGGTTTGAACGAATGCCGCCTTTTGCAAATTTCATGTGCCACACAAGCGCTGACGGATTGTAAATGAACGTATATCCTTGCTTAATCAATGCTACCTGCGGATCTGTTTCTTCGCGAAAGGCAGCATCTTTTCCATAGAACTCGTCAAAATGAATTTTCTCTGGAAAATTCATGCGGAAAGACATGTTTGCGCCAAGCATTATACTGCACTTTACAGGCTTTTTAGGAATCCATCTGCGCGAATCCGACCGCACATCGCCATAGGAAGTGAAGTAATTCCTGTTTTTGTTCGTGCGTACAATTTTTTCTGTTGGCTTTCCAGGCTCTAAACAATTCAAAGCAGGCCCTGTAACGCCCACTACATTTTTATCAGAATAAGACTCTTCTACGGATGATAGCCACTGTTTCTCTGGCACTGCATCATCATCCAAAAAAGCAATTACGTCACCATTACATTTGTTGATAACTATGTTTCGTGCCTGTGGCTGATATATGCGGTTTTTTACACGCGTATATTTCACGTTTTTATAGCGTTTCATTAATTTTGCAGTTTCATTATTTGTTGAGTTGTCAACAACAATGATTTCATACGGATGCAAATAATGCTTGACGCCTGTGTACGTAGACGCTTCGCGTCGTTGGCTAGCGTCGGTTCGTTCCTGTTTTTTTAGCGCATCCAAGACTAGTTTCAGTGTTTCTGGCCTGTTGAACGTTATGATGCCTACTGACACCCTTAATTTGCCGACCATAGAGAAATCATGGGAGAAATGTTTATAAGCAGTACTATAAAATAACTTGCATGCCTAACCAGCAGAATACATACTACAAATATGTAAGCAAGTATGCAATTGTAATAATAATTTTAGCTGCGCTGATAATACGCCTTGCCGGCACAAACACGATATTATTTTTTGAGGAAGCAGAATGGGCCATGTTTTCAGAAGACCATACATTTACAAATCTTGGCCTAACTTTTGTACTTAAAGCCGGACCTCCTGTCTTATGGCCACATCCTCCTCTGGCACCAATACTTTTCAAGCTGGCTACACTCCAGGGCGCAACGACAGCAGCACTAAGGATGGTGCCTCTTGTTTTCGGAATGGCCACAATAATCCTGATGTATTTTATGACCAAGCGCTTTTACAGCAAGAAGACAGCCCTAATAACTTCAGGTCTCATGGCCATAGGCTACTGGCACTTGCTGGCCTCTTTAGTGGTAGATATTGACGGCGGTATACTCACTTTTTTCCTGATGCTTATATCTTACATGCTCCTGTTGTACGATGATACAGGCAAAAATAGATACTTGTTGATTTGTGGCATAGCGTTTGGAATATCTTTACTGTCAAAATATTCTGTTTTCTTGATGCTGCCTGTAATTTTTGCCTATTTTGTCCTGCGAAAAAATGATGCATCGCTGAAGCAAAAAGTTTTAACCGCGTTAAAGGTAGTAATAACAATTTCACTCATAGGCCTTGTTGTATTTTCTGTTTTTCCAATAGCATCAGTCATCATAGGCAAGCCAGAAGTTTTCATGTACTCTGTTGAACACTCTGGCGGGTACACGCGTTTTGAACCAACCCTGCGCCCGCTTATGGTCATGTTTGCATTTGGAACGCCATTGTTTATACTTTTAAGCATAGCTGCACTGAGAAACTGGAGGCACAACAAAAATCTTTTTTTCCTGTTGTTCGTTTTCTACTTCATCTTTATGTATAGCTTTTTGCTTGGGTCTATAGGAACAGAAAGCACGTATGAAAAATACCTCATGATTATCATACCTTCTATGTCTTTACTGGCAGGAGATTTCATCAGCAGGATACATTTCTCTAAAAAATACATAAAATTATTTGTATTTCTTACAGTTATTTCTACTGCTGCAATTATCCTCATGAACCTGCCTGCAGCAGAATACATTGACCACAGCGTTCCAGAATACCAGAGAAGGGCAATTAGCGCGTTCAGTTCCGGCTCACTTTCAGAATGGAATTTTAACCTGCCACTGATGGGCAACGTGCAGCCGGGCTTTTGGATAAATTTCTATTCGTTAGCAATAACGTCCATAGTTTCATTTTTATTATTTGTTTTATATTTTGTAAAGAGATCAAGGATGATTTTCATCATTTTCCTTGCTGTTGTTATTTCCGTGAACATATTTTACATACAGGAGTTCCTTATTCACACCACACATCCGGATATCAACAAGGTAACGTACGAGATGGCAGAATACTTCAATACCAGATATTCTGACAGGCCTTTATATTCAACAACACTGCAGCTTGCATTTTACACGCATAGAAATGACGACTTTTTTGTTGGTGCTGATGATGATTCAAAGGACCAGGCTTTGCAGGCGAGGCAGGCTGGCGCTGTAATGCTTGTCACAGAATACTATCCTAACATCCACAAAAACAGCCAGGCGTGGAAAAACATAAACATGTGCAGGCTAGAAAAGGAATTTTCTGACAAGGGCGTTATTGTAGGGCGTGTTTTTGTCTGCTAGCAGTTAGCCTTTCTTTAGAAGAAAGGTTACCATATCCAAAGAATCATATTATTTAGTCAGGTTTGTGCACAGTGTCGATTGTCACCAGTTTAAAAACTTTGTCAATAAACTCTGCATGGTACGTATGACATACTATCTTGGCCTGACAATACCAATAGGGTGGGGGCACGATCCCTCTGCATGTTTGGTTAAGGACAATAAAATATTAGCCTTTGCGGAAGAGGAGCGTTTCAACAGGTATAAGCATTCGTTCTCGCTTTTTCCGCGTTATGCGGTCAAATATTGTCTAGACCATGCAGGCATAACAATAAATGATGTAGTGATAGGCTTTAATTTTGACCCTAAGAAATTCAGGAAAGGCGCCATAACGCCCAGGAAAATGATCGGGGCGAAAATAGCAGAGCAGCAAATGCGAAACATGACGCGTCTTGTAAAGTTTTATTTTGGCGGTGATACGCAGCAGAACTATATTGCGCATCACCTGACGCATGCTTACTCATCCTTCCCGCTGTCGGGCATGAAAAGCGGTCATTCATTTAATTTGGATGCTGTCGGGGAAAGAACATCAACAATGCTCGGAAGGTTTGACGAAGAAAACTTTACGCAGCTTGTTGACAGCGAACACTCATTAGGTTATTTCTATGCGCGATTTACGCAATGGCTTGGGTTTGATGCAGTAGAAGGCGAGGGAACGGTGATGGGCCTGGCTCCATATGGAAAACCGGTTCATGATCTTTCAGATTTTGCACGCCCTTCAGGAAAATTATTTTTGTCAAAGCCAGAATATGCAGAAATTCTTAAAAGATTTGGTTCTCGCAGATATGGTCCTGTTGAAGATATTCACAGGGATGTTGCAGCATCTGTACAGGATACGCTAGAAAAAATAATGATACATCTTTCAGAACAGTACAGCTCTGATAATCTGGTATTGGCAGGTGGAGTTGCGCTTAATTGCGTAGCTAATGGAAGGCTGGTTGAAGAAGGGCACGTGAAGAACGTATTTATCCAGCCTGCGGCCGGTGATTCTGGGGGCAGCATAGGCGCTGCCGTATATCTGGCAATGCAGGACGGCCACAAGTTCGACAAAATGGAGCACATATACTATGGCCCGTCTTTTTCTGACGCGGAAATAAAGAAAGTTCTGGATTCCTGTGGTGTGAAATATTCCTATCATAAAGATATAGCAGGCGTAGCAGCAGAGATGGTTGCTAAAAACAAGATAATAGGATGGTTCCAGGGAAGAATGGAGGCTGGCCCTCGTGCGCTAGGCAACAGGAGCATACTTGCAAATCCTGCAAATCCAAAAATGAATGATATACTTAATAGAAGAGTAAAGCACAGGGAGCCA
>DATDTP010000016.1:0-3093 GCA_035290775.1 archaeon | reverse complement strand
TTATTATTTGTCAGTTTTATCGACCCTATGACTGATAATTGCGGATGCTGCCCTGATATTTTCAGCAGTGCATTATTATCTGATGTTTTCCAGAATGGCCAGCTTATGAGCAGGGATTTTTCTATTTTATTTTGCTGCATTTGATACAACAGTTGCTGTACAGACGACTCATCTTTTATATGGCAGTGTGCGTCTATCATCATCTGGAATAGATCAACGTAAAATTTAATAAATGCCAAGCGACGGCAATAACCCTAGAATTATAATTAACAGGATAAATATACCATCTTTGCAAATTCTTTTTGTCATTCCTTTTCCATAAGTTACATACGAATAAGCCAATGCTAAGAGTATGTTAATTAAGAAAAACACACTGCTTACTGTAACAGAAAGGGCGGAGGAAAGCAACAGGCCTACTGTATTGATGAGGAAGCTGTATGCTATAATAAATGTGAAAAATCCATAACTGTTTAATCTTGCTGAATTTTCTGTGTAGGCTAGCTTGTCTCGTGCAAATAGTGATGATATAAACAATGGTATTGCAAGCGTGAGTTGCAATGTTAGAATTTCATTTTCTAAGAATAATTTTGGACTAATAGAAATTATTAGGGCAAAAATTGTAAAGCATATTGCAAGAAGCGTATAATTTATTGCTATTTTGCCGTCAGACCTTGCCTTGTTTATTGCCAATTGTTGTTGCTTGCTCATAAACGTCTTTAATTATAATGCTTTTCCCAGTAGTTAAAGATTATTGAATGGAAAACATGAATTTATTTAGCCTTGAGCAATAAGTATTCATGCAAATCACAAAATCCATCCTGAAAAAAGTTTATGCGCCGCGCGCGAAATGGTGCAAGAAGGGAGATTTCGGGAAAGTTCTAGTTATAGGAGGCTCAAAATTCTACAGCGGCTCGCCTTCTTTCAATGCATTAGCTGCGTATCGTGCAGGGGCAGACTTGGTTACAATAGCAGGGCCTGCTTGCATAGCCGATCCTGTGCGATCTTATGCGCCAGACATAATATTTTTTCCATGTGAAACCAATTTTTTGTCAATAAACTGCGTTGACATGTTAGCAGACATGGCAGAAAACAGCGACGCTCTGGTTATAGGCTGCGGCCTGACAAGAGGTGATGAATTAAGAGAAGTCGTAAGGGAAGTCATAAAGCACACTGACAAACCGTGTGTTATAGACGCTGATGCAATACATGCAGTTGCAGAAAGGAAGACAAAGCTTCGCGAGAACTGTATACTGACGCCGCACGCAAAAGAATTTTTTGTCCTGACAGGAGAAAACCCAACTGACAATACTGCCAGCAGGGCAAAGCTGGTGAAAAAAGCCGCGCAAAAATACAATTGCACTGTTTTGCTTAAAGGCCATGATGATGTTATTTCTGACGGTCAGCAGGTCGCAATAAACTCTACAGGCTCGCCTTACATGACAAAGGGCGGCCTTGGAGATACGCTTGCCGGCATATGCGGGGCGCTGCTTTGCAGGACAGACAGCTTTACTGCGGCATGTGCCAGCGCTTACATCAACGGTGCAGCAGGCGCCCTGGCTGCAAAGAAATACGGCGAAGGCACAATGGCATCAGACCTGATAAAAGAGATACCTGTCGTTTTGATAAACAAATAAATTTTACATTTATCAAAACTCCTTTATAGAAAGTTTGATAGATTAATTTTTACTTAACTTTCTATATCAAATGCAATAAAGTGATTTTTAAGCATGGCATACAACTATTTCTATGGACTACGGACAAAAGGAAAGTGAATATAATAGCAAAGAGATTCATAGCGGTCATGCAAAGTATTATATTGTGCCTGAAAGACAGGAAGTGAAAGAGCAGAAACAAGTAGATTTTTACCAGCTTATCCGTAATATACCAAAAGGCGGAAGCATTGCATCCATGCCAGAATATCATGACGGAGTCATTTATCTTACGTCTCTCGACACGCATCTTTATGCCATTGATGCAGAAACAGGAAAAACTATATGGAAGTTCAAGACAGGAGCGCCTTCTGTATCAAGCCCGTTAATCCATAAAAACCAAATATATTTTGGCTCTCATGATGAATATTTTTATTGTTTGAGCTTGAATGGCAAATTGCTGTGGAAAAAACAATTGGGTGACATTGCAGCTTGTTATCCTACAGCATGCGGTGACAATATATTTACTACTGCAGGCAAGAACATGTTCTGTTTTTCAGAAGATGGCACACAGCTTTGGAAATTCGCAACAGGCGGCGGGATGTTTGCCACGCCAGCTTTGATAAACGGGTTTGTTACTTTCAGCTCTTTTGATGGCAACACTTATTGTTTGGATATTGATGGAAATCTTGTGTGGAAATTTTTTACAGGCGGTTTTTCATCATCGCCTCTTGTATTTTCTGATGGCAAGCCAATAGTTACAGTAAGAGATCGGAGCTGGAATAAAATGCCTTATGCAAAAAATCCTGTATTGTATGTAGCATGCAACAATAATTTTTTATATGCCCTCAACGTAGAAGGCAAGCTTTTATGGAAATATAATATGGGGAGCTCTGCTGCTAGCATACTGACAGGCAATGATGGCGTGATCTATAGCGGAACTGTTTCTGGACATTTGCATGCTATAAATTCTGACGGCAAAAGTATCTGGAAATTTTTAACAGGTGGAATGATTACAGCAGCGCCTATAGTGCACTATAATAAAATTTATTTTGGCTCATGGGACCAAAAACTTTATTGCTTGTCTGAAGATGGAGAAAAAATATGGGACTTTTTGACAGGAGGACCAATAGCTGCTGAAGCAACGATAGTCGGAAATAAGCTTTATGTTGGATCTGCAGATACGTTTCTTTATTGTATTGATATTGAAAAACGCTCTGTTGATTGGACTTTTCAGTGCGGTTTTGGATTGCCTGAAAATTTGCAGGCAAAGTTAACTGACATAAACAATACCTTGGTTGAATACGACAGGAAGATATTCAAGGTGTGGGCACCCGAGACGCTTAGGGGAAAGATGCAGGGCGCGGCGCTGCAGAGCTATTCTGCGCCGCAGGGCTTTGAGTTCGGAGGGGAGCAGGCTTACAAATCCAACTCCTCTCTTTCA
>DATDTP010000015.1:0-29427 GCA_035290775.1 archaeon | reverse complement strand
TACTATTGCAATTGCGCCTATTTTTCCAATGTTCAAATTATTTTTTTTCTTTTTCAGAAATATCACTCAAAAAATTCTATTATGTAAAACAAAAATATCAGCGCTATAACTGCTATTACGCTATACCATGCATGCTTTTCTTCCATTCTTTTCTTTTCTAAAGCGCTGACTAGGAAAAACAATATCGCGACTATTACAACTTTTCCAATCCAATGATGGGTAAATGTGCCCTTAAGAAAGTCCTTGAAAGGCGCATATATCTCCCCGACAACTATCATAATAAGAAGCGCCCACGAACTAACGGCAGCGCCTGCATAAAAATTATATTTTTTTTTGATTGACTTCATATTGTTCCAGCCCCCAATTTTACTGTTCTTCCAAAAACGGCTACTAAGATAGCTAAAACTATAACCAATACCCACCACTTCTTGCTGGCCTTTGGGTCTCCTTTGATGTACAGCCATGCGGCAACAGTTGTTGCCAAAGGCAGCATTATACCCCAGTGCTCTTTTGTTTCCATGAACACGCTATGAGCCCATGGCCATGCGCCAGATAATATAAGTGTTTTTGTTGCCGGATAAAACATAAGATAAAGAGAGCCTGCTGGAATAAGGACCGCCCAGCTTATCACAGCAGTTATAACAGCAATAAGCCGCGAAAATGCAGTAGGTTTTTTCCAGTAAACAAGCAACAACACAGGAAGTATTACAAGAAGGAAGCCAAGTATTACGTGTGAATAAAGCAAAAGGTCTCGCATATAAATTTTTTGCAGACAAGGGTCTATATAGCAGCTAGTATCAATAAAGATATTATAGTAACATTGTATATTATTGTTGATTTATATGAAATAAGGTAGTGAGATACAATGCCATGCAGTGTAATTAAAACTTGCAATATAATCGGTAAAAAATGGTCTGTTCCTATAATAGAAGAAATAGCTTTGGGCAGCTTTGGCGGGTTTAACATAGTTATGAGTAAAATGAAGAGCATAACGCCGCGAACGCTATCGTTGCATTTGCAGGAATTGGAAAAATCCGGGATTATTAAAAAAAAATCTGTCAAAAAAAATAGCAAAGAAAGCACAAGCTACAGTCTTACAAAAAAAGGCAGAGAACTTCATGGTATAATAACAGAAATTAAAAATTGGAATATAAGATGGAGCAAGGCGCCAGAGTTTTGCCTTACGACTCCGTGCACAGAATGTCCAAATCTATCAGGATAGTCATCTATACAAAATTATACATAGCGGCATGAATTTTTGTACGCATATGCGTCACTTGGTACATTGAGAAAACAAAGTTTTCTAATGTCTCAGAAAGTTATGCTTTCTGAAGGCGTTGGAAAGACATATGAAATCCCCTCAGATTACCCACAACTAAAGTTGTGGGTTTCTTGTGGATGTCTTTTTGAATTCTTGCCCTCATCCGCTGGCTAATTCGAGGAAAGCAAAGCTTTCCTGAATTTCTCAAAAGACTTTCATAAAGTATTTTGCAGAAAAGCCGAGCGGTTTTCGGGAGAATTCAAAAATAATTTGTTCAAAAACTTATGTCTTTCACTCTAAGATTATCATATCACAATGCCTTCTTCCAACGCCTGTTTGACAATTGTAACGCCTTTTTTCAATTTCTTGAATTCTTCTGGCGAGTAGCAAAGAAAGTCAACAGGGTACCTTAAATCCCAGTAGTCATACATTTTTGCGCCTCTTTTGAAAAAATCCAATGTCCTGAATTTTGAACTTACTATAATAAGGTCTACATCAGTATCTTTTCCTGTCTTGCCTCGGGCTCTGCTGCCAAAAAGGACCATAGTTTCAATTGGAATATCCTTGTTCAATTTCTTTTTGAACAATTTGAGTTTGCCTACGATAGTGTTTCTTCTGACCATTTTAACGCCTCCTTTGAGACTTTTAAGAAATAAGAAACCTTTTCTTTCAAATCCGATTCTTCTTTTACATCAGGGTATCTTGAGTATATGTAAGCAAGCGTCAGCTCTTTTACTTCATTGAGTATGGTGTCTGGAACTTCAATGTCTTTCCCCAGTTCAACCAAATCATGTATTTTCCTTATTTTACCTGTTTTCTTAAGCAAAACGGCCTTGAATGCTTTCTCTACAGCCTGCTGGCATAAAAAGGCAGCAACTTTATATTTTTTGCCCTTAAAGTTAAATTCTGCTGCTTCATAGTCTTCCTTAGCTAATTTTAGCCATTTGTCAATTTCTTCCATCATGCTAATGAGTATAAGTCTTAGAATTTAAATACAAAATATTTCATTTGTCTATCTGGGCCTTCTGAAGCCTGTCAGAATAATCTATGTACACTGTCTTCATTTCCGAGAATTCGTCTATGCCTAGTATGCCGCCTTCCCTTCCATGGCCTGTTTGTTTTACGCCGCCAAAAGGCAGGTGCACTTCAGCGCCTATTGTTGAAGAGTTGACATAAGTTATCCCGGCCTCTATTTGTTCCACAGCAGCCATCGCCTTGTTTATATCTTGCGTATAGATGGAAGAGCTAAGCCCGTATTCGATTTTATTCATGACATCAATAGCCTCATCCAGCGATTTAACTTCAATGACGGACAGGATTGGTCCAAATATTTCTTCCTGGGCTATTCTCATATCAGGCTGCACGTTTGTAAAAATTGTAGGCTCAAAAAAATATCCTTTCAGTCCTGTTCTTTTCCCGCCGCATATCAGCTTCGCGCCTTCGTTTTTACCGATTGAAACATATTCGACAGTTTTTTCAAGTGCAGATTTATTTACAAGCGGCCCAATGTCTGTAGTCTTTTTTAATCCGTCGCCTAAACGAAGGGCGTTTGCTTTTGCACAAAGCATTTTTTCAAATTTGTTCTTTACTTTTGCATGAACAATGACACGCGAAGCAGCAGTACATCTTTGGCCTGTTGTGCCAAATGCGCCCCATGTCACGCCTTCTGCCGCCAATCTAAGGTTGGCATCATCCATAATTATTATGCCGTTTTTTCCGCCAAGCTCTAACCCGACTTTTTTAAGCCCTGCATTCTGCGTTATCCATTCGCCGGTTTCTTTTGACCCTGTAAATGAAATGCACCTTATTTTTTTGTTTGAAACAAGCTCTTTGCCCAGCTCTTTCCCGGAGCCTGTAACAAAATTTACAACGCCTGGCGGGATGCCTGCTTTTTCAATTATCTCAACAAGCTTCATTGCGCTTAACGGGGTGTCAGATGAAGGCTTGAATACAACAGTATTGCCGCAAATCAAAGCGGCAGAAATCTTCCATGCAGGAATTGCAATTGGAAAATTCCAGGGCGTTATCAAACTGCAAATGCCAGTTGGGATGCGAATAGTCATGGCAAATTTATCCTGAAGCTCAGAAGTTGTCGTATGGCCAAACAATCTGCGGCCTTCGCCAGCCATGTAATCAAAGACGTCTATGGCTTCCTGAACGTCCCCTCTTGCTTCTGCTAGCGCCTTGCCCATTTCCTGCGTCTCTATTACTGCCAGTTCCTCTTTTCTCTCCCTTAGCAATTGGGCTACTCGCTGTAAAATCAGCCCCCTTTTCGGAGCCGGCGTAGCCTTCCACGCATCGTAAGCGGCCTCAGCAGAATTCACCGCTTTTTTAATGTCATCAGATGCAGCAGAAGGAAATTCAGCTATGATGCGCTCAGTAGCAGGATTTATTGATGAAAAATAATTCTGGCCTTTTACCCATTTGCCATTAATATACATTAGATGTTTCATTAGAAGAATATGCATTCATTTGATATTAATATTAAGCATTTCAATGCTTGGAAAATTTAACTTCAGTTTAAGCTTGTAAAACGCAGAAAAGATTTCCGCAAGTGATTTTTCTCTTTACAATTAGTTTTCATTTCCTCTTCTTTTTGCACGCGCTTTTTTCACAATTATTTTTTATTCTTCTTTCCCCGAGGGCTTTCTTTCTCTTTAGAGAAGAAAGGGCTCTCTGGGTAGCAGACGTTTCCCTTGCACACCATCTTTATCTTTTGTTTCGGCTTGGCCATGATTTTAATTACAATATACTAGTATAAATATGCAGAGAGGTTAAGCATCTTCTTTTATAATATGATTTCTTTGGATACGGTAACCTTTCTTTCTAAAAGAAAGGCTAGCTATTTATTATTTTCATGCCAATGTCTTTAGATGCCGTTTGTTCTGTTGCTTCAGCTTGGTATAATACTTTTCCTTGCAAAATTTCTTGGCCGTATTGTAAATAAGATGGGCGTATCGCCTGTTGTAGGCGAAATTCTTGCAGGAGTTGTGGCAGGCCCGGTTCTAAAAATAGTAGAGCCGTCGGTGTCATTGGAAATATTTTCAACTATCGGCGTCATGCTGCTTGTGTTCCTCATTGGGCTTGAAACAAACTTCAAAGAAGTAAAAAGCGCTGTCTACACAGGTTCTGCCATTTCAATTACAGGCTGCATTCTTGCATTTTTGGGCGGTTTTGGGCTTGGACTGATGTTGTTCAACAGCACAAGCATAGGCATTGTCATGGGCGTAATAATGATATCCACGAGCACTGTAATACCAATACGAATTTTCATGGAAAGAAACGAATACAAGACAAAAGTCGGCCAGACATTTGCAGTTTCATCGCTTGCAGATGACGTTACGGCAATCCTTGCATTGTCCCTGTTAATAGGCTACTTCAGCAATACGATAGGCGGTATTACACAAATTGCACTCTTGTTTTTCACCGTGCTCGGATTCATATACCTGCTTACAACATTTGGAAACAAGATACTAAGTTCAATGATACGCAAGCTGCACCTTGCAAAAGACGACCAGACATTCCTTGCAATAACCCTGGCAGCAATAATGATCGTAACGTTCTTGAGCGACAGGGCAGGCATAGCAGGGATAACAGGGGCTTTTCTTGCAGGCATAGCAATGAGCAATACGACAATGAAAAATGAAATCATAATGCCAAAAATAAGGACTCTTGGCTACGGGTTTGTCGTGCCGATATTTTTTGCATACAGCGCATTATTCCTGGATTTGCCTGTTCTCTGGACTTCTGCAGGCGTAATTTTAATAGTGCTATTGGTTGGCGCAGCTACAAAAGCAATAGGCCCCGGAATCCTCGCCGGCTTTATGGGATTCACGAGGAAAAACCAGCGGATGATAGCCATAGGCATGATACCAAGAGGCGAGTACGGTATATTTATCGCTCAAATAGCGCTTGGCATGACCATAATAACGCAGCAAGTATACACAATAATGATAGCTTTCATCATACTTACAATAGTCATAACGCCATTGCTCTTTGCACTGGATAAAAAAATCTAACAGCCAAGAACATCAATTTTCGAACATTTTATTATGTTCTTTCCACATAGCAAATTTGACGTTGAAATTCAATTATAATTAAGATTTGTATTTGTTATAAAGGTCTACAAATTTCAGATTCATAGAAACCTATGAAATGAACCTAAAATAAAAAAAAATATTTGCGTGTTGAAGATTTAACAGAAAATTAAGCATGAGCCATTACTTTCTCTTTGATTTTTTCTTTGCAGCTCTTGCCATTGCAGCCATTTTAATTCACCTCGTTATAGTTAATTCTGCAAGGTAGTAGATAAAGATATAGTTAACCAAATAAATAAATCGAATATTGTTTATTTGGTTAACATACAGCTCACAAGGAAGTAAAATATGCTTTTTCCTTGTGAGCTATAAAGATTGTCTGGGCAACACTTTTAGAAAAATTTATTTCTTAAAGTTCGGGTTGTGAAAAACAAACCCTCCCTGGACAGGATCAAAATCGATTGTCGTGCCGCTTAGCAGCATAGAAGTCTTCTTGTCCAAGGCAAGTAATATGCCGTTTGACTTGATTTCTATCTCCTTGTCTGATCTTGTGTTGGAAAAGTCCATGTCATAGGTATAAATCCCGGTGTCAGACGCAAGGCGAAGGGAGACATACTTTTTCTTTCTTCTATTCAATTCGTTTTTCAGCACTTCAGCGCCAGAATCTGTAATGTTGATTATAATTTTGCTGTAGTCGGTTCCCTTGTCAATGATATTGTTTATTTCATCCACGATAGAGTCTATCTTCCTGCTGTCAAGGCCGTTCCGCTTGCCAACATCCTCCAGTGTCTCTAACGGGCTTCCAACAGCCTTTATCCCGTTTTTCTTCATTATTCTTTGCGCTTCGCTACAGGCAGCAAACACCTGCGAAAGCATGAATCTCCTAGTTACTTGGGGCATAAGTAAGCTTGGAGAAAAAGGCTTTAATAAAGCCTTCTGTTCTTTGTTCCCGAGGGATTTTATTTCAAATAATATGAAATCCCCTCAGATTATCCACAACTAAAGTTGTGGGTTTCTTGTGGATGTCTTTTCGAATTCGTTTGTAAATAAAGCCGAGCGGTTTTCGGAAGAATTCAAAAATAAAAAGTGAAACCAAATAGTTCTTTTCCCGAGGGTTTTCTTTCTTTAGAAAAAAAAGGGCTCTTTTAAGCATTTGCATTATAGTCGATTCATGGAATACGTAGGCCGCCCGCACGACGTCACGCGAGGCAGGATAAAGGAAGTCATGGTAAACTACTTTCCTCCTCTTCATTCGGCAGTTGAATCTGCCATAGATGCGCTGCCATATGCAAGATTTGTTATTTTCGAGAGCCCTGGCGCTGAACAGGTCAGGGAAATGCTTGATAGAAAGTTAAAACGATTGTTAAGAAGCGGCGGAGCTGCATTATACGAGGAATTTGCAGGAAAAGCAAATAACACAAGAGAACTTCTGCAATTCTATGAAGCCCTCATATCACAGAAACATTTATTAGAATTACACAATTTAGCAGCCGGTCCGCAATATGAACTGCTCTGCGATTTTCTTGAAGTTGCTGCGCTTTATCACCAGTGGAACAACAGAAAGGTCTACGAAGGCAGGTCTGCCGGGCAGCTCAAAGAAAGGTTTGCTGACAGGGTTGATTTGGTAAAAGTTGACTATCTAATATCAGAGTTTGCAACAGACGTTTTTATACCATTGGCTAAAGATGGTGAAAAAATTTTGACGCCCGTAAGAAAATACATGGGCACAGGCGTAATAGGCCAGTTAAAATTTGACAACAGGCGTCAGCTGGCAGATGATATTTGGGCTAAACTCGGTTACAAGCAGGCAGAAGGCCCTGCATTAGACGGCCTGGTCGGTGGTCAAATTGTGGCAAACGGAAAGGCTGTTTTCATAGGCATGAATGCATACGAGGAAGCAATGACCTATCTAGATACCGATAAAATTGACATGGAATTATGCAAAATAACAGACGGCTTAAAATGGCACTCTTACAGGGATTTGCATGTGCCCAGGGAAATGAGCATATATGATCATCTTGATGTTTTGGCAATGCCGATAAGCGACGATAGTATTATGCTTGCAAGCCCGTCAGAAGCAGCAAATATATTAAGAAAGGCGCGCTTGGTAACGCCGCAAGATGAAAAGCTGAACAAGCCGTACGTACAGTGGTTCCTGAGAACAAGAAAACAAATGGAAGAGCAAGGATACAATATTGTGCCTGTCCCATTCTGGCTGACTGAAAGCAGGGACGGATATTTGTACATGATGACTTATTGCAACAACCTGCAGGAGTCTGATACCATATATGTGCCAAAAAGAAGCGACAACAAAAATCCAAGAATAGCAAAAATAGGCAGGGTTTTAGACGACAGAGCCGTTGATATAATGTCTAAGCACAAGCAAGTGGTGCAAGTTTCGGGTTTTGAAGACGACAGGTTATGGAAAGACGCTGGCCTGCGCTGCATGGCGAGCGTAACTCACAGGGAATAATTAGCATTAAAGCTCTCAAAATTAATGTTCTTTACTATTAATTTATGCATTTCATAAACTCTTCTCTTGTCAGTCCAAGATCTTTCTTTATAATTTTTGTTAACAGTCCTGGCCCTATTTCTTCGCCGGAATGATGGGGTATAGTCACGCGTCTGCCATCTACATGCTTGTATACCATGTGGCTACCTATAGTATGACTGTAAACAAATCCAAATTTTACTACAATTTTTGCAAGCTCTTTTCCTGTAAGTTTCGGGAGTTTCAAAAACTACACCTTTATTTTTTTAACATCAACAAATTGCAAAAAGGTTTCTCCGTTTTCATAGCCTTCCAGATATGCTGTTATAGCTTCTTTTGTCCTTTCCATAAGTTGGTCTAACGTTTTAGCCTGTGTGTGGCAGCCTGGAAGTTCCACTACTTCAGAAACAAGCCATCCTTCTTCATCTTTTTCTACTATTACTGTATAATTTCTTGACATAATAATTATAGAAATTAGCAATTATTTATAGCCGCTTCTTTGCAATGGATTTTATAGTTTTTCTCTGGATATTTTACTTCAAATAATATTCCTTTCTTTCCCTTAGGGCTTTCTTTGCAGACATTTTATGTGTTTCACCTAAAGATAATATTCTTTGATTTTTAATTAAACTTTTTACTGTAAGTTTTTCTTTGATACCTTACAAACCAAAGGTTTGTGGGGTCTTAAAGAACTTTGTTCTCTCAAGACGGTAACTTTCTTTACACAAACCGACGCGAGCCAACGACGCACTTCGTGCGTCCATACATCGGCGTCATATCGTTTAAGAAAGCTAGCTCCAGTCTATCTTTACCACAGACTTGCCGTCCAGTTTCTGCAGATATGAATAAGCAGAAAGGCCTGCAGTAGCGCCGTTGCCGGCAGATACGATTGTCTGCTTGTAAGGTATGTTTGTAATGTCGCCTGCAGCAAATACGCCCTGGCACGATGTTTCGCAAAAGGCATTTACAAACACTTCGCCTGCCTCGTTTGTCTTTACAAAATCTTTCACAGCAGAAGTGTCTGTCACAAAGCCTATGTCTATGAAAACCCCGTCTACCGCAAGCTCTGCCCTATCTTTGCTGACAACATGCTCGATTACGAGCTTTTCAACTTTTTCATCGCCAATAACTTCCAAAGGCACAGAATCAAGCACAAACTGTACGTTTTTCTTCTGTCTTACGCGCTCAACAGTTATCTCCTCTGCCCTGAATTCCTGGCGCCTGTGGACAAGATAAACCTTTGAGCAAAGCTCTGCCAGAAGCTCTGCAGACTCTAGCGCAGAATTGCCCCCGCCTATTACAGCTACGCACTTGCCGGCATAAAGCGGCGCGTCTTGCACAGCGCTTACAGACACGCCCCTGCCAACAAACTTTTCCTCGCCAGGTATGCCCAAAGCACGCGGCACCTTTCCATAGGCAAGAATAAGAACCCTGCCAGAATATGATTCGCCGTTTGTAAGGTAAACAGTAAACTTCTGGTCCTTGCCTTCGCCTTTTTTCTCCATTTTAGAAAATCTTCCGTTGACAAATTCAGTTCCTGTAGACTCTGCCTGTTTTTTAAAAATACCCATGAGCTTTGGCCCGCTTTTTTCCAGAAATCCGGGGTAATTTGATATCTTGTTTGTCAAGTTTGTCTGCCCGCCTGTGTCTATGCTTACAACCAATGTCCTGAGTTTTCTCCTGCTTGTAAAAATAGCCGCAGTAAGGCCCGCAGCTCCCCCGCCGATTACAATAACATCATACTCGCTCATAATATTTACACCATTTCTTTTTGGATACTTTGTAAAGTTTTATAGAACTTACCTTTACAAATTCTCAGAAAGCTTTGCTTTCTGCAGACGGTAACATTTTTCTTTATAAGAAAAAGGCTAGCCATAAACATCATCTAAGAATCAGAAATTTAAATATGAAATACCCGCTATAATCTACGGTTGAAACCGCAGATTTCTTGAGCATGTCTTTTCGAATTCATAGTGAAATAAACCCTAGCAGCTTTCGGAAGAATTCAAAAATCATAATTAAGCAGATTCGGGTCGCTGTCCAAAAGATTTCTGCGAATAAGCTCTCTTGCCCTGCTAATTCTGCTTTTCACAGTGCCTTCTGGAATTTTCAGTGTTTCTGCAATTTCTATATACTTGCGGTCGTCAATAAAACGCAATCTCGCTGCCTCAGCAAGGTTATCCGGTAGCCCATCAATAACAGCAATAATTCTTGCACCACTTTGTTCTTTTGAAAAAACGTCAAAAGGAGACAAGCGGCGACATTGTATTTCTGCCGCTTCTTTAATAGGCTGCGTGCAGACTTCTCTTGTTGCCCTCCTGTATGCGTCAATGTATGCATTTCTAATAATTCTTGATATCCAAGGCTTGAAATCATTTGGTCCGCCTCGATACGTTTCAAGTCTTTTAAATGCGCTATATATTGCATCCTGAAGCAAATCATCTGGTTCAATTGCATGCCCGTAGCCCGTAACGTTTGATGCAATGCGCCTCAAGTAAGGCATATTATTTTCCATATATATTTCAAAATCCTTTACGCTAGCAGTAGCCATTTTCAAAACCTAATTTTCAATGCACAAAAAGAATATAAGATGCAGAGTTAAACTAATAACAGATGAATATTTTAAAATTAAACGTCAAGACATACATGCTTGTCTTTCTCTCTGCAATACTGTTGGTTGGCCTTGGAATTCATTTTTCTACTGGCGCATTGGTTCATATAATATTAACGCCTATTATAGCAGTAGCAGCAGAATTTGCTGCGGCAAAAATCAGAAAGTCAAAGCCTATACTAGATGAAGCTGCAATAACAGGCCTTATTCTTGCAGTTTTGATAGCTCCGAGCATTGTGTTTTCAATAGCAGCAGCTTTGGTTGCAATATTTTTTAAGCACATCATACGGCATAAAAATATCAACATATTCAATCCTGCTGCGCTGGCAGCATTGATCTTGTCGCTGTTCGGCGCAGGAATAGCATGGTGGGCAGCTTCACCATTGATAATACCGCTTGGCATATTCATAGCTTATAAAATCGGACGGTTGCGCATGTCATTTACATTCCTCATCGTTTTTATCGCATTAAATATGCTGGCATTCCCATCATCAGCAAACATACTATCAGCAGCAGAGCCTGTAACATGGTTCTTTGCATTTTTCATGCTTCTTGAGCCGAAAACATCGCCTTTTCCAAGCAAAGCCCAGCATATTTTCGGGGCAGGCGCTGCGGTAATTTCCATTATCTTAATGTTAACAAACACCTATCTTGACATATTTCTCGTCAGCCTAGTCATAATGAACCTGTTCAAGGAAGAGCTGAACAGGCTGCAGCCAAAGGTAAAAGAAGTGAAACCAAAATCAGGTTACCCTGACTTGTCCCCGCTGCCAGCCCAATGATTTTATATTTTAATATTCTTTGATAAGCGTACAGTTGCACGTTGTACACGTCCCACTACAGTAGGATAAGGTAAAGAAAGCCTTGAAGCAATTTCATTGTAGCTCAATTCTTCGTAAATGCGCAAAATCATTACGTCACGAAGAGTGTTCGGCAGCAAAAAAATTGCATCTTTAAGTTTTTGGCTTCTTTTTTCAAGCTCTTGGTTTTGTCCATCCATGGAGTGATTTATATCTGCCATACCATAATCAAAATCAGCTCTGTTAAATGTACGTCTATGTTCACGTCTGTGAAAATCAATGAAAGTATTTCTAACAACGGTGTAAAGCCATGATATTAAGTGCTCTTCATCATTACAGCCACGAAAACGCTGAAGCGCATTCACAACTGCCTGGCCCATGACATCATGAGCATCATCGAAAGTATACAAATCGCGACATAACCGCCTTGCGTACTTTTGGTATGTTTTAAGATTTGTAACTAAATAAGCTTCTAAATCTTCTCGTCTTGTGATTCTGTCGCTCATATCAAAATAACAATAAAAAAGCATTAATAATAATACAGAAATAACTTAGCATGCCACGCCTACTCCAGCTAGATGCATTGCGCGGAATAGCCATCGTATTAATGGTGATATTCAACTGGTCGTTTGCATTGAGTTTTATCGGCGCAATAAAAGGCGGTCCGACAAATGCAATGAGTCTTTTCAGCAACACCTGGCTTTATTGGTGGCTTTTTCCGCGTATTATTGCCGCATCATTCATAACAATAGCAGGCATTTCGCTTGCACTGAGCCATGAAAAGATAAAATACAAGCCGCTAAAATTCATTTTCAAAAAGTATTTCCTGCGTGGAGGGAAAATATTTTTGCTAGGATTGGGAATAACTGCAGTGACATATCTCACATACCAGAATTATACAATATGGTTCGGCATTCTGCATTTGATAGGACTGTCAATAATAATATCTTCCTTCTTCCTGAAATACAAAAAATTGAGCCTGCTCATAGGATTAGCCATCATAACAGCCGGGATCTACATACAGGCAGAATTGCCGCATCTGTTATGGCTTCTGCCTTTTGACTTCCAGACGTTTGATTATTTCCCGTTGCTTCCGTGGTCGGGCTTTGTGTTCATAGGGATTTTTATCGGCAACTGCATTAAAAAATCAAAGTCAGTGCACAATATGTTTATTGACAAAACTGTCGCATTCCTAGGCCGTCATTCGCTGCTGATATACATAGTTCACCAGCCGTTGCTGGTAGCAATTTTATTTTTGCTGGGCTATGCTGTAATCTAGAAAAGAAGTGAAACACAATCTTGTAAAAATACACTAAATTATTCGATACAGGTAAAGGCAAAGAATAACAGTTCACATTACAAACTCTATTATCCATGCATAATCATAGCAAATCTAGGCGCTGGAATTTGTATAGGTATTTCCCTTACTATATTGTCAACAGCCATGACAAGTCCTACGACAACATAGAAAAGTTCTCTACTCTGGTAGAAACTTAAACTGGCTTCCTTTATGCCGGATAGCATTTCTTTGCTTATTTTGTTTAATGAAAGTTTGCTTATAACTTCTGAGGCATTCATTATTTCCACGCCTACAATTTTATCATCAATAGAAAAATCAATAACAAAATTGTCGATTTCAAGGCTATCTTTAACCTTCTCACCGCTATACGCCCACAATATGTCACTTTCCTCGTCGTAATCTACTTTAGCTTTTCTAGCCATTTTTCATACCCCTTTCTCCTCTTTACATTTTGTATATGAGAAGTAATAACATTTACCTTGTTGTCTTTTAAAGATACTACAACTCTCAAATCATACTTGCGCGATTTGCTGAACAAAAGTGCATATTTGTGACCTTTTGGTTCTTCGCCCTGATCTTCCACGCCTACAAGCTTTTGATTTGAGTTGATGCTATCCTTTATCTCTTCCTCGGTAATTCCTCTCAATTTTGCTTTTTCCTCGCTGAAGTGTTTGCTGAATGTCACCGATTCTATTCCTTTTAGAACTATCTTCATTTCTGAAATATCCATAGAATTAACATTTCGTATGAGAAGATTTAATGCTTTACAAATATGCTTTGTGCACTCTAGAAAGCGTCAAATTTTTTCCTTGCATTTTTAATATGCATGCTTGTTCCTTGTGCCTGGATTGCAAACTCATCTGCAATTTCTTCCTCGCGGGAGTGCCCGAAAGATGCAATCTTGTAAAATGGGGAAAATAGCATAAGCTTTTGCGATACCTTGCCGACAGAAGACATGCGTTTTATGTGGGCAAGCTCGTGCAGCAGCACAGCCTCTATTTCTTTTTTGTTCAGGACATCAAACATTCCGACTGATAAAAATATTCCAGACCGCAGGCTGCGAAATGAAAAAGCAACAGGGCTTGCCTTGTTCAGAAGCCTCACGTCGCGCACTTTAATGCTCATGAGTTCAGAATGCTTTTTTACAAAATCATTTATCCACCTTGTCTTGATTCTCTTGGATGACATTGCATAAAACGCAGGTATTCCTACAAAGCCAAAAAACGCTGCGCCTAGAACAGCAATAGGCAGCGAATATAAGAAGAGCAAGGGCATGTTGTTGTGGCAGCTTGAGCACATAAGCCCGCATGCTGTATTCGTTGACAAAAATGCCAAAGGCATGAACAAGAAAGCAAGATGAAGATAAATCAGGCCTATTCTTGCTTTGCTCATGCTTGTTTTTCTTATGGCTATTACTGAAATAAATGCAAGAGACAGGAACAGCGCGTAGATCAAAAACATGTCAGGGCTCGCAATAGTAGACTCTGCAAAACATGTAGGCGAGCTGAAATTAACTACCATATAGGTTACCTTTTCTTGGTTCTAAACCTTTCGTCAAAATAACTGACAGCAGCAGGGCCAAAGGCGTCTATGAGCTTGTCAACAGTCTCTTCTACAATAGACTTTTGAAAGTTCTCCTGCGTCAGCGAAGGCGAATAAATATAATGATTGCCGCCCTGGCCTGTAGATACTTTTCTGGAAACAATCTTTTTACAATGAAGCCTGTCCAAAAGGACGGCAACGCTTGTAAGCGGAACATTTTTACCGAGCTTTTTCTGCACTTCCCTTACTCTCATGTCGCCGCTCTTCCATAAAACGCGCATTATGTCGTTTTCCAGCGGGCTAAGCACGCCGCTCTTTTTTCCAAATTTTATTTTTTGCATGCATTTGCTTGTGCATAATTATATTAAAAGCTTTACAATTTATGTAACAAATTATTTTGCCCTAGAAATAAAATAACTTTATATACTTGCATCTTCATAATAACGTTTACAATTTATGTAATGGTTATAGCAGAATGCCGCCAAAGGCGGAGGTTTTGTATAATGGCAGAAGAAAATCAAAGTCATTTGAAAAAAGAAGAGCACGTAAAAAAACAGGAAAGCGTATCAATTAAAAAATCAACCTTCAAAATGCTTCTCGCTTCTCTCGTGATACTTGCAATAGCATTCTCTTTTACAGGCGGATATGTCGTAGGAAACAGTTCTGTAAATGGCGCAAATGTTGTCGCACAACAGCCAAACGACAATCAGGCACCTGAACAGCAACAGCAGGTGGTTGTCCAGGCAGCAGCAGGCAACGGGCCTGTGCTGGGCGACGCCAACGCAAAAGTCACGATAATAGAATTCTCAGACATGCAGTGCCCGTTCTGTGAAAGGTTCTACACGCAGACATTGCCATCAATAAAAGCAGATTATATTGACACAGGAAAAGTCAAGCTTGTTTTCAGGCATTTTCCTCTAGGCTTCCATCAGAACGCTCAGAAGGCGGCAGAAGCAACAGAATGTGCAAAAGAACAGGGAAAATTCTGGCAAATGCATGACACACTGTTTGAAACTCAGGCAGACTGGTCAAACCTTGATGCAACATCTGCAGCTGCAAAATTCAGCGAATATGCAGTGGCAGCAGGCGCAAACAAGGCGCAGTTCGACACATGCCTAAGCACAGGCAAGTACGCCTCTAATGTTCAGAAAGACGAAGCTGATGGAGCATCTTATGGCGTAAGTGGCACTCCGACATTTTACATAAACGGGGTGGAACTGGTAGGCGCACAGCCTTACAGCGTTTTCAAGCAAACAATAGATGCTGAATTGGCAAAGTAGCAGTCAATATTTTTGGAACATTATGGAACACACGCATTTTATATTCTTTTTAGAGAACAGCCAAAAGGTTTCAAATGAACAAATGCAAATCTAATATCATAAAATTAACTATACTTTTTTTATTTACAATATCTATCTTCTCATTTCCAACGCACGCAGCAGACGATGATTTAACGCAATGGAACTTGAGAAAACAAATTAATATAGAGAATCCATTCTTTTATAGTCCTACAGACGTAACAGCTAACTTTAGTCAAAATACTGCAGAGCTTATATCGAGCAATAAAATGAAAAGCGATTGCAGCGACATAAGAATCGTTAATAATGAAAAAGAAATAGTTCCGTATTATGTGCAAGGATGCAACAGCACAGATACTATTGTATGGTTCAAAATAGGTAACTTGTCTGTTGCGCAAGGCAACAGTCTGGCGTTCTGGATGTATTACAACAACTCAGTTGCCTTGGATAAAATGAATTCTAATGTAACTTTCTTATGGGCCGATACAGAAAACTTTGAGGTTGGGCTAGACAAGAAATGGGTTATTCGTAACGGCTTTAGCCCGGTTACGGGTGGTCCAACAAATGCTGTATCAAAATATGGAAATCAGTCAATGCAAGTCACAACAAATGGAGCAGATAGCCTTGTAGAAATAGCAAACCTTTCAGCTGCATTAAATTTGAACGTACATGATAATGCAACAATTATATTATACTTTCAGAGAAATCCAGGAAATTCATTTCAAATGGTGGAATTTCTTACTGAACTAGGTAATGATGGGATAGGCTTTGGAACTAAAAATGATCAATTAACTACAAATTATGCAGTACAAACATTTAATGTCGGGTATCAAGATACAGGTATAAATTTCTTAGACTCAGATACTAGTCCAACATTCATAAAACTTGAAGCTAACATAAATTCATCTGGAACTTTTATACTGGTAAATGATTCAAAAAATTTTAATTTTCATAAACCGCAGACAGGATATAATGCTACACAAAAATTTTCAGGTATTAGTATCTTTGTTTACCCAACTTCAGGAAATCAAACAATATATGTCGATGAAGTTATTGTGAAAAAGTATTTTAATGGGTCGTTTCCGGGCATACTCATATTTAATGAAGAATCAATAAAAATGGATACAATACCGCCAAAAATAATCATTCTTACTGCGAATAACACAAACTTTTCCACTGTAAATCCTTCTTTTGCCTTCAATGTCACTGACAATGCTGCAACTAGTAAAATTAATGTAACACTATTCATCGACGGAATTTTTAATGGCACTACACAGCTAATTAATAACAACACAAATGGAACAATCAATGCCGCATCTGTTTCTAATGGTTTGCATTATGCAATGATTCAGGTCATAGATCCTGCTGGCAACTCAGCAAATCTTTCAGATGTCATATGGTTCAAAGTTGACATATCAATACCATCTGCTTGCAACTGCACAAATCTCACTAAAGAGATTGATAAATTGAAGCAAAAAGTAGGCGATCTTGAAATAAAAGTGAATAATTCAGAAAATAAAATTATCAACTTAGAATCAAGACTAGACAATACGGAAAATAAATTATCAGACATGGAAAACGAGCTTGCAGCAACTAACAACAAGCTAGATATTTTGGAAAATAATATAAACAGCACAACTAATTCTTTGGAAGAGTTGAAATCCAAAGTTGACGTCATTTTCGGCTATTTGAAAAATCTTCTTCTGCCACTAAAGAAAGAAATGATTTGCGGTTACATGAAAGACAATAAATTGCAAAAGCACGAAGCACTAGGCCTGAAATGCAATATAAGCAGAAGCAATTGCATTTGCAGTATTGTTTAATACATGCAAAACAATATCTCATACATAACAAACTCAAAGAAAGCATTCACTGAACTTTGAGATGCGCTATAAAACAAGGCAATATTACATTATCATAACGTATCATTTTGACAGCACAAAACATTGCATATTAATACTTTGTTGAAATAGCAAAAGATGTGATAACATGGACGGAGAGACAATAAAAGGAGAAACAATAACATTAAGAAAAGCAACCTATACAAAATTGCTAGCAGCACTTGTTATTGTAGCAATAGCATTTTCTTTTACAGGCGGATATGTCGTAGGAAACAGTTCTGTAAATGGCATACCAACAACAGGAAACGTTGTTGCACAGCCTACGCCCGCAGCTCCTCAGCAGCCTACACAACCTGATGCAATACAGGTTTCTGCTGACGACGACCCTGTAGAAGGACAGGCAAATGCAAAAGTTACAATAATAGAATTCTCAGACTTCCAGTGCCCGTTCTGTGAAAGATTCTACACGCAGACTCTTCAGTCAATAAGAAAAGACTATGTTGACACAGGAAAAGTCAAAGTAGTGTTCAGGGACTTTCCTCTAGGCTTCCATCCAAATGCACAGAAAGCGGCAGAAGCTTCAGAGTGTGCAGACGAGCAGGGAAAATTCTGGCAGATGCACGACAAGCTGTTTGAAACTCAGTCAGCATGGTCAAATCTTGACGCAACAGCCGCAGCTGCAAAATTCAGTGAATATGCAGTGGCAGCAGGGGCAAGCAAGGCACAGTTTGAGTCATGCCTAAGCTCAGGCAAATACGCATCTGAAGTCCAGAAAGACATATCTGATGGATCATCTTATGGCGTAAGCGGCACACCATCATTCTTTGTGAACGGTGTCAAGCTGGTAGGCGCACAGCCTTACAGCGCTTTCAAGACCGCCATAGACGCTGCATTAGCAAAGTAAATTATTTTTTATTTTCTTTAATTAATTTTGTCTTATTATAAAATCGATGCGCTGTTAAATCATCTGTTGTTTTTTAAAATTTCTCAGTTTTAAGTTTCTGTTGCTGCCATCAAAATCCAATTTTTCTGTTTGTTACGTTTTGCATGTCTGATACCCCCTAGTTTATTGTGTTTTAAAAAACTTATTGTCAAATTGGGGATTAAATTCTGCCTTATCTTTTTTAGCCCATTTTTTTATCATTTGTATTGAAATTTTCAGTATTTCATTTTTATCATTAGGATACTTAGCTTTTTTCCCCATGCTGTTCATCCGCATGTCAAAATAAACCTGCCTTAACATATTTTGATATAAATTCCCATTTTCTATGTGTTCCAATTCATCTTTAGCTCGTTCTCGCATTTCCATTAGTTTCATACTTAGCATACTATATATGTATCTATGTATCTATTTAAACTACTGTGCACACAGCTTGTTCCAAAACATAATCTTATATACTGCACAGCACAGGTACATTACAGGGGTGGATTTCTGAATGAAAAGGATATTATTCATTCTATTCATTTTGTTATTTACGCCAAGCGCGCTTGCACTGCAGCAGGTAGCAGGCCAGCTGCTCATTTCTGTGCCTGTCGGCGGGAGCAACTCAGCCCAATACGGCTTGGTGAACGACGGCAATGAAACCATAACAATAAGCATAAGAGCAGATGGCGATGCCGCGCAGTATCTGTCTTTTCCAGCTTCTGTTGAATTAGTGCCGAACAAAATTGTCTATGCTTCTATCACTGCAGCAATACCTTCAAATTATAATTCAGGAAATACAATATCCGGTTCTGTCTACGCCCTGCAACAGGGCAAGCCCGGTCAGGTGCAGATTAACGTTCAGATGAAAAAGAGCCTTACAATTACAGTAACAAACCAGCCTTCTTCAGCTCCAGCAAACAGCACTCCATCATCAGCCGGCAGCTCTGGAACTGCAGCAACTCCAACTAAAAATACAACGGCTGCGCAACAACCCCAACAAAACAATCCAGACCAGCCTGACAACACAGAACCAACCGGTCTAGGAGAACAGCAGCCTGCAGCAGAGCCTTTGCAAGCAGGCCTGCCGTCCACAGGTTTTGCCGCAGCTTTCCCTGCAGACCTTGCAACAGGCGCAGCAATAGCCGCAATCATCGTAATAATTTTAGTCGCATTTGCGATTTTGAAAAAATTAGGAAAAATTTAGAGGTGAAGAATATGAAAAAAGCAATAGGAGCATCAGTAGCAGTAATGGCTCTGGCTTTGTTTGCAGCAGGAGTTTTTGCAATAACAGAAACGATAAGTGCAACAGCAGAAACGACAATAGAGGAAACTTGTGGCTTATCTATAACTGCAGGAAATCCAATAGCATTCGGACAATTAATTGCAGGTGGTAATCCATCATTAGCACAACCAGTAAGCGTAAAAAACACAGGTTCTGTTTCAACAACTGGATTTACTGTGTATGGTGATGGTTGGCAAACGAATCCTGTAACTGTCCCTATGGATGTAAGTAGAACTTCAGTAAGTGATGATAACGAACTGTCTTGGACAAATTTAGCATTATCATCATCGCCTGTGCCAATATTTGATGGAATTGTTTTGAATGGTGAGACAAAAATTCCAGAGTTTAGACTATCAATTCCAGCAGGTCAGGCCGCAGGAACATACACGCAAACAATAACATTCACTGCAAGCTGTTAAGGTAGATTTTTTTATTTTATTTCATTTTTTGATAAAAGGTGAGGAAAAATGAGGAAAGAAAGCCTGATATTATTCGCATTGCCTCTCATAGCATTGATGCTCTTTGCAGGCATTGCGTATTCTGAAAGCAGCAGTGCGCAGGTCACGGCAACAGTCAGGGTGCTTTCGCCATACCCGCATGATACGCAGCTAACGATTGGCAACAGCGCATTTATTTTCTACGGCTCTTTGAAGGACAAGGAAAGCGGCCAGGACTTGGGATTCAAATACGTCAGGCTGACATTGCAGTACCCTCAGGGGGGAATTACTAAAAAAGTCGTGCTTTATACGCGCACATACTCTGGCGGCTCTTGGTTTATTGTAGCCCCTTACAACTGGAAAACAGCTAAGATAGAATTTCTGGGCGACTCGCAATACCGGCCTTCGTCGGCAACACTGAAGCGCTGATTTAAGATGAAATTGTTAATACTAATAATATATTCTCAGATTAATACTATATGATACAAATAATATCAATGTCAAAAGAAGACGCTCTCGAAAATAAAGATAGATTCCTAAGAGCTTATTCAAACGTGCCATTGGGTATGAGGAACGAAATTATACTTTTAGTAGACGATAAGCCTATAACTTGGGACGTTGCTTTTATAGAAATTGAAAATAGTACAGGAAAAGGCAAAGAGATATTAAAGAAATTAATTCAACTGGAGCTGATATAAATGCTGCAAATTAACGAGGAATTAAAAAAATTAGTTATAAAACGCCTCGAAGTTATGCCAAGTAACATAAAGGTGTCTATGGGTACGCTTGGAACATTTTCAAAAGAAGACCTAATTAAAAATGTTGAAGATGACACGAATTTAGGAAAATTTGTAGTTAAGATGCAGATAGAATATTTAAAATCAATGAGCAAGGGTTTATAAAATGAGCAAATTATTTTTAATCACAAGACCACATCATGAATATAGAGTAGCATACTTACATGCATGGAGTAAAGAAATATTAGACATTGCACAGGAAAAATGTATAAAATTTACAGATTTTGATAAAAATAAAGCTACTAAAGAAAGAGTAGAAAATTACCTAAGAAAAATGAAACCAACGCTTGTTATATTTAACGGACATGGATTAGAAAATGCTACAGCAATTTTAGGGCATAACGATGAACCACTAATAGAGGTTGGTAAAAATACAGATTTGCTCAAAGGTACAATAGTTTATGCTAGAGCTTGCTACTCGTCAAATGTTCTAGGAAAAGATGTTATTGAAAAAGGCGGAAACTCATATATAGGTTATAATGGGGCATTTTCTTGGCTGCATTCTGCGGATAGAGAATGCAATCCAGCAAAAGATAAAATTGCAGAGCCATTCAAACAAATTTCCAATGAAATACCTATTTCTATTTTAAATGGGCATACATCAATCGAAGCTCATGAAAGAGCAAAAAAATTGTGTTCTAAATTAATACAAGAATATTCTTCAAGTGAAAATGATGAACTTGCAAGTGCCACTAGATTTTGGCTATTTGTTGATATGAATATTCAAGAACACTTGGGAAATCCAGAATCAAGGTTTTAATATTTTGGTTTATAGATTTTTGCATTGTTTATGCTTAACAATAACACAAAAAAGGAGTTTGTACTATCCTCAATGTTGCGCAAAGGACTATATTTGTATTTAATAAAGCGCTAATTTCTTTAAAAACAGATGTTCATTATTTATTAAAACTGCTCAATTATTACCCATCTTCCTTCTTCCGCTTGAGTTTTTATTTATTATCTTTTCCAGTTCGCTCAAGTCAAATTCTTTTGACAGTTGGTTAAGTATAATATTAACATCATTTTTTGTGGAAATGCCCCACACAGACCGCACAAGCTCCTTTCCTTTCATCCTGTGCTTTCTTACCTCAACAACGCCGCAATCCTCCAATACGTTGAGATGGTATAACGCTGTTCTGTGGCTTATGCCCAGGCGCTCTGATATCTTTTCAGCCTGCATCTCATTTTTTGGAACATTCTTTAGAAGGTAAAGCATGGCTGCCCTGTTATTGTTTGAGCATACTATTGCATTAACCATTCGAATAGAAAACCCATTCTTGAAATTCTGATCCAAAATTTTGTCGTCGTCATCCATTTGAACCACGAAAACTATGTCAAGAGTTTATAAAAGCCTGTAGACGATTTTTTGTGTGAAAAAATGTAATTTGCCTGTAACTGTAAGGTAATTCACAAATTTTTATACAAATATTCAACATTTTGGAACAAATTGGATGTGTATAGATTTTTAAGTTGCTTATACTTCATGATAACGCAAAAATCTATCCAAGATTTGCACATTTATTGCTGCACAAATGGCTGTAAGTGCATCGTAATTGAAATAAAATGTCATTCTGGAACATTACGGAACATATTTTGGAACAAATGACTGTAATTACAGCGTAATTGAGTCATAGTGCTAAGTTGAAAATTATTCTGGAACACGCTGGAACACATTGGAACAGCTAGGGTATATAAGGAAAAATTAATTATTAATAGAGTTCAGGGGTTTGGGGTGTGTCAATGAAAGGAATTTTAATTAACAACGTATCGGCATCTACGGCTAATTCTCATCTTACATCTCATAGTAATTCTCATATCAAAAGTCATAAAGATCATATTGTTTATTCAGGTTTAAGATTTTCCTTTGGACAACAACAGGCAGACGCACGCAGACTGACGCCAAATACAAGCTACACAAAAAGTGCGTCTGAGCATACAGGCGTCATCTTTTTAAGAAATAAAAAATTAAAAATGTGGAGGCGATTCGAATGAAAAAACTAACAATGTTAGTTTTCGCCATAGCATTATCTGCTTCACTAGCATTTGCTGCTAATGGCGACGGAACTGTCGTTTCTTACAGCCCAACATCAGCAACGACAAACGTTCCGCAAGACATCACCGTCGAATTCCTTAATGACGGCACGGCATGTCTAGACGAGTTAATCTTCACAGCACCGGCAACATGGGGTGGCGTCGCAGACGTTTCATCATGGAGCAGAGGGACTGTGGCGGTTACAAACGAGGCTGATGATGGGACAAGAAGCGGATTAGTTGCAGACTTACAGTCTGTAAGGATTACATCTACTTCTTCAAACAAAATACTATGCGCAGGTGAAAAAGTAATTTTCACAATAACAGGGTTGACAACACCTACTGCGCCTGAGACATCTACATTTGCAATATTAACATCAGATGTCAACAGCAACGAACCTTCGGTGTCTGCAGTAAGGGCACCAATAGATCCACCGCAAGTGGTTATCAGGATAACATCAGCAACAGACATCCAGATAAGATACATCCAAAGAAACAGCTTTGGAGCTGGCTCTGGTGTTGAGCATGAATTTACAGCAACTGCAAAGGGCGGTTGGGGTAGATTGGAACAACTGCATGTCCGAAGAACAAGCGGTACATCAACAACAGCAGATGTATATATGGACAACGGCGACGGTATATTCAACTCAGGAACAGACTTCCTGGTTGCAGACAATGCAGCAATAGGTCCATCACTGACAACAATTGACCTTACATACACGGCTGCAATGGATATACCAACAAAAGCTGAAGACGGCTTTATAAAAGACGCAGAATCTGTCAAATATTTCATTGACTTGAATTCTGGCGGAGCTTTGACAATATTAGGTCAGAGAGATGTTGTAAAAATGCCTGATCCATCTTCAATCGGAACAGGTTTTGAGGCAACAACAGAAGGAACAGTGATATCAGTTGGCGGACAGACAAGAACAATCTTTGCACAACTGGTAAACAGCACAACAAACTCATCAGGCGTTACAATATGGCTCGATGTACTAGACGATGCTGTAAAAGTGTTCTTTACAACTGACCTCGGCTCATTCAATGATCCAAGTCCAAAAGCTACTACAAACAAAGGCCAAGTAGAGCTTTCATTTGTGTCTGGCACAGTCAAAGGCATAGCTCACGTTGTTCTTAGCGTGGACATGCTTACAGGCAGTGACAGCATGGATGAAGAGTTTGTAGGGATAAACGCAGGCCCGGCAGCAAGCTGGGATGTAACTGAAGGCGATGGAGCAAGCGTGCCAGCAGGCAGTTTGCAGAGGATAGAAGTTACAATCTACGACCAGTATGGCAATGTTATTACAAACGTGCCAAACAGGCCTGACGTAAGCTTTGATCTATTGTCTTCACCACCTGGGGCAGGTTTGGACGATGATGACATTCCAGACGGATTTTCATCATTCCACGACGAACTTGCAGATCAGGGAATAGGTGATGCAAATCTAAAGACAAGTACACAGACAGGCGATCACGAAGTTGAAATTTGCGTTACAAACCCGTCTGTACCAAACGTTGATACAGACCCAAGTAACTGCAAAACAATAACGATAACTGGCGTTACAGGTGCACCAGCAAGAGTAATAGTAGAAGCGCCACCAGTAACAACAGCAGACGCTTGTATTGAAGCAACAGTAACAATAACAGACGAATTCGGAAACGTGTTAGAAGAATACATAGACCCTATTACAGGCCATGCACAGCAATGGAGCAGCCTTGTAAGAGTAGAACTAACGCATCCATTGCCAACAGATCATGAAGCTCCATTCGGCGGAGACTCTGGAATAACACACATAACAGACAGCGACTTCCTAGAAGAAGAAATTCTAGACGACGGACAGGCAGTGCAAGGTAAGCTTACAAACGGCATGGGAACAGTAACAATATGCGGTTGTCAGGGATTAGGCATCTTTGATATAGAAGCATTCTCTGATACGCTAGAACCAGGCGTTGACTTTGTAAGTGTAATAAACGCGCCTCCATCGTGCGTCGCATTGGAATTTATAGATCCTCAGTGTGAAGAAATCCAAAACATGCAACAATGCGCTCAGACACCAGGATGCGCACCAGCGCCTGATGACTCAGCTTGTCTAACAATAGACGAAAATCTTCTTGCATGTCAGCCAGAAGCACAAATTGACGTAGGAATTCTGGACGTATGCGGCAACTATGTTGTAGATCAGGAATGCCCGCAAAATGCAATAGCAAACACTTGTGTTACGTTTAATGTCACAGACCCAAGCAATTTAGTTGACTTTTCAACAAACACAGTTTGCGTTGACTTGTCAGAAACAGGACACACTCCAACACCAGTAGATATGATAAGAAATTCAGAAATGTGCGGTACAGTAACAATAGACGTTCTGCCACAACAGCAGTGTTGTCCATCAGGATTTCCAACAAACCTTACAGTGTGCGAACCATTGGTAGTAACACTAATTGGCGAACCTGCAAGGATAATAACTGAGTTCGAGGCAGAAAGAAACGGTCTGGTTATACCAGACAAAGGATCAGACATTGTAAGCGAGCCAATATACGACAACTTTTATGCATTGGACGCTTGCCAAAACATCGTTGAAGATTTCAACGGTGAAGTAGACGTTCAGTTGAAAGGCGAAGACTGCGTAAGCTTTATAGAAGTAGATTCGCCAGCAGACTTGAATGTCGCAGGACAGTATTGTACAGGACAACCAGCTTGCTCAAGCCTAACACAACAAGGACAGGCAGTTTGCCAGGATGCAGGCTGTTCATGGGATGTAGATACATGTGAAGGAACAGCAGATGCAAATGCATGCGACGACTTTACATTCGATGAATGTTGGGAAACAATAAACCAAGCCGGTGCACAAAGCGGCTGCAGATTTTTAACTGACGCAGCATGCGAACTTGACGACGAAGACCCAGTATTCAAGCTTGTCGTTGACAACTGTGCACAAGAAGGCAAACAATGGACAGATCTTGAAAAAGACGACATCATGGTCGACAAGCTTGCGTTTACAATAAGCGCGCCAGACTACGACTTTGATGTAGAGATATACCAAGAAAGCGAAGAGACGCCAGGCTTCCAGTCAAATGAAGATATTCTAGTTGGAAGAGCGCCAGCAAACAACATAGACTCACTTACAGGTGGCGTAAATGCACCACAGGGATTGACTGTTGCAGAGCTTGCAAAAGCAAACCCATACTTCGGCGCTGATTGGTATTCAAGAGGCACTGAAGAAGACGGCGGTGCAGGTCCAGAAAGAGAAGGCGGTGTTCTGGTTAGAGCAGGAGATACAACAGACTTCTATGTTGTTCTCGATCCAGATAACGGAGACGTGTGCGGAGTTTACGACGTGAACTTTGCATTCTACCAGGATTACACCAACGCTGACATAATAGACAGGGAATTCAGCGGCTACGGTGAAGACTACGATTTAGGCAGGGACGACCACAACTACGTCTTTGATGGGGTAGACTCAAGAAATGAATTCTACCAGGGAGAAGAGTATGGTTTCGGCGACAAATTCCTAAACAACCTCGACTTTGAAAACGGAGTCGCATGGATAAAGTTCAGGGACTTGACAGCAGAAACAGTACAAGTTTGGTCATCTGACGTACAGCTAAGCGGAACAGTGTGCGACTACCAAGACGAAGCTGAGCTAGGTACATGTTATGTACGAAATGGCTGCAGCGGTCCTCTAATGGACGATGTAACAGCAGAAGACTGCCAGGATGTTCGCGGCGAAAGCTGGAGATCATCTTCCGGTGTCTGCAGTGACTTGCCACAAGAAGACATGTCTTTGATAAACGTAGTTCCAAATCCAGAGACAATAACGTTCGCTGAGCAGTTAGCAACACAAGTTGTCATGATAAATCATGACGGCTTTGATGCAAAAACTGTAGGAATGTGCATAGACGGGGATCTTGAATTTGATCCAGAAAATGCATTCCTCGTAAACCTACAGACAGCAGACGGATTCCAGAACCCACATGCAAAATCATTGCCAGTAACACTAGACTCATGTCTTGCATGGGAATTCTTTGACTTCGATGCAGAAGGAGAAATCTTCACAGACATTTTCCTAAGCGAAAGATTCGATTGGGACAATGACCACTGCGTAGATAAAGAAGAATTCAGGCAGATGCTGGAAGACGACGAAGTGTTCGAAGGATTTGCAGATTACTTCCACGAAGTATTGTTTGCAGACTTCTTCGGATCAGAGTATACAGCATGGATAGACAACTACTTTACAAATGCTAAAGTAGAGTTCTATAACTTGGACGGTACGCCTGTAGTAAACAACGTGATCATGACAAATGCAAATGGTCAGGCACAGTTTTATGCAGCAAGCAAGTATGCAGGTTTCTACCGCATAACTGCTACACCATACGCACTGGATGCAGACTACACCTTTGTAAACTTTGAGGCAGGCGATCCAGAAAGCTTGGACATCATATCAGTGCCAGGGTTCGGCGTCCCAGCTGACGGCGAACAGGAAGCACAGTTGTGGGTCCGTGCACTAGACAGCTGCGGCAACATTATCGAGGAAGATATAGATAATGTGACTGTAACTGCATTAGGCGACCAAGACAACCAGGTTGTAATCTCTGAAGACTTTGACGGCGAGAACAACTATGACAACAATGTCACAGGAACACTTGAATTTGCAGGTGGATTCCTTGGCAAGTGGTTCGGTGCAGATAAAACACTAAGAGTACTGGACGACTTCCCAGAAACAGCAACAATAACAGCATCCTCACCTGGTTTGATAGAAGATACAACAACAGTAGTATTCCAGGGTGCTCCAGTAAAGCTGGAAATAGTAAGCATAACACCATCAGATAGATTACCAGCAGACGGAGAAACAGGAGCATGGATGACCATTGAAGTGCAGGACTCTTTGGGCCACAGGGTAACAGGATACCTAGGCGGAGGATTCGCAGGTGACCCAGGCGACACAACAGGTCTTCCAGATTACAGATTTGATGAAATCTGCATAGACTTGGATGACGCAGACGCTTCATTGCCACCATGGTTGATGGACGTAGACGATTCAAGATTCGGAGTGATAAGCATCTCACAAATAAACCCATCACAGTATTGCTTCGACATTTTGTTCGGACGCGGAAGCTTGTACATAACGTACGGCAATGAATGGAACAACCACGGCGGAAGAATAGAAGCAGAAGTTTGGGATGCACTGCCATGGCAAGGCCAGGAAATAAATGAAAACGGTCTGCCTGCAAGTGAAAAAACAACACAGCTTGATCCAGCATACGGATCAATAGACTATGTGGATCCAGCAACAAGATGGGATGTTACATCAGACCAGCAGGTTGTACTGGCAGACGGTATCAGTGCAGCACAGATAACTGTACAGGTTGAAAATGATTTCATGGACGTAAGAAATGCAATCATGGGCAGCTTGTATGTAGGCGGAACAGCTGAGTCAGGAGTAACAGTATCATGGAACGGCGACATTGACGAGCTAAATCCAACAAAAGCACGTTTCATGACAGATCCAGTAACAGGCCAGACGATGTTACTTGTAACATCAACAGAGCCTGGAACAGCAGAGATAACAGTAGTCGGCGGTGACGCCTATGTCTGTGAGCCAAATGACTTCGGAGTCTTCGGATTCTTTGAAGGCGTTGACTTCAGATGGCTAAACCCAGATCTGTTAGATCCAATGTTCGAAAAAGAGTACAGAAACTGCGGGTACTCAAACTTCAAGGACTTGACACCAGAGACAATAACAATAGAATTCCTTGAGGTTGCAAATAACCAATTGAGCTTGGTAAGCGGATGGAACTTTGTATCAGTCCCATTTGCATTGCAAGGAAGCCCGAATGCATCAACACTATTCCCAACAGCAACAGGCTTCTATGCATGGAATGAGGGAACACAAACATTCACATCAAGTATGGGAACAGTCATACAACCACTCAACGGTTATTGGGTAGAAATGCCAGCACCAACAGTTGCGACTCTGACATATGCACCAACTGGAGTGCAAACACCACCAACAAAGAACGTTGTAGCAGGATGGAACACTGTAGGCTTGTCGCTTGACTCGCCAATGGTAATGGAAAATGCGCTGATATCAATCGATCCAATGTACACATCAGTGATAGATTGGAATGAAATGATACAGAAATATGCATTGCCTGTTGCAAATGTGGACGGCATAAGCCAGTTCACAACCGGTGGAGCAACAATGGAGCCTAAGCAAGGCTACTGGATATGGGTAACGTCTCCAGGCATGTTGCAAGGATGGGCTGTGTGATAAAAGTGATTTGGGCGTAATGCCCATTTTCACCTTTTTTTCTTTTTTATAATTTCACATTATATTTATGATGATAAAAAAATCAAAAGAGATGGAAAAAAATGAAAACAAATAAAATTTTTATCGGTTTATTAGTAATGGTTGTGCTTGTTGCGCCAGTGCTAGCAGCGCCTTCGTTGCCAAGTGCATTTTATGGCGATGCAACAATTAACGGGCGTGCAGTGCCTACAGGTTCTGTAATAACTGCAGAAATAAACGGCGTGCAAAAAGGGTCTGTTACAGCAACAGAAGGAAAATACGGCGGATACTATGCATCAGAAGGGAAACTGACTGTATATGATGGGAGAAACGGGGACCAAATTTTGTTTTACATACAGACGCCGCAGATGACAAACAAGTTAGTCGCTGCTGAAAAAGGGACATGGCTGTCTGGCTCAAACCAGGAAATAGATTTAACTTTCACTGGAACTGAAGTTTTGAAGCCTGCAGGCTCTCCAGGCACTCC
>DATDTP010000014.1:0-6829 GCA_035290775.1 archaeon | reverse complement strand
TTGTAGGCGCTGGTGTCGGGGGCTCTCATCTTGCCAGCAAGCTGAAAGGAAATGTTCTTGTGCTTGAGAAAGACAAGAAAATAAAGCCGAAAGACAGTGGCATTGTGTCGAAAAATTTCCTCAATTTTTTTGGAAAGGAATTTATAAAGGATAAGATAAGCGAAATGAAGGTAATGTCGCCTTCTGGAAACGTAATTTTTTTGCAAAATAGAAATGAGCCTATGGCTTACATAATAAAACGTGAATCATTTGCCGCCCACCTTCATAAAATTGCTAAAAAACATGCTGACTTTAGAAGCGAAATTGTAAAAGAAATTATTTACGAAAAAGATCATGTAATTGTTGAAACTAACGCAGGCACGTATGAAACGCGCCTTATTGTGGGTGCAGACGGCGGTAACTCTGTCGTGCGCCAAAGCGCAGGCATCTCTCCTCCGGAAAGGGCTGTCGGAATCATGATAAAATCAAAAAAGAAATTCGAAGGTCCGATAAAAGTTTTCATGAACAAATATTATTCGCCAGACTTTTATTCGTGGATAATACCTCAGAATAAAGAATACGTGTTGATATCTCACGTCAGGCCAAAAGCATATTTAGATCATTTTCAGTCCGACCAAAGGCTCCCTGGCGGCAAGGTATATGCATCTGTTTTGCCGGTAGGCACGTGCAAAAGCTTTTCAGACCGGACAGTGCTCATAGGCGAAGCTGCAGGGATAACAAAACCGATTACAGGAGGCGGGATAATATTTGCGCTTGTAACAGCAAATTATGCAGCTGATATAATAAACGATGCTGTGCAGCTTGACATGTACGGCAGTTCCATGCTAAGCAGTTATGAGCGTGGATGGAAGATGGAGCTTGGAAAAGAGATTAAAAAACAGCTCTTTGCGCGCAAAATGTACAAAAAATTGTCCAACAAAGACATAGACGACCTGTTCAAGGAATTCGGGTCGTTCGTTGAAAAGTTTGATTATGATTATGACAGGCTTTCAGAAGCTGCAAAGCGCATACCAAAGCTTAGGCTGCTAAAATTTATGATATCAAAAGCAAGGCTGATGTTTTAATAGATTTTGTTTATATTTTTACAATGAGTAAAATAATAACTAATATGGAAAAAAATGGCGAGAAAGTATCTTTATCTACAACACATAATCCAAGCGATAAAACATTTCCATATGAAACCGTTCTTGTTATAGAAGGTGAAACATATCACGCAACTTATTCTGGATTTGGAGAAACTCGGAAAGGTCAGCACAAATTCATAGTTGATGATTTTAAATCAAGGGGTTACAGAGAAGTAGCCGCGTAATTCACTTCTATTCTTTCCCAGTTCTTCGAATAGTATAAAAAGTGAAGCCAGAAATCCCCTCAGATTACCCACAACTTTAGTTGTGGGTTTCTTGTGGATGTCTTTTCGGAAGAATTCAAAAATAATTCTTTTTCCCGAGGGTTTTTCTTTAAAAGAAAAAGGCTCTTTTAAACTTTAGCATAATAGGTGTTTGAATATGAACATGTACAAGCCTATAGATAGACACTGGAAGGTGTTGATGTGGCTGCCTATACTTTTGCTTATATTTTCTGTAGCGATTTTAGCTTATAGTCTGGCAACAACAGGCGAAGCTCTTAAAAAAGACATAGAACTTTCAGGCGGGAAGCTGATAGAAGTTGAAGTAGGCGATGTTGACCTGCAAAAGATTAGCAGCGAAATGCCGTATGCAAGCATCAGGCTTATTTCCGGCGTTAAAAAAAGCCTTCTCGTCCAGTTTCCAGTTGACATGGATGAAAATGTCGTTTTTGAGAAGCTAAAAGCAATAGCAGAAGTCGAAAGCGATCCGAGTTTCCGTACGATAGAGCCTTTGCTTGGAGATTTGTTCTTCCAGCAAACGCAGATTGCTCTCATAATCGCGTTTGTGTTCATGTCTATAGTAATTTTTGTTTTGTTCCGCGCATTGGCGCCTTCAATAGCGGTTGTATTGGCAGCAATCACAGACATAGTTGTGACAATTGGGATAATGAACGTTTTTGGCATAGAGCTTTCATTGCCGGTTGTTGCTGCTTTGCTTACGCTGATAGGCTATTCGGTAGATACAGACATATTGCTTACGTCGCGCCTGCTAAAAAGCGGCAGCTTGACCTTGGAAGAAATTCCTGAAAGAATAGATTCTGCAATGAAGACTGGCCTGACAATGACATTCACTGCACTGGCAGCATTATCAGCGCTTTATTTTATTGCTAGTTCGTCTGTCCTGCATAGCATCGCATTAGTGCTGATAATAGGCATTGTAATTGACATATTTGCAACATGGCTTACAAACGCCGGAATACTTAGATTGTGGCTGTTGCGAAAGTCAAAAAGGAGTTCATAATTATGTTATTAAAAAATCCTAGAATTTTGATATGGATCTTGTTTATAGTGCTGTCATTGGTTGTGATAGCGCCAAATCCTGATCCGCATGGCCTGAAGATCGTATTTGTAGAAAAAAATTCAACTTCTGGCCTTGCAGCAGGTGAGATACTTTATTCAATAAATGACATGCCGGCAACTTTGGAAAACATAAACCTGCCGTACTTTGATCTTGTAAAATTAGAAACAAGTAAGGGTTCAAAATATGCAAGAATTAACGGAACATTAGGCATATCTGCAGAACCTGTACAATCCACAAACCTGAATCTTGGGTTGGACTTAAGAGGCGGTGTACGCGCTGTCGTGGCTTCTAACACAACAGACCAGGAAACTATAGACCAAATAATTTCAACATTGAACACAAGGATAAACTTGTTCGGGCTTAGAGAAGCAACTTTACGTCCTGTAACTTCAGGTGAACAAAAATTCATAGAAATAACAATGGCCGGCGGCAGCATTGCAGAATTGAAAGATCTTCTTGAAACACAGGGCGTCTTTGAATCAAAAATACCGTTCACTTTAGGAATTACAGACAGTAAGTCCACTGTAAAATTAGACAAAGATTATGTTATGCAGTTGTCTAACAAGTCGTTGATCGTGGAAGGAAATGTGTATATGCCTGGAGATGTATTCGAGCTTGAAGGAATAAAGTTTACATACGAAGGCACAGGAGCACGCCTTAACCTGACAGCACTTGTTTTTACAGGTTCTGATATTAAAACGGTTTATTACGACCCGCAGCGTTCGCGCGTTTCTCTTGAAGGCCAGACATACAGATGGTTCTTTTCAATACAATTAAGCACAGAAGGTGCGCAAAGATTTGCAAAGGTTACGAAAAACCTCGGGTCACAACCAGGAGGTTACCTCGACTCGCCAATTGTCCTGTACCTTGATAATGAGATAATAGACTCATTAAGCATAGCCTCAAGCCTGAAGGGAAAAGTAGAAACAGAAATTCAGATCAGCGGCGGATCAGACAGCATGGATGCTGCAATAGCAGAAAAGAGCAGGCTGCAGTCTATTTTACGCTCTGGCGCACTGCCAGTGGAAATAAGCATAATACAGCTGGACTCTGTTTCGCCGAATCTTGGAAGCGGGTTCATGTATTCGGCAGTTCTTGCAGGGTTTATAGCACTAATAGGCGTGACCATAATAGTATTTTTGCGCTACAGGCATCCTAAGCTTGTGCTGCCTATGATGATCGTTACAATTAGTGAAGTTATTATAACAACAGGTGTTGCCACAGTCATAGGATGGACAATAGACCTTGCTGCAATTGGTGGTATAATAGCAGCGGTAGGCACTGGCATAAACGACCAGATTATAATACTTGACCAGACATTGCGCGGGGAAATTGAAAATCTCTCTCTAAAGGAGCGCCTTAAGCGCGCGTTCTTCATAATCTTTGGCGCAGCCGGCACGCTCATAGTAGCAATGCTGCCGTTAACATTTGTTGGCTTTGGCGCCCTTCGCGGCTTTGCAATTGTAACAATAATAGGTGTCTTGACAGGCATAATCATAACGCGTCCAGCGTACGGAAAAATAGTCGAAAGCCTTACAAAGAAGAACTGATTGTTACGAATTTTCTTTCAGGTGCCAAATAAAAAGGCTCTTCCATATATTTTCTTATGGATAGTTTTGTCTACGATAAAGTTTGTTCTGACAAGTGTGCTGTTGTTGTTGCTCATAGTTTGGATGACACGTACGATGCGCTTGATGCAATGAATCATAGGGGTCAGGATGCTGTGGGATTTGCACGGCTGAATCAATCAGGAAATATAAAAGTTGTGAGGCGCCCTGGAAGAGTAAGAGAAACCAGCAAAAATGCCTTGAGGGCGCTGTACGGAGTTGCTGGCCATGAAGAAGACGGCTTGTATGTTGGCCATGTAAAATACTTAACAAGCGGGTCGAAAACAGACGGGGAAAGCGTGCTAAAAGCAACACATCCATTTTCAATAGGCGGAACAACATATACTCAAAAAGTAGAGTTCGATGGAATTAATGTAACAAGCCACACAATAACGTCAGGTGCAGAAGCAGCATTAATTCATAATGGGAACCTAAACCAGCAAGCGCTAGGGATTGTAAGAAGCAGAATTGACACAACAGCATTGCAAACAGATTGTGATACAGAAGCTATGCTACATTTTTTATACAATCATGGGCCTGAAGAAATGCTTAGAGAAATTGACTCAACATATTCTGCAATTTATTTGCACGACATAACAGCATACGTAATGAGGGACAGAAGTGGAAGACGCCCACTTTGGCTTGGAAGAAGGCATGGAAGATATGTTGCTGCTTCTGAAAGTACTGGTATAAGTGCGATGGGCGGCACGCTTGTAGAAGAGATAACGCCAGGCACGCTTGTAGAAATAGGCCTTGACGGCAGCATGAAAAGAAAAAGCGTTACGCCTCCAAACATTCGGCGGTGTCCTTTTGAAATATGGTATCTTCAGGATAGAGAGTCTATATATGAAGGTGTGCATGTTGGGACGGGGCGTGAAGAGCTTGGAGCGTTGGCATGGGAAAAACATAAAGATGGTATGAAGCTCGCAGGGTTTGGGCCTGATTCGATACTTACATTTTTACCCGACTGTCCTTACCACACAGCAGTCGGCTTTGGCAAAGCTAGTGAATTAGATCTGCATCGTATTTTCTATAAAATAGACAATATCCGTGCATTTATACAGGTGTCACAAGCAGACCAAGTTAGGGCAATAAAATCTGTTCTTTTTATGGAGCCTGATTATAAGGACACAATTAGAGGCAAAGATATTATAATGATAGATGACACGCAAATAAGAGCAACAAATGGCCCGCGAGCAATGCAAATTTTAAAAGATCATGGTGCAAGAAAAGTTGCAATGATATTGCCGTCAACTGTAATAGGCGGCGTAAAAGCCGATGGCACATATACAGGATGCAATCACGGCGTTGCAATGCCTCCTGGAGACAGGTTCGCAGCCGCAAGATTTGGTGTAGATGTTGAAAAAATAAGAACAGGTGTTGGTTATGATTATCTGGGTTACCTAAAACTAGAGGACATATTGCATACGTTCGGCTGGAAAATAAACGAAACATGCGCCGAATGTGTTGTAACAGATTAAATTAAAAAATTTATTTTATTACTTCCCCTTGAGCTCTATTATTGCCCTTGCCAGGTCATTGTCCAGCTCTTCTAGTTTCTTCTCAACTGTCTGCCTGTCTTTTCCTGTCTTGTCCATTACAAGAAGTATATCTTCCTCTGGAAGGCTTTCATAGACTTCACCGGAAACCTGGTAGACGTCCCTTCCCATCATGTTTGCAATCATGACTTCAGGGTTTTTTATTTTTATGTTCTTTGCCTTTGTCTTTATTGTGACTTCCTCTGCGTCAATCTGCCTTATGTCCATGTTAAGTTTTTTCATCATCTGTTGTATCTTTTCAGGACTTGGTTTGCCCAACATGTTATCACCTGTTTAATCCTCTTTCAAGTTCCATGTATTTCTTGGTTAGTGTATAAACATTTTCCATATCTTTTCGTCTGTATGCTGAAACAAGTTTCCAGTGAGTGCGAAGTAATTCTAGGTTTATATCATTGCTGATGTATTCCATTCATGTATCACCCATTTGATATTTTTCTGTTTGCACATTTATAAACTTCGTACGCATGGTCTGTTTCATTTGTGCCAAGTAGCAGCCAATATGTAACTCTTCTTAAATTTGGATTGTTTATTCCAGCACATCTATATTCATGTGTCAATGTTGCCAAAAGCTCTGTTGTTTCTACATCTATATTTCTCATGTTTTCCATTTGTCACACGCCAATATAAAACAATATGGTAGGTATGATGAGGACAGACATCATTATGCTTCTTTTCACAGAAGCCGTGTTTGCGTAAATGCCTAAGGCCGTGCACACAAACAAAAGGAAAAGTCCTACAAAGCCTGTAAATGCGGCGACAACAATTATTATTGTGCATATTACAAGTCTGTTAAGTATCCTGTAATTTATTTCAGAAATTCTCTTCACAGAATTTTTTGCAATAAATAACGTGATCAATGCAGCAATTGCTGTAGCCGCAACCAATGTTATTATTATGTAAATTATGACGGAAAAGTTTACGTCAGTAACAGAAGACACGGCAACTGCTATGCCGCTCCTCGGCCTGTCTATAAGCCAAAGGCTTAATATGGACAAGAATAGGTTTGACCAGGCTATTGCACCTATGGTTATGATATAGTTTTCATCCTTGTGTTCGGAAGTTGCGAAAAAAGATGCAATCTGGCTGCTTCCAACGCCCGGAAGAAAGCCAGAAATTATGCCGCCAAGCGAGCCTTTTATTACGGAAAGTGCGGACTTTTTTTCCGGAACATACGCCTTGAAAAGCGTCTGTTTTGGTATTTTTGTGTTTGTTCCCTGAAGCAGGAGATAACTAAGGC
>DATDTP010000013.1:0-13022 GCA_035290775.1 archaeon | reverse complement strand
AAATGGGTCCTATTATCATAATAAGAATATAATGAGGAACTGTGAGCTCTACAAAGTCCTTAATCTTCATCAGTATTATTAGTACAGTTAATGTATAAAAATAAGTGACCGATGCAATATCCCTAATATGTCCCAGTGCTTTGCCCTTTCCTGCTTTTCCTGCTTCTTCCGATCTTTATTATGCCCCTGTAGCGCGCGCATGAAGGGCATGCGTACATTTTTCTTGAGAACATGGATACAAATCTCCTGTCTATCTGCTTCATCAGAGTCGGGTCATTTATTCTGAAGCTCTTGAATGATGCAAAGGTTTTCCATCTTGGCACAATCTTTCCGCAATAGTCGCAATTCACGTTTGATTCGTGACCTTTGCTTGTTGTGTGCTTGTATCCTCTTTTGTATGGCGCTGGCATTAGCATACATGAAAGAAAAGATATTTATACTGAATTTTTGTCTGCATGTTAGGGCTTGCGATGCTTTGCAAAATACATTTATACTAGGCGCGGCAATTGGATTTATGAATACATATGTAAAACATTCGATAAAGCTTTTTGTTGAGCTTTCGCTTATAGTTTCTGTAGCTTTTGGAATAAATGTTATGTCAACGCAGCTCGCTGATTCTGCGCTGAAAGAAGGCGAGCAAAGCCTTCAGAGCGGTGATGTGTTTTTTGTAAAAATAATTGCAGCGCGCGAGAACAGGATAATGGTGAGAAACATAGGTCATGGAAGCATGAAAACAGAAGATATATCGCTAAGGATAAATGAGACAGAAGAAAGATGTGTATGGACCAGGGAATATATAGAATCAATGAAAACCGCAATATGTGACATGCCTCGGCCATGCATTCCGGGCGACAGCGTTAAAGTTTACTTTCAATCAGTAGAAGCTGATGTTTCGGCGTGCCTTGGTTGATTTCATTCTATTGTGCTTGTATGAAGACCAGAAAATGCTGCGTACAAAGCCTTGATTGCGGGGCTCAAGTCGAAAGTGCTGTTTTCGTGTAATCAGAGCCGTCTGGATGTTTCTCCTCAGTAGAGATGTCACAAAACTAATTTGTCAAGGCACTTAGAACTTTGATTTTACAGTGTCTTCGGGGTATACTGTAAATCCTTCAGAGCTTATCTTATACGGGTGTATTTTCTTTGAGTGTTCTGTGGAGCGCATCTTCCATATGCTTACAGCCCTTCTGTATTCGCCGCCTGCCATCATGTTGTGCAGAAGTATAACGCCGTCTGAAACAAATTCTTCAACTTCAAATCTTGAAAGTTTTTCTGTTCCTGGAATTATTTCGCTTATCATGATGGATGTGCAGGAATTTTTTCTTAACATGGAGCTTATTTGCAGTATCATTCTCCTTAATTCTGACGGGTCTTTTACATAAATCCCAAGGGCAGAGACAGAATCTATTACTATTCGCTTGGCGTCAATTTCTCTTATAGTGCTTTCTACGATGTCAAAAACATCTTCTATCTTGAAAGGATCGTATCTGAGAAATCTTATTTTATTATCATCTTCCATTTTTTTGACATCCCATCCAAGCATTTGCGCGGTTGATCTCAGCTTTTCCGTGTCTTCCTCAAAGCTGACATATATGCCGGGCTCGTCTGACATGCAGAGAAACTGCAGGCCAAATATAGTCTTGCCGGCTCCGCACGTGCCGCTTAGGAGAACAACATCGCCTTTCGGGATTCCACCGCCTATTATTTCATCAAGGCCGGGTATGTTTGTCTGTTCTCGTTCCATTTTTATCATTCCATATATGATAAAAAGACGTGCGTAAGCAAACGTCATTTTTATCACTCGATGCGTTCTGGATTTTCTCCCCTTATTATGCCTTCAAATTTTGCTGGGTTTTTATAATACATGTAAATATATTTTGAAACTTCCTTCATTTTTGTGATATTGTTTCTGACCATCCATTCAATTATGATTTTGCGTTTTGAAACCTCTTTTATAACGTCGTTTACAGACGCCCCGCTTTTCTCTGCTAATTCGTTCAAAACCCATGAATTGCCCCTGTATTCAAATTCGTCGGTTGAAGGCAGCCATGAAAATACTTTGTTGGTTCGCGCTACTCCTGTGTCTTTGTCTATATCTCTTATCTCAACTATTTCCTTTATTCGTCTTGCAGATTTTCCTTTTTCTCTTGCATGAATCATTATCATGACAATGTCCAAGCTTTCAAGCAGGCCTGGAGACAGGCTTATGGGTTTTGTCTGCAGCCTTTTCATGAGGTCGTCAACGCTTCCGGCGTGCATGGTGCTCATTGAAGGGTGGCCGGAATTATGAAGGCAGATTCCGCCAAAACCTCCCATGAAGTTCTGCGTGCCAGGGACTACAAGGTCATACACTGCTATAGGTTTGTCAAGCTGTATTTTTTCTATTGATTTTATTACATCTATGAAAACGTCGCCAAATTTGTCTTTTTTGTTTATTTTCTTTGTATCTTGTATTCCATGCCAGTTTTTTCTTATAGGCTTTACAAATTTTAGAAATTCTTCTCTTTCGTCTCTTCTATAAAACATCAGGTCATATTCAGATTTATTCTCATGATTTCTGCTTTTTTTTGTTATTATTCTGGCGACTATCCCATACACAAGCAAAAGTTGTGCAAGCCCGTTTACCAATTCTTTGGATGATGTATAATAGCCAAATTTATGTTTTGAAAAATAGCCATCGCCGTTGAATAATGCTGTTAGAAATTCGCCTATTTTTTCCTTTTGTAACCCATACATAAAGTCAGGTATTTTTTTCTCCTGCGAGAGCTTCCCGCATTTTTGCATAAGCAATTCAAATATAACTTTATGTGAAAATGCAAGTTCTGTGCATGTTCCGTAGCCTTTTGTTATTCTTTCACGTGGATTTTTGCCTGAAACTGCGAATATGCATCTTCTCATATCATCTAGTATTTCTTCGTTCTTGTTGTACAGAGCTATTCTGTTGTTTTTTCCGGATTTGTTCAGGCTTCCTTCTGAAATATAATATCCCATTAATCTAAGAAGTTCCGGCGTTATTTCAAGCATTGCAGGGCACGGTCTGCTTTTTCTCAGGAATTTAACTTGAATCTTTGATTTATCAGCTTCTATGCCAGCCTTTTGCATTAAATTGAAGAATTTGTCCGCTTGCATAGATGCAGGTTTTGCTCTTTTGAAGTTTGAATAATAATCTGAAACAGATTTAACACCACAAAGTTTCGATGCATTTTCAAAGCCAAGCTTTTTAACAGCTTCTTTGAAATAGTATGGTGAAAAAATTCTTACACAATCAAGTTCAGTAAGATCTAAGTAATTTGTATCTGCAAAGCCTGACGGTATTTTTGCAGGTATGATTATTGTATCGCCCTTTTTCATTTTTGATGCTTCTATGGCGCTTATGCCTTTGTTAAATGTAAAAAGTGAATGATATTCTGTTGTTTGAATCTCCCTTCCGGATTTGGTTGTTATTTTATATAAAACAGACTGAGGCTTGTGGACAACCCGGGCCTTTACCGGCACAATGTTTATCTTGCCTGTTTCGGCATCCATTGTAAATGTCTTGTAAGGCCTGTTTGAAAGCTCTGCAATTGGAACGAACTTAAGATGATCGTCGTTTAATACGGCAACTTTTTCATAGCCAGGAATAGATGCCATGCCCTGGAACATCACATATGCTTCCTTTGACCTTACTTCTCCGACTATCAGGTAATCGGGGTTTTGCCTGAAGCTTTCGCGCAGCAGTTCAAACATCGTGACTTCGCCTGTGCCGGTGCCTGTAAATCCCATCCTGGAAACGCCAGGTATCCAGTTTTCATGGGGCAACGCTAACTCGCGCGTGTCTTCTATGCTTACTATTTTTGCTTCTGGCGGAATAAAAATTGAAATCGAGTTTAGTATTGATGTCTTTCCAGTCGCGACCCCTCCTGCTATCAATATGTTTGCGCCTCTTTCTACAACGTACCATAAGTATGCCATCATTTCCGGAGAAGCCGTGTTCAGGCGTATCATATCAGCCGGAGAGAATGGGTCTTCTTTGAATTTTCTCAGTGAAAAAGTAGGCCCTCGCGTTGTAACATCACTGGTTAGAGATGCCTGTACTCTTGTACCGTCCTTCAGGCTACCGTCAAGCAGCGGCTCTGCATAGCTTATGTACCTGTCGCATCTTTCTGCCAATTTTGTTACAAATTCTTTTAGCTCTTTTTCGTCTGCGTAAAAAACATTTGCTTTCATAGAGCCAAGTTTTTGGTGGACAATGTATATGGGAATATTGGTGCCATCGCATGCTATGTCTTCTATATAAGGGTCTGCAAGAAGCGGTTCTATCCTGTTAAAGCCGACATAATCCCTGTAAATATAGTACATTATTTTACTGTATTCTGTTTCGCTTATTTTGATGCCAAGAGAGTCTATGATTTTTTTAATATTTTTTTCAAGAAAATCTATGAGTGTTTGTTTTTTTTCTACGTCTTCCAGCCTGATGTCTATCATTTGTATAAAGCCTTCTTTTAATTTTTGTAAAATTAATGTTTCCCTTTCAGAAAGCTTCGGCTCCACCACATTATAGACAAGCTGGTCGTCTTTTTTGTCATAACTTATTCTGGCAAATGCATACGGCGCTATTAGAGGGTAAGACATGCCTTTCTGGACAACAAATTCTTTGCTTGGCACTGTTATTATTCCGCGAGCAGTATGCACATAAAATCCAAGGCTGCCGCCTTTTTTAAGTAGTCGCAATGCTTGTCCAGCCCTTGTTTCTGGAATTTTTTCTTTTGCTGTAAGCTTTTTGTAAATTACGCCTCTTAACTGCATAGTAATATTTATGCCCCGGCTTTATATTAATAAATTTTTTGGCCTATCCAAGTACAAGGAACAAAGAATAGGCAAACACTACGAATATTATAGAGTGCTTTATGCCCGCTACAATCGTGCCTTCTGACATCTTGCCTATTGCAATGCCTGCAAAAACGCCCTGCACAATTGTAAGGTCTCTAAACAAGCTCTTTAGCACGTCTGTCAGGCCTGTTGAGCCGCCTGAAACATCCGATTGAAATACTGGCACAAGCACGTGCGAAAGGCCGGCCATTATGCCAAGAAAAATAACATATATCATATAGCCGTTGACTGTCTGCGAATATACAGAAGCAGACCTTTCTTTTTTTATCTTTTCAAGCTCTGCCAAAGACTGTGAAACAGATTCCAATATTATTGATATTTTTCCTCCGGAATGGTAGCTTTCTACTATTGTGCGTATGTTACGTTTCATTGCAATGCTTCCCATTTTTTCAGAAAAATCAGTCAGCGCTCTTTCAAACGATATGCCCCACGAAAGTTTTGCAGATATTTCCCTTACATATTGCGTCAGTGTGCCATATTCATTGCTGTCTGTAGATTTTACAGCCTGTGAAAGCGTCATGCCGGCGCTTATGTTGGAAGAAACATCGTGCAGGTATTTTGGAAACAGGGACTCTAGAGTCTTCAAGTCTTTGTAATGTTTATGCCTTAGCAGAAATGGCACAGCGACTAAAACAAATCCAGCAATGCCATTAAGCGCTGCAAAAAGCTGCGTATAATCTTGAAAATAAAAAAAGTTTACAGCAATTATAGCTATGCCTATTATAGAGGTTGTAATTGTTCTTTTCACGATTTTTGAAAATCTTAATCTCATAATCGCACCTAAATATTAGGCTGTGTGTAATGCACAAAGCCTATGAATGCTGTATTAAGCACAGGCAAAAATACAAGAGTCCCCAATCTTATTGCATCAGGAATGCTCATTCCAAATATTTGCCCGCCCACCAATGCTAATATTGACAATACAGAAACAAAAAATAGTGGGGCAGCTATTAATACAGCTGTATAAAAGTCTGCATATGTGGATAAAGTTTGTATATATTTCTGCCTTTTTATCCTGTAATCGAACAAAGCTTCTTCTGCAGCATTTCTCAAAAATTTGCTTATGTCTCCGCCTGTTGTAACAGTAGCTAGTATGCTGTATAAAAATTGCCTAAATTCTGGCGATGATGTTCTTTCAGCAACGTTCCTTATTGATGTTGTAACGTCCATTCCAAAAACATCCATATTTCTTACTATTCTTTCTGACTCTGCAGATACTTCGCCATATTCTTTTATTCCGCTTAACAGCCTGAATATAGCTGTTGGCGGAACGCCGCTTATTGCTATTGCTGCCATGTGGTTTATGGCAAAAGGCATGTTGACTTCTATGCTCCTTTTTTTCATCGTTATGACATGAAATGGATAGAAATAAAACAGCAGGAGCACGCCTACGCTTCCAGCAAGGGCAAGAATAAGCGCAAATATAACAGAAACAGTATTTATCATTCCGAAAGCATACGAAAATGCAAAAAATCCGCCTATAAAAAGCGCAATAAAGCTTATTATGGATAAAAGTATCATTTTTCCAATGTAGAGCTCTACAAGAAGGTTTAGATTTGACTTCGAAACCTTTTCTTTCAGGGTTTTTATGTGCTTTGAAAAAATACGGCTTCCGTGCTGGCCAAAAAACTTTACCGCGCTATTAAACATAATAATACATGTTAACAGCCTAATAAATACAATCGCTATGAAGATGCGAATGCGTGCAGCGTGCATTTATTATAAGATGATTCTTCGGCGTATGATTTTAATGTATTTGGCACAGGAAATTTGCCATATTCCTTAATAAAATAGTGGCTTAAAAAAACAATTTATCCTGCAAAAACAAGTAATCAATGATGAAAATTATATCAATAACTGCAGTTTCTGTCATTTTGGTTGTTTTGTCCACTGCTGTTTTTACGTATAGTCCTTCAAAAAACACGCCTGGTGAAGCTGTTTTTGATAGCCTTAAAGCAGCTTCATTGTGCGATGTAGGGACGATAGATAATGTGATAGACCAAAACGTTGCTGCTACAAATCTTGAAACAGTTAACAGTAAACTATCTGACCTCTATAAAAAAGGTTTACTCAACAATAATGTAGAAACCTATAGCTTGTTGAAGGAGCGCAAAAAGTTGCTTTTGCAGCTGATGAAGAGCAATCCAGATAAAGCTCTATCATACATTCTTGATGAAGGCAACAGAGAAGCCATAGTATCAGAAATAGGCTGCATAGAACAGGAAGAAACTGTTGAAGGAACGCTGGAAGTATTTCATACAGATAATTTGGATGGAACAGGCACGTACGAATATTTTATTACGTCAAACGGCAAAAAATTATTTCTTCATCCTGCAAATGATCTTTCTTTGATTTCAGGAAGCAAAATTCGCGTCAAAGGTTTTAAGCTGGACGATGATATGCTACTGGATGTTGCAGCTTTAGGATCGCAAAATCAGAACATCGAGCTTTTGTATACGCCAGATTCGTCTCTTAGCGGAGTGCAAAAAGTTGCTGTGCTTCTGGTAAACTTCCAGAACACCGCCCAACCCTCTTTTGGCAAGAACTATGTGGAAGATGCATTTTCAAATGTAAATGCTTATTATAAGAAAAACTCTTACGGCAAGATTTCTCTCCAGGCAGATGTTTACGGCTGGTACAAGATACCTATAAGTAGCACATGCGTTTATAGTACAGTTCTTACTGAAAGCATAAAGATAGCTGATAAAGCCATAGACTTCAGAAAATATTCAAGAATCGTTGTAGTGGCGCCATTTAAAAATTGTGACTGGTATGGAGTTTCATCGCCAGGAAAAATCTTAGTTCTTACAAATGAAGGAGCAATAAATACTTCTGTGGCTTGGATAGCCTCTGGGCCATTTAAACAACAAACCGGAATAAAAATAATTGCACATGAACTTGGTCATGGTTTTGGTAATGGACATGCAAAATCAATTGATTGTCAAAGTGTCTCAATTACAAAAACCTTTCAAGGATGCACATTCAATGAATATGGTGATGTTTATGATGTAATGGGGCAGGGAAGTTTGGGTCATTTCAATGCGCCGCACAAAGAAGTTGTAGGATGGTTGAATGAGTCAAGTATAATGAAAGTAACGCAGAGTGGAACCTATAAAATAAATACTTTGGAATCATCTGTTGGGATAAGAGCCATAAAAATTCAAAGGGAACCAGAAGATCGTGCATACAATTATATGTATCTAGAATATAGACAACCATTAAATTACGATAATAATTTCGCCAAAAAAGTCCCTAGAACAGATGTATACGACGGTGCCTTGATTCATGTGGGTACATCATCTACGCTTTTAGTAGATGCTTCACCGGTAGATACAAACGACGTATACAAGTCAGTGCTAAAACTTGGCAGTATTTTAATAGACCCATTAACACAAACAAGCATAAAAGTAGTATCAAAAAATTCAAATAGCATGACTTTCGAAATAGAAATTGGCAAGATTGATTTTACTGTACCTTATCTTTTAATAAAGTTGCCAGCAGACGAAAGCAATGTATCAGGTACCGTAGAAATAAAAGCAGATGCATCTGATGCATTTGGCATAGACAAAGTAGAATTTTATGTCGATGACAATTTAATCTCAACGGATTATTCAGAACCTTATAGTAGTTTATGGAATACATCTTTAGAACCAAAATGTGATGAAATAGTTGATCCAGATAAAAGGAAAAAATGTACTAAACACCATATTACTGTAAATGTATATGACAAATCTGATTATACTAATTCAGAATCAATAAGAGTGTATATACAAGAATAAAATCTTTATATACGGCTTCAAGCCATCATTAACGATATACATTGATGATAATCATGTATGTTAAACATTGATGTTAATCGCAGGTGCAAATATGGAGAAAACGCCTGAAGAGTGCATTCTAGATATACTAAAAGAGGCAAAAGAATCTTTAACAGTAAGTAAAACAGCAGAGCTCGCCAAAATAAACAGGGTTACTGCTGCAAAATACCTTGCTGTACTGGAAGCAAAAGGGTCTGTTTCTCGCCGTGATGTTGGGAAAGCTAAGCTATATTCTATAAAGGAGGTCCGCAACGGATGAAAAGAAAAAAGAAGAACATATCAGAGAATATAAATCCCTTTAAATTGACAATAATAGCGCTTATGGCAGCATTTATTGTAATCGTAGTGCTGACAGGTGTAAAAACTGAAAATAATACAGGAAAAATGCCGGTGACAAGCTATGTCGATGCTTATACGACGATAGTTGCCAAAGGCAACGAAAGGACTGCGATAATTTCAGTAGGGCCTAAAAACTATTTTTCTGGCGGCAGTTATCATCCAATAAGCACAAATTTCAAGCAGGGACAAAAAATAGTAGAAAATATAAAATATGAAATATCAAATGAAGAAGGCTTGTACAAAGCTTATGCAAAAAGCAATTTCCAAGACAACGAAATAAAATTTGTTTCTGAAGATGACGCAGTTAGTTTTTCAACGCTTGTAATAAACCACATTGAAAAAAATAATGCAGTCGCAAAAGTCATTGACAGTGTTATTCTTTACGAAGACGCATTTGACGGAATAGATATAAAATATACATATACGTCAAAAGCCTTGAAAGAAGACATAATAATAAAGGAAAAAATCTATTCTGATTTCATACTTGAACAATATTTTAGCTACAACGGAAATGTTTTTGTTGACGGCAAATTGTGGGATGGAAACAGGAAAGAAACATACGGAGCAATTAGTCTTGACGGAAGATTAATTATAAACCCTTCGTATGCAGAAGACGCAGAAGGCAAAAGAGTGGATGCAAAATACATTCTTGAGAAGAATTCATTGTCAGTCTTCATTCCGCAGAGTAATTTGTCATCGTTAGCGTATCCACTAATTGTTGATCCTTCGATATCGCTTAATTTGTCGAAAAATCCGTACATATTCGATACTTATGTAGACCAAAGCAATGCAAATGTAAATTTTGCAACTTCAACTACTCTAGATTTAACAGATGATAATGGTGTAAATGCTACAAGAAAGCGGTCATATGTAAAGGTGAATATAAGTGAAAAAATAGCAAGAGAAGCAGAAAATATATTATCAGCAGATATAGAGTTTGAGGCCGGCACCGCCATGATCAACAAAAATGTCACATTGACAGAAATATTCAGGAATTCTACAGATTGGTCAGATACTCAACTTGATTGGAATAATCAAACATGCGGCAGGTCAATACCATACAATGCTTCATGCAATAATACATGGATTGCTTCAGGCGTGTTTATTGTCAGTCATGGTAGGCTAAATTTTACAATAACGCGCCTTGTAAACGATTCAATAAAAACAAAGAACGCTCTTTTCGGCATTTTCTCTTTTGTTTTGAACATGTCAACTAGCAATGGCGATGCAAACGTTAGGTCTTCAGAAATAGGAAGCGATGATGAGCCTCAGCTTTACATAACTTATACAATAAACCCGCCTTCTGTCTCTTTTGTATCTCCAACACCGGCAAACAATTCTGCAATAGACCAGTCTGATAACTATATTTATATTAATGTATCTGTGACAGACGCTTCAGCAGGCGGCAATACTTCGTCATTCATAGACATAACAAATTCAAACGACAACGACTATGGGCTTGTAGGATACTGGTCATTTGACAACATTACAAAAGACAATTCTACTTACGGCAATAATGCTTCTGGTTATTCGGGTGTTGACTGCAGTCCGTCTGCGCTTGGAAAATTCAGCATTGCATGCAGCTTCGATGGTGTAGACGACCAGATAAACGTATCAAATTCAGGCTCGCTTGACACAATTAACAGCAATTTCACAATAGAGACATGGATTAATCCGGTTGGCAATACAAATAAAGTCATACTGAATAAAACAGGATATAACATTCTTATTGAAGATACGCCTTATCCGGAGCACAAGTATGGGATTTTTCTTGATGCAAATTCAAAAGCGCAGTTCCAGCTAAAAGGAACATCTGCCGGACCAGGTAAAATATTTACTGTAAATTCAACAACTTCTATACCATTGAATGCATGGACGCATATTGCAGGCGTGCTGGAAGACAAACGCATGCTGATGTATGTGAATGGAAAGATTGAGGGAAACGTAAGCGCATCTGTGGGTTATGTAAACACATCAACTTCAACGCTAAACATAGGCAAAAGCAGCTCAACTTCCACGGTCTACGATGGCCTGATCGACGAAGTGCGCATATGGAAGCGTGCCTTGTCAGACTATGAAATCAACGCCTCTGCAAATAGTTTGCCGCTTTTCAGGAATTTCACAGGGTTGGAAAACCGCAACTACAAATACTACGCTTATGCTGTTGACGAAGGCGGTGCTTTCAACAAGACAGGCATAATTAGTTTTTCCGTTGGGTCGGTATGCGGCGTTCTTAACAGCAGCTACACTTTGCAGAATAATGTTAGTTCGCAAGGAACATGTTTTAGAATTAATGCCAACAATATAGAGCTGGACTGTAATGGCTACATGATACAGTATGCTACCACAACAACAGGCATTGGCGTTGACGCAACCGACAAGACAAATGTCAACATAACAAACTGTCGCATGGAAGCGCACAATATCAACACAACAAACAATTACGGCATCCGCTTGTTTCGCACAAATAGCAGCACTGTTTTGAATAATACTGTATTCACAAATGGCTCAGCAACTGCTAACGGAATTTTTATAAATTCAAGGTCGAACTACAACCGTCTCATAAATAACACAATCAATACTTATGTCTGGGACACAGGCGTTTCATCTGATACATATGGAATAGTTTTACAAACATCTATTACAGGCACAAACATAACAGGCAACAGGATTTATACAAATTCGAACAGCTCGCGTGAAAATTATGGCATTCATCTTAATGCACAAGTCAACAATACTTATATTGCCAACAACATAATATCAACAAACGGAACAGGCCTTAACCATGGCATTTACTTGTATACAGATTCTTACAAAAACACTATTTTAAATAATACAATTTATACAAACGGCACTCTATCTGACAATTATGGCATATATATCGACACGAGAGCAAGCAATAACAGTGTAGTAAATAACACAATTTTTACAAATGGGACAAGCTCTAATAGGGGAATAGAAATAGACACTGGTTCCAACTACAATTTAGTAGACAACAACAGAATTACAGCATGGGGCTATGGCTCTACATCAGGACAAGATTATGGCATTCAGATTATAGCGTCAAGTGTTAGCAACAATATAACGAACAACATAATATCAACAGGACATAAAGCATCAGGCAACAATCAAGGCATCTATCTTTTTACTCAGGTCAACAATACTTATATTGCCAACAACATAATATCAACAAACGGAACAAACTTTAACCATGGCATTTACTTGCGGGCAAACGTTTATAACAATATTATTATTAATAATACAATTTATGCAAACGGCACTGCATCTGACAATTATGGCATATATATCGACACGAGAGCAAGCAATAACAGTGTAGTAAATAACACAATTTTTACAAATGGGACAAGCAACAGTATAGGCGTAAATCTTAACGCAGAAGCGCAAAACAATACTGTGAGCGGCAATAATATATTAACATCAGGCAGAACAGGCGTGGCGAATTACGGAATAATTGCTCAGGTATCTTCTACAGACAACAGAATAACAGACAACAGAATAAACACACAAGGAGCTGGAAATAATAACTCTGGTATATATCTTACTACGCAGGTAAATAATACATTTGTTTCTGGAAATACCATAAGCACGAACGGCACGGCCACCAATTATGGCATTCAACTGTTAACACAAGCATACAACAACACATTAGTCAACAACACTATATCTACAAACGGTTCTGGCTCAAGCAACCACGGAATATTTTTATCAACAGACGTCGCCAACAACTCTGTTGTAAACAACACCATCCGCACAAATGGCACAGCAACAAACGACGGCATACGATTGACTGATGCAGGCACAGGCAGCATAAACACATTGGACGGCAATAACATAACAACATTTGGCAGCACAACAAGCTATGGCATAAACATTTTGACAAGCAACAGCACAATAATCAATAACACAATAATAAACAAGCCTTCGGCATGGCTGTCAACAGGTGCTACTACAAATAACACTTTTTACAATATAACATTT
>DATDTP010000012.1:0-3996 GCA_035290775.1 archaeon | reverse complement strand
CTGCAATTGCAGGTACGACAGCCAGCGTCGAGATTTCCAAAACAACATCCGATACAGTTGCTGTAACAAAAATAGAGATAGAAGTGGCAAATACAGTGACAAATGTGCAGATTACGGTAAAAGAATCATCAAAGCCTGCCGGTGTGCTTCCGCCTGTCCAGGCAGACACAGGTGCTGTTTACAAGTACATAGAAATAAAAAAAGCAAACATACAGGATGCGGATATCAGCAAGGCAAAGGTGAAATTCAAGGTGACTAAAACATGGCTCACTGCCAATAAAATAAATGAAAACACGGTCGCGCTGAACAGGTTTATCAACAACGGCTGGACAAAGCTGTCGACAAAGAAGATATCAGAAACAACAACAGAAATAGAATATGAGGCAGAGACGCCGGGCTTCTCGACATTTGCAATAACAGGCGAGAAAATCACAACAACAATATGCGGCAATAATATCAAAGAAAGCGGCGAGGAATGCGACGGCTCTGTGACAGAAACATGCGTGACAAAAGGCTACGCGAGTGGTACGCTTTCGTGCAGCAACTGCAAATTTGATGTATCTGCATGTGTTTCTGCAGCAGCAACATCTATATGCGGCAATAATATCAAAGAAAGCGGCGAGGAATGCGACGGCTCTGTGACAGAAACATGCGTGACAAAAGGCTACGATTCTGGAACATTGAAATGCAGCAGCTGCAAATTTGACGCAAGCGCGTGCAAATCAGTGGCTATGCTGCCATTTTTACAGCCAGGACAGTCTGATATAATAATTTATGTTATAATTGCAATAGTATTGATTGCAGTCATTTTTGCTGCTTTAAAATTTAAAAATATAGGCAAATTAAAGAAGAAAATCAGATGATTAGTGCCTATATTATATACTCACTACAACTTTTATTTTTGTCGGATTTCATGCCTATGCACCAGACGGGAATTGAACCCGCATCGTCGGCTGTTTCTATAAAATGGGATACGGCTCAGCGATAAATATAACTTTCGTTGAGGGGTATTTGGGAAGCCGAAATCATTATGGCTTTTTGTTGCCACTAGACCACTGGTGCAAACAAAAAATGGGTCCAACCGGATAATCGGCCGAAATACCTTCGGTATTTCATACGGCTATCGAACCGGTAATCTTCTGCACGTCAAGCAGACGTCATACCATTTTCCCACGATATTAATATCGCGTAGCCCCTGAACAGTATGACGATGCTTTGCATCGTCAGTCTGCTTTTTTTGGGGTTCACCAAGACCTTTTTACTAAAAAGGGATTGGTACTAGACCATGGACCCGAATTTATCATCTATATTTATTTTGTATGACATTAAATAATTATATAGAAATTAAACATTAACCCTTAAATCCTCTTTCACTGTGTTGAGGACAAAATGCGTATTTGTCCTCTCGACGAATTCCAGTTTCTGCAAATTTTTTACAAATCTGTCCAGATCATTTCTGTCACGGAATCTTGCCAAAACAACACTATCCATCTCGCCCGTGATGTCATAGATAGCAAAGACATTGTGGTATTTTGTTATTGTCATAGCTGTCTCAAGCGCACGACCTTTTGATATTTTCATTTCTATCAGCGCTGTCAGAGTATAACCCGCTTTTTCAGGGCTTATCATTACTGTATCAAGCAAAATTACGCCTTCTTCTTTCATTTTATTGACCCTGTTTATCACCGTGTTTGTCGTTATGCCAAGGCTTCTGGCTATCTTCCTGTAGGACTGGCGGGAATTCTTTGACAATTCCCTTAGTATTTTCCTGTCTTTTTCATCTATGCTGCTCACATGTTCACCAAGTTTGAATTTTTTTGCCTTTATTTTAAACAAATATTCATTTTTTTTAAAATATTTAAGCTTATGTTCATCAATTTAGATAATAATTTTATATATATTGATTGACTATTTATAAGGCATGGAAGAAGTCACTATGTCGGTTTCTTGCAGTAGATGCCCTGTCGGTTATGAGGGGAAAAAATACGAACAGTTCATGGACATTCATGGAAATGTTTCTATAGCAAAAGTTTATTGTTTTGACGGAAAAGAATGCAAGGAAAAATATTTGTCAAGAAACTAGGTGTGGGTGTAATGGAAATAGCTGAATTCATTAACAAAGAGAAAATGAATTATTGTGAAAGTAAGTGCAAGCTTTTTTCTTATTGCGAAGGAAAGAATGCCGAGCTTCTGGTAAGTGACATTGATGACCATGGTCATCATATTACATATAAATGCAAGTGGAGCAAATCGCCGCCGCCAAAAATCTATTTTAATGTTTTTATTCCCAACAACCACGAGATTTTTTTCACTAGAACTGAAAGTCATGAAAATCACAGAATGCAATGAATTTTGACAAAAAGAGAGGGCTTCCAATGACCTTTAGAAAAAAAAGAATGTTTGGAATGATTTCTGTTTTTGCATTGTTGTTTTTATCCAGTACTGTCCTTGCCGACGAAGGAAAATTAAATTCAGGCGATATTGCATGGGTTTCTGTCGCCGCTGTTTTAGTGATGCTGATGACGCCTGCGCTGGGCTTTTTCTACGCAGGGCTTGTCAGGAAAAAGAATTTGTTGTCTACGCTTGTTCAGTGCCTGGCAATTTTTGCAATCGTAAGCCTTGTCTGGGCGCTCTGGGCATACAGCCTCGTTTTTGGAAATAGTGTAAACGGATTTATAGGCGACCTGTCATTTTTCGGCTTGAATGGTGTTGGTATTGAGTCGATAGCTTATGCTGCCACAATACCTGCCCTGCTTTTTTTCTTCTTCCAGTTAAAATTCGCTGCGATAACCCCTGCGCTTATTATCGGCGCATTTGCCGAAAGAGTGAGATTTTCTTCATTGATTCTGTTCATAATTTTGTGGACAACATTTGTTTACGCACCGATTGCTCATTGGGTATGGAATTCCGGCGGCTGGCTGCACAATCTTGGCGCCATTGATTTTGCAGGCGGGCTCGTTGTGCATATATCTGCCGGGCTGTCGGCTTTGGCCGCTGCTATTGTCATCGGCAGGAGAAAGGGCCACGGCAGCAGCGAGTTCAAGCCAAGCAATATCCCTTTCGTGATTTTAGGCGCCGCGCTGCTCTGGTTCGGCTGGTTCGGCTTCAACGGCGGAAGCGCATTGGCCGCGAATGGCATTGCAGTTACAGCATTAGTCACGACAAACCTTGCCGCTTCTGCAGCAGCAGTGAGCTGGATGATTGTTGACTGGATCAAGAAAGGCAAGCCGTCTGCCACAGGGCTTGCGATAGGCGCTGTCTGCGGATTGGTGGCTATTACGCCCGCTTCCGGCTATGTCGGAATACCTGCGTCAATAATTATAGGGCTTCTTGCCGGTGTTTTGTCAAATCTCGCTGCCAATTGGAGAGCAACAAGAACGAAAATAGACGATGCGCTTGATGTTTTCGCGTGCCATGGAGTGAGCGGGATTTTGGGCTCTATCGCTACAGGATTATTTGCTGCTGTTGCGATAAACTCGGCAGGGGCAAACGGATTGTTTTTTGGAAACGCCGCTTTGCTTGGCGCTCAAATAATTGCTGTTATCGTCGTGTCTGTTTATGCTTTTGCCGGCTCGTACATACTCCTGAAAATCACGGATAAAATTACGCCATTAAGGGTAAGCCATGAGGATGAGGAAAACGGATTAGATAGCACGCAGCATGGCGAGGATGCGTTCAATGACTGAGGTGATATAAAATGAACTATTCGAAAGAAGAAATAGAAAATATAATGAAAAAAGTGAAAGGGGACAATGTGAAATTTATTCATCTGATGTTCACTGATGTGCTTGGCACAATAAAGTCAGTGACAATTCCTGTTGAAAAGCTTTCTGAATCTTTGGAAAAAGGCACATGGTTTGACGGCTCTTCCATAGAGGGCTTTGCACGGATATCGGAAAGCGACATGTTCCTGAAGCCGGACATAAGCACATACGCTGTGCTGCCGTGGGGGCCCAGGGAAAATGCTGACGCGAGGTTTATCTGCGACATTTACAC
>DATDTP010000011.1:0-9051 GCA_035290775.1 archaeon | reverse complement strand
TGGCTCAGGATAGTTTTTTTGGGCGGAAAGAGGTCTGATGCTGAAGTGTCATATGTTCTGGAAAACATGAAATCCATAACTGATATGGAGCACGTCTTGAAGACAAATGGCGAGGACCTGCAGATAGAAATGAGCAAGCTGCTTTCGCGTGGCATTGCTGCTGAAAAAGACGAATACCTGAACGAAATGCTCAAGGAAATGCAAAACGAGGTTTTTCGCATTGTTGCATCTGTAAAGGGCAGCGCGAGATATTTCCAGAAAAACAAGGTTTCAAAAAAATGGCTTGATGATAAGACTGGTACAAAGGATAAAACATGGGAATTGATAGAGGAGCTGGTAGAAGACGGCGACGTTTCCAATATAAAGTGGACAAAAGTCATACTCTGGTTTCATGCTGTAGGGAAAGCGCCGGATTTCTGCCCGCCAAGCCGCCAGGTAAAGGATTTTGTTAACAAGGATATAGGCCCGTACTACAGGTTTTACGAAGACGACAAATATTTCATGAAGCAGATGGATATTATAACTGAAGAAGCCCGCAAGACTGTCAAAGCGGCTACTGTCAGGGACATCAGCAGGGCTGCTTTTTATTATAGGTGCATGAAAGGCATGTTTGGCGGCAATCCTAAGCTTTTCACGCCGAAATTCCTTATGCTTTTCATGAAAAAGAACAAGCTAACACTGGACAAGCTTGCAGATATGCTCGCAGACATAAAGAAAAAGAATAAGCTTTTCAAGATGCTGAATCCTGAATGATCAGTTAAACTTATCTTTCAATTTTGTTACTACCTATAAATCATTACTTTAAATAGTTTTAACGACAATACGTTAAGATGGGATTTTATAGTGAGCGTGCTGATAGTAGAGCTGCACCATGGGCAGCTGCAGCTATTTTTGGATTTGTAGCTTTACCTTTGATAACTTTTAGTTACCTTGCGCATAAGGACAGATCTTCGTATGCTGATGCTCCGAAGGCTTATGCTTCTGGAACTGTTAGGACGGCTGATTATGGTGAACAAAGACTGCTTGTTGTTTATCCAACTGAAGATAGAAAACCTCTTGTACAAGTGTGTGATAAGAACATAACTAAATGTGTTCCTTTAGGTGTGCATTTGTCGGGCATTGCAAAAATAGACCGTAAGCGTGCACACAGTGAAAAGGACACGATACAGAAAACTGTGATAGATATGTATCCCAAAGATTAGGGGATTGTTCCGCCGCCGATGATTCTTGGCAGTTTTTCTGTTGTTGTTGCGAGAAGGAATTTATCGCCGCTTTGGAAGGCTATTTCGTGCTCTGTTTTAAAGTGAAGGCTGCTTTCTACGCTTTCAATTATTGCTACGCTTACCTGCAGGCCGCACGACACAAAAATCTGCTGGCCTTTTTGCAATGAATCTTTGAAAAAGGGCGATTTTTTGAAATTAAGCGAAAAATCTTTTGATTTTTTCATTGCGTCTGTTATTACCTGGCCGCGCTTGAGTTCTTCAACTTCCACTCCTTTGAGGTTTAGGCCAACGCGCATGCCGCTGTCTGTGGCATCAAAATTCTTGTCCTGTGACTGTATGCCCTTGACTGATATTTCCTTTCCCAACGGCTCTATAAGCAGCTTGTCGAATTTTTTCAGCTTTCCTGATTTCATTATGCCAAGTATGACGGTGCCGACGCTTTTTACGTCAAAATAAGTGTCTATCGGGCAGACTACAGGGCTTTGCGGCCGTTCAGGCTCCATTTTTTTAAGGGCTTCTTTTATTGATAACGGGCTTTTATCAGTAAATGTGTATTTGTTCAGTGAAGTATTCTTGATAAGATTTTCAACCTGATTTTTGTCAATGCCATCCAGTATAATTATGCCATTTTGAAAACTGTAGGCGTCCAATGCAACCAGCTGCTCTGCAACTAACGGCGTTAATTCTGAGATAATCATTATAGGAATGTCAATCATGCCCAATATCTGCATAAGCGACTGGATTTTATAAGAATTATCCTGAATCCTTGGCGTCACATAAGTGAACACGCCCTCAGAGCTTCCGTGGTTGTAGATGAGCATGTCGTTTTCAGTTGTTTTTTTACCCAGATCCTTGAGAATTTCTGCATTTCCAAACACGCCTGCACAAATATTCATGCTAAAAATAGGACTGCCAAGCATTTAGAATTTGTTTTTGCGTATTGTCACTACTTAAAAGAAACATACTTATATACTTTTCTTGTTGCATATAAGCATGGCATCATTTTTAAGATACGCGGCTTTGGCGGGTTTTTTGGGAATGGCTGCGCCTCTGGCTGTGGCCAAAGGCATGACTGTAGCCCAAAGCTATGCAATGCCTGAAGTCAGGGCCGGCAGGCTGGAATACACGAGAAACTGCGGATGGGTTGACTGGGGACATGCAATACCAGACGGACCTAAAGAACTGCTTGATATGATAATGTTAGAGGCTGGCAGGCCTTCTTCTGACAGAAAACATTATGAGCTTGAATATAGGCAAGAGATGAAGAAAAATGCTGCAAAGTCTGTAAGGCTGGTTGCCCTTGTCAATGGAAAATTTAAAATCCGCTACGGCTTGAGCAAGCAAGAGAAAGTCAGGGTTGCATACGCAATTTTTTATGATATTTCACGCAGGTTTGAGGAATTTCAGGGGGACGAGCCATGCAGGCTTGTTGCCGGACACTCGTCTTTTTCAGAAGAGGACTTGACTTCAAATCTTATAGGATTTGACAGGGCTGCTTACGGCTTTTCAAGGCGCACCATTGAAAAATCATGCGTGCCTGTGGGCAAGGAACTGTCAGCTCGAATGGTGGAACGCGGGGAGTATGGAAAAAGAAACACAAGCACAGAGCCTATTCAATGGAGAAAAGGCCGCGCAGAACGAGGCAAACTTCCAAAGAAACTACAGCCCCCGAAAAAACCGCTTGGAAGCTCATTCAACGCAGTTAGTTACAACACTGATTTTTATTATGAGTAGCTTGTTTGCTGAAAATAGTTATTAACCAATATAATCAACGTCATATTCTTCGGTGATGTTGCCTGTCATCTGGTCTTTCAGATTGTCGAATGTTTTTTTGCGTTTTTCAATCTCGCTGACAAATTCAGATTTTACAGCCTTCGGCAGTTTTTTTAACGCTGCCTCGCATTCATTCGGAAAATCGTGGTTTATGAGGTACCAGCCGAGCATTGACTCCTCTGACACTTCGCCTGATTTTACCTCTTCGGTTATTTCTTTTATGAGCGACTGTATGAATACGTATTTTTCCTTGCCTACTTTTGGTTTCATATTAATCATTTGCCTCGCATAGCATTTCAATATTCTTTTATTGCATATTTATAAATATTGTATTAAACTAGTGACGCCACTTTTTTGGCAGCGTCTATGAAGCGCTCTGCATCCTTTTCATTGTTGTACAAATACAGCGATGCCCTTATGGACCCATTTATTTTATTGCTGTTGAACCAGTTATGGCAGCAGTGAAAACCGCCGCGAAGCATCACGTTATGGGCGTCGAACATCAATGACGCTTCTGTGGATGCCAGGCCTTTTATATTAAACGACGTTATTCCGCCCCTTTCTTCTGCAGTCCCGCCAATAATTTCAACATTCCTTATTTTTTTCAGGCCTTCTGTTATGATCTTATTCAATGCAATTTCATGTCTCTCTATATTTTTCAAACCTATGGAATCAATGTACTCCACAGCTGCCCTTAACCCTATTGCGCCTGCATAATTTTGCAGGCCTGCCTCAAACTTGTGCGGCGACTCCATGAAATTCGGCTTGCTATTCACCATACTTGTTATTGTGCCGCCGCCAACGATAAAAGGCTTCATTTCTTCGGCCACTTCTTTCCTGATATACAGGCAGCCTATGCTTGGGCCTAGCATCTTATGGCCTGAAAATGCAAGCATGTCGCAGCCTAGTTTCTTGACGTTTATTTCCTTGTGAGGCACGCTTTGCGCGCCGTCAACAACGAGCAAAGAGCCGTTGTCATGGGCAATCTTGGCGATTTTTTCTATGGGAAATGTCATTCCGTCTATGTTTGAGCTTTGCACCATAGAAACGACCTTCACCTGCTTACTCATTGTTTTTTCCAAAGCATCCAGGTCAAAAAAACCGTCCTTTGTCTGCAATATCTTATGATTAAAATTCAGCCATGGCAGGAAGTTTGAATTATGCTCCTTGTCAGACGTCACTACAATGTCGTCCTTTTTCAGGCCAATTGAATTTGCAGCTATGTTAAGCCCTTCCGTAGTGTTTTTAGTGAATATGATTTCTTCCGGCTTTGCGCCCAAAAATTTTGCTATTTTTTTCCTTGCTTCCTCGTTTTCTTCTGTTACCCTTTTTCCGAGCCTGTGAGAGCTGCGTTCGCCGCATGCGGGATATTCCAGATAGTATTTGTTCATGGATTCCACTACCTGCTTTGGCTTCAATGACATGCAAGCGCTGTCCAGATACACGTGCTTTTCTGCCACTGGAAAATCGCTGCGAATTTTTTCTACGTTCATAATACATCCCTTTTCTTGAAAGAAAAGGTCTGTATCAACCCCAAAAGAACTGGAGTCTTTGCAGACCTTTACATCAAGACTATTATTTTATAGCCTTTGCAAACCCCAAAACATATTTGGGTTCTGCAAACCTTTTTATATTATTTTTATTTCCTATACTTCGTTTATCACTCGTCGCATGTTCCTGTTATATCCCCAATATTTAAGTTTTCAAACTGGGCGAGTGATTTTGGCCCCACATACGGCTTACCGTTTATGAAATATGTTGGCGTTGCAAATATGTTTGCGCCTACTGCATCATCATAATCTTTCTTGACTTCTGAATAGTATTTATGCGTTGTATAGCACTCGTTGAATTGCGTTGTGTCAAGGCCGATCTCTTGCGCAATTGCGGCTATTTTTTCAGCAGTGAAATTTTCCTGGTACTCAAAGAGCTTGTCATGATACTCCCAGTATTTTCCCTGCTCCAGGGCGCAGTCTGCTGCTTCTGCCTTTTCCCAGCTAAGATTGTGCGTAGGTATTGGCAAGGTGCGGAATGTGAAGCTTACATTATTCCCGTACTTTTCGAGCAGCTGCTTGCGCAAAGGCTCTGCCGCCTTTGTGAAGGGGCATGAAAAGCACCCTACTTCCACTATCTTGACAGGCGCGCTAATGTCGCCTAGCGTAGGGTCGTCATCCGTGCCAACCGGGTGCAGTTTTGTTATGTCTGCAGTGCCGTCAAAAACGTTGAATATGCAGAAGTCGTTTGAATTCGGGCCGTTGCAGTTATTGTATAAAACATAGTTGTAAACCCCAATGCCCATGAACACTATGCTGAGAACCATAAGTGCCACAAAAGCCCATGAAAGTGCCTTGTAACGGCGGAAAACAAAACGGCCGAGCGCAGGGCTTTTCTTACCCAATCCTGTCGATAATTTAGCTCTTAATTCCTGGTCAAAGTTTGTGTCGCAAGGCCTTAGAGTCATCTGCCTGCTCAGACAGTGCATTGATAATTTGAAGTATCTCCTGTATTTTCCTGAAAAAATACCCAATATTCCAAAAATAATAATGCCTGCTATGCATAGGACCATAGCATGACTTATAGCAGATGCGTTTAAAAGCGGTTTATTTTACACTGCAGTACCATGCTTTAGGGAAGTATTCCTGAAGGGCAGCATTGGCTTTATTTGTCCCTGTGCATAATGCATAAACATGGAAGACAACCAGAGCGAGCGGTCTTTTGAGTACGAAGATTACAGGAAAAAATTTGCCTATCTTGTCGTGTGCAAGGATTGCGTACGCAGTTATGATTCAAAAAACATTCCAGAAACATGCAGGCATTGCAATTCAGCCAATATTCTTGTAAAGGATAAAACTGGCGGCGTTGTAAATGACAAGACACCTAAAAGCAATGTAAATGACACAGCGTTTGTGAAAACTAAAATGCCAATGAAAGCCCAAAAAGCTAGGATTTCTACCCCAAAAAAAAGCGCAGGCAGCAATTTTACCGTTCTTGGCACAGTAAAGGCCAACGGCAAGACGTATGAAATAAGAAAGACTGACAAAAGGGTTTATACATATGATGTGAAAGGCAACACGCGCAAGGGCGGCGTCTGGATAAAGCCGCGAATAAAAGATTCCTTATCTATAGAGGAAATAACTGAAAAGCAATATAGAAAGTGATTATTATGATGCCACTTCCAACTATCTGTCCTTTTTGCAACAGTGACATAAAAACAGTCAATGAAATACACACAGGCGTTGCTGAGAAGATATTTTATACGTGTCCGAAGTGCAATAGAATATTAAGTGTTGAAAAGGCACGATGATACCTTGAAAATTTATTTTATATTAAATTTCAATTATAATTAAACTTTTATTTGGTTTGCTATAGAGGAAATTCCATAAATACAAAGTTCATTAATTTATGGAATATCCTATAAGAAATCGTTTTATTGGAAAAAGAAATGACATAAATATACAATTACATTACCATTATTTATTTTGTAGCTTTGAATATGATTATGCCTATAGAAGTGTAAAGTATTGAACTTATCCAAAAGTTCATGTCGAGTGGGTTTTTGACAAATACGTAAAGCAAAGACGCAAAGGTTAATCCTATCATAAAACCTGTAATGACTCTTGATAAGTTAGTTCCGTCATAAATGCCGAACCTATGCAAACTCCAATCGGCAATGGCTGGCAACGGAAATAAATACAGAATTATAGTCTCATAAGATAGAAAGAAATCAAATTCAATGAACAACATTATCCAGAATATAACAAATGATGTATACCACCCAAAGCACCTCGAACATATTCTGACTGTTTTATCATGAAATTTTATTGCTAAACATCTGTTATAGTCTTTAGGCAAGTGATGAGATAGGACGTATTTCAGTGGACTGTTTTGAGACATGTTTAACTACTTTTTGCTTGTCGTTTCAACTTCTTCACATTTTATCCAATAATATATTAAAGCTGGTATTATTCCAAAACAAAGTAAAATTATGAAAACAGCCCAATTGCCCTTAAATGTTCTTACTTTTGTTTTTACTGTAGCCATAATAATCTATATAGGCGAATAGTATAAAAATGTGATAAATGTCGTACCATTGCATTACTATGTCAATATTATTTTTGATTTTGCTAAACTTCTGTTGTTCCCCAACTAAATTTGTATACACCAAAATTTATTTCGTGATTAAAGTGCTTCTGTCTATTTCATCATGCATAGGCACAGTCAGCGGCCTTCTTGTGGGGTGACGCACGTGAAGATGGCTGCCTTTCTGATCACGAATATAATAGCCAATCTTAGAAAGAGCCTTTACTGTTTCTTTTCCTGAAACTAATGGCAATTTCATATGTTAACCTGGACTTCTGTTACTGTGCCGTTTTGCTTAGGAGACAATGGTATGCCGTCTTCTGCCAAGCATTCTAAATGCAATTCTATAGCTTCTTTTATATTTTCTTTTGCTTCTGCTTCAGTCTTTCCCTGGGAAATGCAGCCTGGAAGCGATGGTACTGTGGCTACAAAGTAACCGTCTTCGCCTTTTTTAATAATTACCTTGAATTTCATATTTATAATTCACTACGCATGTTTTTAAGGCTTGTAATGCTAAAAATTAAATTCAATCTATCATTAATTTTAAAGCAAAAGAATTTTTATCAACTTAGATTTTGCAGAATGAAAGCGTGTTTGGCTTGCCCATCAGCCTGTATGTTATGTCAAAGAAGCTACATATTTTTCTTACTGCCAATCCATTTGCACATGACCTGTATTCTGCATGACATTCAGTTGCGCAGCTTGCATTTGCGCCGCAATTTCTCAAGCACGCAGCCAGCTGGTCTTTGCAAAAACTGTTTTCTTTTGCATGAGCCGTCCCTAACAGCGGCGTTGCAACTAATAATGCACCTACAATAAGCACTATAGCAATTTTATATTTCATATTGATACTATTCTATTATTTGCATGCAGAACTTATATAGATTGCGGTCTGAATGTTGAAAAAAATGCAAATTATGCTTATTATAAGAGCCGCGGCATGCAATTATATTCAGGTGTCTTTATGGGACTGCTTTACTGGGTATTTGCGTTCCTGCTGCTTGCGGTAGTTGCAGCCATATTTGGGTTTTCAGGAATAGCAGGCACATCTGCGTGGATAGCGCAATTGCTGCTGATTATTTTCATAATACTTTTCATAGTGTCATGGGCAATGGGAAGAGAAAGAGTGCTGTGATTTTTACATATTTTCAGCTGTATTTCTCAAACAATCGCGATAAACGACCTTTATACTCTGTCACCAGCTCTTTTGCATCTAGTGTTGTGCCTAATCTTTGTGCAGTTTCTCCTGCTTGCAGCCCAATTCTATCTATCGATGCTGCGTATGACGCGTAAACGCTTTTTGCTGTAGTAGAATTTTGTTGCGGGTCTTTCATGTAATTTTCAAACGCTTCAAGCAGCCTGTCGCATGACATGCGGCTGCGCCGCAATATGCCTTGTTTTTGCCGGTCTAAATCAACTGCGTTCATTATAACAAAATACCCGACATTGTATTTAAGCTTATTTTATTATGTCACTTAGAAGTAATCAAAGCTTTATATACTAAGAAAACCAAATAATTACACATGGCAAAGATTTATGAGTGGCTTAAAGATAATAATAAGGCAGTCGGATTGGTAGCTGCTGGCATAGCAGTCCCTACGCTGCTTCATCTGGGATTTGATACTCGATGTTTTGGAGGCAGGAGCCTGTACGGCATGACTGATTCTGCCTTACGATTTATTCCTTATGTTTCCACTGGGCTTGCATTTGGAAAAGCTGCGCAACTGACTTATGAAGGCCGTGTTGGAAGAGAGGCAAATTTTCTCGAAAAAATAGGGCTTTACGGAGCTGGCGCAGCTGCGGCAGCCGGCTTGTGGGAAGGATGGGAAAATCTTGGGTCTTCTGATGCAATTCATAGAGTGCTTAGCGGCGCGTTTGACGGTTATGCAAAACAGGATTTTTCGGGCAGCGGCATGGAAAGCATAGGAGACGCCGCAAAAACAATAGCAGGCACAGAGGCTGTTGTGGCAGGTAAAGA
>DATDTP010000010.1:0-12848 GCA_035290775.1 archaeon | reverse complement strand
GCCACTAGGCATATTGTAGTTGTCTATATGATAGCGAACCGAACAAACAAGACTATTTACTAAAAGTTACTGTATTGCTTCATAGAAAATCTTTATTATAATGCCAAATAATTAGAATTATGCCAGGACACTTTATTTGTGATCTTCCAATAGGCAAAAAGTCAAAAGCAATAATTGCCAGAGATAGGAAAATTATTTCAGGATGCACTATGCGCGACCAGTCTATTGTAATTAAAGACGGCAAAGGTTGCTATTTGACTGATGTGGAAGGGCGGCGCTATCTGGATTTTGGGGCAGGCATTGCAGTGATGAACGTGGGGCATGCCAATCCTTACGTTCTTTCTGCTATCAGAAGGCAGGCAAGCCACATGACGCATGTAGGCTTTGCGGATTTTTTTCATGAATTGCCTGTAATATTTTCAGAAACATTGATGAAAACAATTAATAATAAAAATCTTGACAATGTCTTTCTTTCCAATTCAGGAACAGAAGCTGTCGAGGCTGCTTACAAATGCGCACGATGGCATACAAAAAAGAAACGAGTTATTGCATTTGACCATTGTTTTCATGGAAGAACGATGGGAAGCCTGTCCATGACTAATTCAAAGCCTGTACAAAGAGAGCGCTATGCGCCATTCCTTCCTGTCACGCATGTGCCTTACCCATACTGGTATAGGATGCAGATGGAGCCGGAAGAAGCAAGCAGCTTTTGCTTGGATAAATTAGAAAAGGCCATGAAAAATACAGATGCAGCGGCTTTATTCATGGAAACTATACAGGGCGAGGGCGGATATGTTGTGCCGCCAAAGAGCTTTGTAAAAGGCGTGAGAAAACTTTGCACTCAGCACAATATACTTTACTGTGATGATGAAGTCCAGTCTGGCGGATTCAGGACAGGAAAATTTTTGGCAATAGATAATTTTTCTGTCACGCCTGACATTGTTTCCATGGCCAAAAGCATTGGCGGCGGCGTGCCAATAGGCGCAACAATTAGCAGCAAAAAAATCATGGACTGGGCGCCTGGCGCCCATAGCAATACTTTTGGCGGCAATCTTGTCAGCTGCGCAGCGGGAATTGCTGCCCTGAATTACATGAAAAAGAAAAAGCTTGGCGCCAATGCGCAGCGCATAGGCAAGCTAATGATGAAACGCCTGGAAGAGATGAAAGAACAGCATGAAACAATAGGAGATGTCCGTGGCATAGGCCTTATGATAGGAATAGAAATAGTTAAAGACAAAAAATCCAGGAAGATAAATCCAAATGGAAGAGATGCTATCCAGTGCGAGGCTGCGCGAAGAGGCATGATTTTATTGGGCGCGGGGAAAAATGTAATAAGATTTTGCCCTCCGCTTGTAATAACAAGACAAGAAGCTGAAAGAGGGCTGGATATTTTTGAAGAAAGCGTCAAGGCAACCTGTCATTGATGAAACTTTCTCGAAAGCGTTCTGGAAAAAGCGATTAATGTTTCTTCCTTAAAAATAGAATGTATATAATAATAACTATTATTACGAATGCTACAATTGGATCCTGTAGTAATGAAATTATATCAGGCATTTTATTCACCTACTCTTATTCTATATCTTAATTTTTCCAGTATATTAGTGTAGTATTTTTGCATAATCTTGAATGCTGCAAGACCTATAATTAAAATTACATATATCGCCAGTGCTTTGTCAACTACTGTTGGTATGTTTTCGGATGCTACTCCTACAGCAAGACCAAACATAATTGTAAGGGTTGTTGTTAGAAGTATCTTGTATTCAGACAAATATTGTTCGTGTTCCATCTTTAGATAGTATCTCCGAATGTAGCTTACTACAATAAAGCCGCCAATGGAGCAAACTTGATTTTGGCGGCTTAAGCATTTGGAAAAAAAGAATTTTAAGACAGTTTATTATAAGGAAAGACAAAATTTCATGCATCAAAGATTTTAACATCTAAACAAATCTCTTGTTCTATTCATGAATTTTGCTTATGTCGGCTTTGTCGTATGCTTGCATATTTCCACACCCCTCTGCAATTTGATCAAAAATCTCCTGAAGGAGATTTTTTCTTTCAGGACTTTCCAGCAGTTGTATAGAAGAAGCGCGATAAGAAAGTAAAAGTAGCGTATCTCTATGCGCTTGCTTTTCGTCTTTATCTGCGCCTCGTCCTGCATACGAAAGCCTGTTTCTATGTTCCACCGCTTCCTGTAGAGCCTTATGTATTTGACAAGATCCATATACTGCATATTTGTCACGAAAACCCAAGTTATCTTTTCAGTCTTGCCGATAACAAGCCTTGTTTCTACGCCTTTGACATAAAACTTCCTGTTAATGAAGCTTCGCTTCATTTCTCTGACGATTTTCTTTATGTTTCTATGCTTTGGATACAACACAAGATACTTCATTTTTCTCTTTCTGAACAGCTCAAGTATCTTTGAGTCTGCAAAGCCTCTGTCCAAAAGAGAATGCTTTATCTTTATGCCGTAGCCCTTGATGTAATCAAGGGCTTCTTCCAGAAGCTCTGCTTGATTGTCTATAATGTCCAGAAGTATTGCATAGACAAAGTATCGTTTATTGTCAACGATAATGTGCATGGCAAAAAACTTGTAACACCCTATACAGCCCTTGACGGGCTTGTATCCATGCACCCATGTTTGAGCAGATTCATCGCCAAAGAACGGATCATATGTTATGTCAGCAATAACTACTGCTCTCTTTCCGTTGAGCATTGGCAGGTATTTCTTTGTTATGTTCAAGAAATTTTCCAGCAGGGAAAGAACGTCTGCATTTTTTTTTATTTTCAAGTGCAGCGTGTCTGCGTTTGGCAAATCTTTGTCGTTTACAGTCTCTACGTAACTGTTGTATGTTGATGCAAGAGTCAACAAAGCCGCAAAATCCTTTGCATCATAGCCGTTAGGACTGATAGAAAAGGATTTATGGATAAAATCCACTAAATTACTGGCTTTCTTACTCATAAAAGCCAATTAGTGGGTTACTGGGGTATATAACCCCTTTAACCGCTAATTTTTACTTTCGGAGATACTATTAGAGCTTCTTTTGTATCGCCTTTAGGCATTGAATTTTTTTGTTTTTAAATTTTATAAATGTATGCGCAGGCTCCAAAGCCCTTCATGACTGCAACGATTCCTAGCGAAAGCTTCGAAATCTTAACGGCTCTTCTTCAGCTTCATGATCCTTGCCTTAATGTCTGATATGCTGCTGGACTTCTTTGCTGGTTTTTCGCTTTTTGCTGCAGGCTTTTGCTCAATCTTTTTCAGGCGTGTTTCAATGCCTGAAATTTTCCCGCTTATTGATTCAAGAACGTCGATTGCATTTTTAAGCGTATCTTCAAGGCTTTCTACTCTAGACCCTTCGTTATTGCCGTTTGCAAGCGCTTCAAGCTTTTTTATGAGAGCAGGCAGCCTTTCAAGCTTTTCCACCTGCGATGACTGCAGCTGCTCTATATCGTCCATACGCTCCTCAATGCCCTCTATCTTTGCTGCGAACGAGCGGCTGGATTCAATAAACTGGACTGCAATGCCTTCGATATTTTTTATGCTGCTTTCGAGCTTGTTCATCCTGTCTTTTATGCCTTTCATGGGCAGCAGCTGCGTATCGCCGTTTGCGTGCACAACGCTTTTTTTATTGGAAATTTTATTTGTAAGCTCTTCCATCTCGCTCATATAATCATCTATATTCATACATCACACCATACCAGAAACTGCGCGCAGCACGTCAGTGTTTTTTTTCATTATCCTTTCCATATGTTCCTTCAGCTCTTCTACATCCTCTTTCCTTGCAGCAGACATTTTCAGGCTGCTCACATCGTCAAGGACGCGTTTCATTTCTTCTGCATCATGCTCGATATTTTTCAGGCTGTTATATTTTTTGGTCAAAAGCCTGATGTCAGATTCATGCTTTTTAAAGTAATCTGTGTTGTTGTCAGTTTTCCCTCTTTGGCGTTCTTTCAGGCTCTGTACAGAAGCTTCAAGCGCCTCTATTTTATTCAGAAGTATCTGCTGCAATTCCTTTGACTTTCTGAGGTAGCTTCCAAAGTTTTCAGAGCCTTCAGCAAAACTCTCGAGGTACTTCATGCGCTCTTCAACGCCTTCAATATCGGGCCTGGTTGCATATAACGAAGCGGAAGTTGATAATTTTTCGACACGCGATTCCAGAAGCTGCATCTTCTTGTATAATATATCTTTGCCTATGCCTTCGAGCATTGAATCTATTTCATTCAGGCTCTTGTTATTGCTTTTTGCAAGCTCATAATAAGTTTTTTTGCTCAGTTCGCCTGATTTCATTTCGTTTTCTGCTTCCCGCATGGCCTCCCTTATTTTTTCTTTTTCCTTCTCAAGATTTTCGATCTTCAATAACGCGCTTCCCTGCATTTGTATTTCTTCAATCTTCTTGTCTTTCTCAAGCTTGTCTTTTTCCAATGCCTGCAGAGACTTGATGAGCTCGTCAAGCTTTTCATTGTCGGGCTTTACAGCATCAGGCACTTGCATATTTGTAAGGTCCTTCTTTTTTACGACTTCATTGTCCATTTTCAGCTTCAGCTTTTCCATATCTTTTATGAGGTCTTTTGTCACGTCATCTATTTTTTCGAGCGTCCCCATCTCCTTTTTTATGGTCGCTATATTTTCGTTCATTTCCGAGAATACTGTCTCTGCTTTTGCCGCTGTTTTCTCTGAAAACTGCCTTGCTTCTTCTATTTTTTTTATCTTAACGTCAAGGGTTTCGGCTATCCTTAGCACGTTGTCAACGCTCTTGACGCGGCTGAATGTTTTGCGCGCAAGGTCTATTTCTTTCCTTGTTTTCTTTGCTATCATCTCTGATTTTTCCAGTTTTGCATCAAGCTTTTCAATATCAAGGGACAGTTTTTCAAACTTCTTGCTCACCTTCTGCGGGTTTATTTCATCTACCATGTCTTTTAGCTTGTCGAAGACAGTTTCCATTTCCTGAAAATCTTTTTCCCTGTCCATGTACATCCTTCTTAGCTCGCCCATCTGTTCTGACACCTGCGAAAAGCGCTCGTCATTCTGGGTTTTTATTTCAGTGAGCATTTCAATTTTTCCGCCAAGCTTTTCTATGGGTATCATGTATTCCGCGGGTATTTTGACTTTTTTCTTGCCTTTATTATCAGTTTTTTCTTCGTCATCGCCTTTCTCTTCATCATTGTCTTTCTCTACAGCATCATCGCCTTTCTCTTTTTCAACTTCTTCTGTTGGTTTTTCTACTATCTCTTCCTTCTTAGCTTTTTTCTCCTCAACCGCGGTTTTTCTCTCTTCAACAGCATCTTTTTTAGTAACAGCAGGCAATTTTTTTGCAGGATAACCCCTGAAGTTATCCATGCATGCCATGCATATGTTGCTGTAAGAATTTTTCATGCCAGCATTACAGATTATACATTTTGATGCCATTTTTTAACCACTCTTTAGCTTTGCCTCAAGCCGGGAAAGATATTCAGCGCACAATATCATCATTCCTTGCCCATATTTTTCCTTCACGAGCTGCAATTCAATGTTTAGCTCTTGGCTGTTTACTGCTTTTACGATTTTTTCACATTCGTCTATCCTTGTTCTTATGTCATTTGTTTTTGCTTGCGGCGTTGTTTTTTCCCTGCTAGGCAAATGCGGCATTTTTATACTTTTCAGGAAGCCCGGCCTGTGTAAGATATGGATTTGCCTGATATTTATCTTTGTATGGCGGTAAATTATAAATGCTATAATTCCAGCTACTGGGATTGCTATGAGCATGATAAGGCTGACAGGAATCTGCACAGGAATTTCTTTGGTTTTTGCCAACTCAAGCTGCTTAATCAGGGCTCCTGCTTCTGCGGCTTTTTGCAAAGCTGTATCAAACATTGCTTCTGAATAAAATAATTCTGACTGGCTGATAGCGTCTTTTGCCTGCTCTGCAAGGAGCTTTTCACTTTCTGTGAGGTTATACGACGATATATTCTCCAGGCTTTTTTTGTGCCCATTTATTATGCCTGTGAAATTTTCAGGCGGCTTGCCTATTGTTACATAAACTGTGCCGCTAATAGAGTCGTTTTTCGATGAAAAATGCCATTTTACTTCTTTCTTGCCCGATGTAAATGAATTGTTCACGCTGATGATTATCGGAAATGCTTTTGTCTCATTTTTTTTTAATGATATGTTATTGATGCTGATGCTTGCCTGAAGCTCTGTGACAACGCCAAAAAACAGCTTGTCTATGCTGTTTCCGTTGTTTGTAACCGTAAACACTACAAGGCCGCTGTCTCCGGTTTCTACAGTAATATTTTTGTAGTCCACTGAAAGCGGCAAGCTATGGGCTGGATGAATTAGCAAAAATAAAACAACTATAGGCAAAATAATTTTCATACTAATCACTTGGCAGCTCTGCCTTTGTAGCGCTTCAGGCTTTCTTCCATGCTTTCTATGTAAATTTCAGCTGTCCTGAAGACGCCTGTTTTTACTTTGTCCTTGCACAGCTTTAGCTCGAGCTCTATGTCTGTAGTGTCTATCTTTCTTGTTTTCAATTCTTCTATCTGCGTCTCGATTTCCTGCATTTTTGACGTGAACTTCTTGTAAGTGTTCATCTGGCTTTCCGTTATCTTGTGAGGCGAGTGCAGAAGCGGGCGGAAGTTTACGAACCATGGCCGGCCGTTGTTGTACTTTGGATTTTGTATCATGCCAACGCCTACTTCCTGCCTTGTTATGCGGTTCGAGTATTCTTCGCCATACTTGGTTTTTACCCTGTCTATATCTTCAAGCAGCTTTGTGTGCATCTGCACTTCTGTCAATACATTGCCGCGCAGCGCTTCCTTGAAGTCTGACAATACCTGTGACACCATCACAATGCCTATTCCCCATTTTCTAAACTCACGGCACGCTTTTTCCAATGCTGTGTAGCCGCCCTTTCCTCCGTATTTTTCAAGCAGCCTATGGACTTCGTCAAAGCACACCAGCATCTTCAGGCTTGAAGATTCTTCCCATGTGATGCTGAATATCATGTTCACTATATTTTGTACAGCCTGGTCATACTCTCCCGGCTTTAGCTTGTTTAATGTGAAGACTGTTATTTCTCCCGGGTTCATATATTTGCGTATGTCTATTTGCACATTCACGTCTGTGATTTCATATATCAATCCCTTGAACGGCCTTGCGTCTTCCTGCTTCATCTTGAATTTCTTGAACGTGTTTAGCATGCCTTGTTCTGTGTCGGGCCTTACAAAGCCTGTCCATTGTGCTGTCGGGTCAAACACCACGACAGGCAGTTTTTTCTTGAGAGCCTCTTCCACTATTACCATGGCGCTTACGCTTTTTCCAGAGCCTGTTGCGCCTGCTGTGAGCACGTGCGTTGTCAGGTCATCAAGCTTGAATGTCGCTTCTTTTTCTGTTTCCCCTATTTTTCCAAGCCATAGCTCTCCCTTAGGCAGGCTTTTCCATTCAAGCGGGGATGCGTAACGCTTTTTTGAAGACCTTCTTCTTAAGTAGGCTTTCCTGATCCTGTATCCTGCGTACACTGAAGCCAAAGAGCCTGCGCTTAGCGTGACGAGCATGACCCTGAAAGGCGTCCAGAATTGCTCTACCACATCAAACAGGTCTATGGCAACCGATGTCTTGTCATTGTATGATATTACAGCCTCGAGGAAGTATTTTCCAAGCGTTATGTTTTTCACGCCCATCATGCTAAACGCCCGCGTAAACGTGGAACGCGTTTCGTCCAGCGTGATGTTTTCATGAAAGCTGGCTATCAAACTTTCACTAGATGCTTCCCTTACATTGTATGTTATGTTAAGCGCCTTGTGCTTCTGGAAACCTATGTTTGTCAGCGTGACTTTGAATCTCAATGAGCTGTTTAATTCTACTTCCTTTGTAATTATATCCAACGCAACGTCTATGACCGCGTCCTTTTCAGATGCAACTGTTATTGTGACAGGCATGTTGCGCTGCTCATCGCCAACAGTTATCTGGACATCGCCACTGTAGATTCCCGGCAGCGTGTCTTCAGGTATATAGGCTGTTATCTTAACCAATGCGGTTTCGCTTCCGTTTATTGAAACGTGCGTATTGTCAAATGTCAGGAATCGCGTTGCAGGGCCTATTGCGCTTATGATAGATTCTGCAGGCTTGTCCTCATTATTTGAGAGGAAAAGCGAAAATATTTTTGTCTCGCCCGGCGACATTATTGTATCTATCAGGTCTGTTTCAACTGAGAAGCTCTGCGGGGTTGCTGTAGATTTCTTGAGCGTTTGCAATTCTTCGCGGAGCTGGCTTTGTGAAATTCCCCCTCCACCACCGCCCCCTCCGCCACTAGCGCCTGTGGATGCTGACCCGCAGTCTGCAGAACACGTCACCGATGACTCGCCAAAGTTAATGTCACAAATATTGTCTCCGCACCTGACTTCCTCGGCTGCTGCAAATATCGACAGCGTTGATACAGTTGCGTAGGCTGTTTCATTTACAACATTAAGCACAGGGGATAACTTTTCCCATGTTCCAGTGCATCCCAGGCTTGGCTGCGTGAAGTTGTGAACAGCGCATTTGTAGAGCTTTATTGCATTAATGTGCGTGAAAGCAGTGCCTGTAAAGCTGAATGTGACATTAATGCTTGACGCATTTATGTTTGACTTTACTGCAAGGCCCTTCAATGGCCCCCTGCTGCCAGTAATCGTCATGTATTTTGTTGGCAAATCGTCGAGCAGGACAGGGTCTATTACATTGTTGCTTACATTTACATTTTTGAATACGAGCGAATGGCCGCCATAATCCACTTCCAAGTCATATGTCCTGTTGTTTATTGTCCCTGAATAGCTGCCGTTCCCTAATGTTGCAACTGTCTGCAGGAGCGTGTTCGCGCTTAAATTATGGTTTTCCCTGTAGAATTTCAGCGTCATATTTATCACGTCATTGTCCGGGTCAAGCGATGTTCCGGAAACTGATACTGGCTCGAATATTGAAAAGAATGAGGATGAACTGTTTTGGTTTCCAAATGTGTCGTTGGCTGTTATGGTGAAGTCATAGTCGCCTCTTGCTGTTGCGTCTGTAATCAGGACCGTCCAGTTTGACCTTGCGGTGTCTGAAGAAATGTTTGTCATGTTGAATTTTTGTATTGTCCCATTTGGATAAGTGATATTTATTGTAACAGCGCTTACGTTTGTGTTTTCCGTGATGTTTGCGATTATTGTAACATTGTTTCCTTTTTCGACAAGAGGCCTGCTGATGCTGGCGAATTGCGGCGGCGAGGAGTCTGTATACCGAACAGCATTTGTTTCTGTTTGGGTTGAAACTGTGACAAGCGTTGTGTAGTTGCCTGTTAGCTGCAGGTTGTAGAGCACCCCATCAGGCAGGCTTGGCGCAGCGCATCTTATTAGCCAGCCAGCGCTAAAGGAAGATGAATTAACAGCGCACGAAGAGCCTCCAACAGCAACAGTCCATGTTATGTTTTCTGCTATTGCTTCGCCTGCAAGGGTTGCGTTTGCTGTTATATTTATCAGCGAGCCTGCGCTTGTGTTTATTATAGATGTAGATGTAGGCGAAATAATGGTTATCGTGAACTGCGTGACATTAAGCAGCAGTGAAGTGTTTAACTGGGAAGGCACGCCGCTGCTGTTTGTTATAGTAACATTGCCGTTGTATATGCCGCCTACTGACGGCGACGTGAAATTTACGCGGACTGAAACTGTCTCCAACTTTCCAAGGCTGAGCTGCGTTACGTTTGTTGTGGTGTAGTTTGTTATATTGCCTTCTATTGAAATATTTAATAATATTATTACGTTTGCAAAGCTGGTTATATTTAGCGTGTTGAAATTGCCTGCTGTGTTGGCGCCTATCTTAACATCTGGCAATGATGCAGGAGAACGCGTCCAGCTTGTGTTTGTAGGCACGGTCACATTTATTATCATATAATCGCTGCTTGTTGAGGTGTTTACTGTAAGCGAATAAACGCCCGGGTCCTGGCCCAACGGCACTGATATGTTTATGCCTACGCGCACTGCATTTTGCGCAAGCGTAAGCGACGAGACATTAAACGTTACTGAAAAGTTTGTGCACAATGCTGACGTGCATAATAGCGAAGCATTTGTTGCAACTGCATTTCCTGTTGAGTTCAATGTTGCATTTACTGTAAGGGTTGTGCCGTGCTGCGTTGTTGCTGTTACAGAGTCTTCATTTATCCTTAGGACAGGGTTTGATGACACTGTAACTGTTATGCTTGTCGTGTTTATTTCCAAGCTCTGGTTAGGCTGGGTCCATGTTGCAGTAGGCGTTATCGTGTAAGACGTTGCAGACGTGTTTGCAGGCACTGTTATGATTACAGTTGTTGTGGCGTTTGTGCCCTTTGAAATGTTGCCCATTGGAATTGTTGACTGCGACGCGCTCCAGCCAGAAGGCAGAGAGAATGTAAGGTTTGAATGCCTTGCTGCTCCAGTTCCTGTATTGTTGAACGTTATGTTTAATGGAATGGTTGCGCCTTGCGCCAAGGTTATGTTTGACAGCGTGATAGAGGAAATATTTGACGTAACTTTTACTGTTGTTGCGCCTGTTACATTGAACACAACAGGGGAGGAAAATGTTGTAAGGCCTGAATTGTCTGTTGCGTTTATGACTATTGTATAGTTTCCTGCCTGGTCTGGCGTGTATGTGGCGTTGTACGTATTGGTGCTGATTATTTTTGCAAGCGTTATGTTGTCTACGCCGCTGGGCTTGTACACTGTTGCTATGACGCTGCTGACTGCGTTGTTGTCTGTAACATTTGCCCTTATGTCTGTTGTCTGGAAGTTCAGGTCAAATGCAGTCTGCGTAACAAGCTCGCCTGCTATTGTTGGCGCCGTGTCTCCTACTATCATTGTTATCACAGTGCTTTGCAGCGTTGGCGAGCCTGATGCATTTGATATTTGCATTGTTACGCCGTAGACGCCTGGTGTCTGGCCAGACGGGATAGAATAATTTATAACCAAAGGAAACATTATGCCCGGCGTTGTCGGCCTGTCATCCGGTATGCCCAGCATGCCTGTTGCATTGCCTGAGCCGACTACAGCAAATGTAAGGTTTATATTGCCAAGGTTTGTCACATTTATGGTGAAGTTGCCTGACGTGCCTATGGGGGTTGAGGCGCTGATTGACGAAGGCGCGTAAGACCATGAGCCGTTTACAGGCACGGTCACATTCAAAAGCATCTCATCATACCCGCCATTAGATGAGGTTGCGTTCATTATCGTAGCATAACTGCCTGCAAGCTGCGATTGCGGCACTGCTATCTGAATGAGGACAGTGAAGTTTGCGCCTGCTGCAAGGCTTGTTGTCGTGCCTGATGTCGGGTCAAGCGTAAGCCACGATATTGGCAGGTTGCCGCCTGAAATATTGTACGATATCCCGCTTATCAAGGCATTTCCCACGTCTTCTATTGTGAAATTATCCGTGAGTGTCACGCCATGGTCAATTGTTTTGAGCATTGAAGGGTTTGTTATGTTTATTTTTGGGTTTGACTGGACAATAATGTCTGTGAAATTGCTTGTGTAGTTTATTGTCAAATCAGGGGATATCCATGTTGAATTTATGAGCACGTCCCTTGAGCCTGATGACGCGCCTAAAGGCAGCGTTATGTTGAATGAAACAGTGCAGTTTGTATTTGCAGATATGTTTGCGCAATACTGCGTCTTGCTCGGCGTTGACCATGCTCCGCTGAATTCTTCTATAACAGTTATATTTGCATACCTCATTGTCCCCGGCCCGTTGTTTCCAAGCGTTATGTTTATCTGTAATGTTACATTTGTCTTGAATGTCATGTTTGCAACTGTTATTGCAATAGGCGTTACATTTGTTGGCCCGCCTGCTGCTCCTATTGAGGTGAACACGCCTGCGCTTAATGTTTGTATATTGCCTGACGTGTCGTTTGCATAAATTGTTATATTATGAACGCCGCCTTTTGATGGCGTGAACTCGACCCTGTACGTAACATTTGAAATGTTTGACATGAAATTTGTCGAGTTTGCCTGCGGGCTTGTGATGTTTGCCCACACCCTGCTTATGTTTATATTGTCTGTGACGTTTGCTGATATGTTAAGGCTTGCAAAGCCTGCTTCTATTAGCGGCAACGATATGTTTGCTGCTGATATTGAAGGCAGGATATTATCTGTAACATTCACCTGCAACGTTATGTTTATTTCAGGCGGGAAGGCTGTCCTGTTTATTAATATTATAGACCCGTTGTATATGCCTATTGGCCGCGACAAAGACAAATTATAAAAGATTGTTACTGTGCCATTTGTTTTGTTGGCTACGAATATGTGATTGTTGTGCGTTATAAACTGCGTTATATTGCCTGTTGAATTGACAGATATGTTCTGGTTGAAGTCGCCTATGTTTGAGATGTTTATTGTAATATTGCCTGAAGTGTTCTGGTATGCCACAAGCGATATGTAAGCAGGCGATGCTGTCCAGCTCTTGTCTGCTATTGTCACTATAAATGGCGTGCTATTTGAGCCTGCCGTGTTGTCAGGGTTTGTCCAGTTTGCTGTTACATTTACAGTGAAGTTTCCTGCCGCTATCTTTGGCAGGGCTGTTATAAGATAAGAGGCTGTGCAAACAGAACCGTTTTCTCCCACCTTGCCGCATGATACAAGAGTTGCATTTGCGCTAATGTTTGTTGGCATTGACAGCGATATGTTTGTGTTATAGGCGCCGCCCAGCCCTGTATTGTTGAACGTTATTGTCAATACAAAAGACGAGTTTTCGCTGTAAGTGACATTGCTTATTGTTATTGATGAAGGCTGTGGCGTGAGAGAGGCTGCTGTGTTGTCTATTACTGTGTACGGCAGCGATGCGGATTGCGCTGTGTTTCCTGACGTGTCTCTTGCCAGTGCAGATGCTGTGT
>DATDTP010000009.1:0-9378 GCA_035290775.1 archaeon | reverse complement strand
AGCGCCAAAAAAAGAGCAGGTCGTGAAAACAGAAGCTGAAGTAAAGCCGGCAGAGAGTTCATGATCGAGGTTCAATGATAATGAAAAATAATATAAAAGGTTTTGAAAAAGCCAAAAAGTTTTTGGAGTTTCAAAAGACCTTAAAGGATATGACGCACAAAGTGCGTCTGTTCGCTGAAAAAAGGGATTTTGTATGGCAATACTAAAGTCAAAAAAAATACGGGAAATGAGTGATGTAGAAATCAGGGAAAAAATAAGGGAACTTAGGCTTGAAGTTTCAAAAGAGAAGGCTTCAAGCGAGGTCGGCGGCACTGTCAAGAATCCTGGAAGGATCTGCGAGTCGCGCCGCACAATAGCAAGAATGCTTACAATACAGCATCAAAAGGAGAAAAATAAAAATGATAATAAACTATAAAATTTTAGTGTTCAAAAGTTTTCTTTTGGATACGGTAACCTTTTCAAAACAGACCGACGCCAAGGCGTCATATCGTCAAGAAAAGGCTAGCGGAGGTGCTTGAAAGAAATGCCTGTGTGTACGAAATGTGGTCTACCATTGGAGCTTTGTATATGTGAGACAATAGCAAAAGAAGCGCAAAAAATAAAAGTGTTATTGGTAAAAAAACGCTATGGAAAAACAACAACCGTGATAAAAGGAATTGACACTTCGAAAATCGATGTCAAGGAGCTTCTGAAAACGCTGAAGCGAAAACTCGCTTGCGGTGGCACATACAAGAACAATGAAATAGAGCTTCAGGGCGACCATAGGGAACGCGTAAAAACAGTCCTGGTAAAAGAAGGATTTCCAAGTGAAATAATAGAGGTCCTGTGATGTCAAGAAATGAAAAAAACATACTTCAACATGAGTTTATAGGGCTGCCATGCGAGGTTGTTGAATCAAGAAACTCTTCCAACATTGGGACAAAAGGGAAAGTTGTTGATGAAACAATGAAAACATTCGTGATAAAAAACGGCGGAAAAACAAAGAGCATTTTCAAAAAAAGCGCAAAGTTCAAGATTGAATTGAACGGCAAAAATGTGATAGTTAATGGTGATTTTCTGGTCGCAAGGCCGGAAGATCGCATAAAAAAACAGATTAAAAAATGGTGATAATGTGGTAAAAGCAAAAACTGACGTGGGTTTGGAGGCAAGAATGCCTGAGCGTGACTGCACAAGCGATAAGTGTCCTTGGCATGGAACTCTTAAGATAAGAGGGCGCATCTTTGAAGGCACGGTTGTTTCAAACAGGGGTACGGATACCGCGGTTGTAAAATGGAATTACTATAATTATGTTCCAAAATATGAAAGATACGAAAGAAGGAAGACAAGAATTTCAGCACATAATCCAAAATGCATATCGGCAAAAATAGGCGACATGGTTCGTATAGGTGAATGCAGGCCAGTCTCAAAAAGCAAAAAATTTGTAGTATTCGAGGTAGTTGAACAATGATAATGAAAAATGCAAATAATATAAAAAGTTCCGTAGGAACCACAAGTTTCTTTGGATACGGTAACCTTTCTTTTGCAAAAGAAAGGCTAGCAAGAGGTTTGTTATGAAGCCAGTATCAGCAAACGTGGTCAAGTCAATACAGCTTAAGACAAGGTTAGTTTGTGTTGACAACTCTGGCGCAAAAGAGCTCGAACTGATAGCTGTAAAGACCTACAAGGGACGCTTAAGAAGGCTGCAGAAAGCAGGTGTTGGTGACGTTATAATTTGTTCAGTAAAAAAAGGCAAGGAAAAGTTAAGGCATGAGCTTGTTCACGCCGTCATTGTCCGACAGAAACATGAATACATGCGCCCTGATGGAACGCGCATAAAATTCCAGGATAATGCTGCTGTGCTTGTAAATCCGAAAAATTTCGAGCCGCAGGGGACTGAAATAAGGAGCGTTATCGCAAAAGAAGTTGTGGAGCGCTTTAGTGCTATAGGCAAGATAGCAAGTATGGTGTTGTAAATGGAAAATCAAATAAGTAAAAATAATATAAAGGGTTTTGTAAAAACCAAATTTGTTTTGGGTTATGCAAAACCTTTTTACAAAAAGGGTTTGCTATGAAAAAAAATTATTCTCCAAAATGGGTGTCTTCAAAGCAGCCCAGGAAACAGAGAAAGTATAGGGCGCACGCTCCATTGCACCGCCGCCAGGCAATGGCATCGGCGCATCTTGACAAGGCTCTTCGCAAAGAAACCAAGAAAAGATCTGCTCAGGTGCGCGTGGGCGACGAAGTTGTTGTAATGCGCGGCACTTTCAGGAAAAAAGGCGGCAAAGTTTCATTGGTTGACTTAAAAAAACTAAAAATACAGATCGAGGGTGTAAAAGTCAAGAAAATATCAGGGCAGGAAGTCCCTGCATCAATAGACCCTTCAAATGTCATGATAACAAGGTTCAATATGGAAGATAAGCTGAGAATGAAGGCTGGCGGCAAAAAAAAGCCAAAGGCAATAAAATCGGGGGTAGTGATTCAAGGATAAGATATAATAAGTAAAATTGTCCGTAGGACCACCAAGTTTTTGGGGTTTCAAAAGACCGTAAAGAACTGACGCGTACGCGTCTATTCAATAACAAAAGGGATTTTGTATGAAGCGATTATTGGCGCCAAAGTTTTGGCCTGTTAAGAGAAAAGAGAAAAAGTTTGTAGGTACGCCTTCACCCGGCCCTCACAGCAGCAATTTTTGCATACCAATGACAGTCTTGCTCAGGGATGTTTTTTCCTTTGCAGCTGATGCAAAGGAAGCTAGAACTATACTTACAAGCAGAAAAGTCAAGATAAACGGAAAAGTAAAAACAGACAAAAATTACCCAGTGGGTTTAATGGACATTGTAGAAGTTGGCAACCATGTTCACCGGGTTGTTGTAGGCAAAGACGGGTTGTATGTTTCAGAGATCGACAAAAAGGATGCTTTCCAGATGTTGCAAATAAGGAACAAGTCCATAGTTAAAAAATCAAAAGTCCAGCTGAATTTTCACGACGGGACAAATATCCTTGCCGACGGAAAATCTTATTCAACTGGCGATGTATTGGTGGTAAAAGACGGAAAAATATCTGACGTGCTGCCGTTTGAAAAAGGTGCCGCAGCTTTGATAATAAAGGGAAACAACGCTGGCATTACAGGAAAAATCGGATCCATAATAATCAAAAAAGGCTCTCATAAAAATGAGGTAATACTCGAAACAAAGAAAAGGAAATTGCTCGTTCCTAAAGACTATATATTCATATTGGGCAAAGACAAGCCTTTGGTAGCTGTAGGTGGTTCTGATGTCTGAAACCGTCAACTTAATGCGTGACATAAAAATAGCGAAGATAACGCTTAACATGGGATGTGGCACTAAAGTAAAGGTTGATGACGCTAAGATAATTTTAGAAAAGCTAAGCCAGAAAAAGATTGTAATAACAAAGACGAAAAAAAGGACCACGTTTAATGTTCCTAAGAACAAACCGATTGGCGTAAAAGTAACAATCAGGGAAGATTGCAATGAATTTTTGCGCCGTTTGTTGGAAGCAAGAGACATGAAGCTTCCATTATCGTGTTTTGACAATTCAGGAAATTTCAGCTTTGGAGTAAAGGAATACATAGAAGTTCCTGGAATGGAATACGAGCCTAAAATAGGAATTTTGGGCTTTGATGTCTGCGTTACATTGGAAAGACCTGGCTACAGGGTAAAGAAAAAGAAAAATCCAAAAAAGCTTGGGAAGATGCATGCAATTTCAAGGGACGCAGCAATGATGTTTGTCAAAAATCAGTTTGGAGTTGCAATAGAATGAATATAAATAATATAAAAGGTTTTGAAAAAACCAAAAAGTTTTTGGGGTTTCAAAAGACCTTTTTTACTAAAAATATAATAAGTAAAATTGTCCGCAGGACCACCAAGTTTTTGGGGTTTCAAAAGACCTTTTTACTAAAAAGGGATTTTGTATGAGGCATAAGGCAGTAAAAAGAAAAGTTGGAAAAGGCGCCAAGAAGTGCATAAGATGCGGAAGCTTCAGGGGCGTTATTGGAAAATACGGCCTGATGTACTGCAGGAGATGCTTCAGGGAAGTGGCCTACGAGCTTGGCTTCAGGAAGTATAGGTGATAGTTATGAAACACGACCCGCTTGCTGACATGTTTTATGTGATATGGAACACGGAGAAGGTTGGGCACAAGCTATGCGTAGTCCCGGCTTCTGATTTGATAAAAAATGTTTTGATGATAATGCAGAAAGAAGGATTTATCGGAAGCTTTGAGTACATTGAAGATGGCCGCGGAGGAAAAATACAGGTTGAGCTTGTCGGTCATGTAAACAGGGCTCATGTGATAAAGCCAAGATTTGCTGTCCAGAAGAACGAATTTGAGAAATGGGAATCGCGCTATCTTCCGGCAAAGGGCGTAGGCGTGATAATCTTGTCTACTCCAAAAGGCATAATGACCCACGAAGAGGCGAAGAAAAACAATACAGGCGGAAGGCTTTTGGGATATGTTTACTAGGTGAAATCATGATGAAAAATTTAAATAATATAAAAGGTTTTGTAAAAACCAAATTTGTTTTTGGGAATACAAATACCTTAAAGGATATGACGCCTAAGGCGTCTGTTCGCTAAGAAAAGGGGTTTGTAATGGAAAAGTCTATAACTATCTTGAACGACGTTGATGTAACTGTGGACGGTCTTAGCCTTAAGGTCAAAGGCCCGATGGGCGAAATATCAAAAAGTTTTGATGATCCGCGTTACTGCGACATAAAAATTGCAAAAGACGGAAATAACATCTCCATAAGCTATCTGGGAGAAGACAGGAAAAGCTTTGCAATGATTGGCACGATTCATGCGCATCTACGAAACATGATGCACGGCGTAACAACTGGGTATGTATATGAAATGAAAGTGATATTCAAGCACTTCCCAATGACTGTTTCCGTTAAGGCGGGTAATATAGAAGTCAAGAATTTTCTCGGCGAGAAATCAATCAGGGAAGTTCCTGTCATAGGCAAGGCAGAAGTGAAAATTGACAAGGAAAATATAACAGTGTCTGGCATAGACATTGAAGAAGTTGCACAGACGGCAGCTAACATTGAGCGGGCTTGCAAGCTGCGCGGCCGTGACCGAAGAATATTTCAGGACGGCATATACATCACCACGCGTCATACTTCAAAAGGAGTTGTTCACGGATGAGCAAGAGATTCAAGTCTCAGGACTATGCAAGATATAAAAAATTAGGCATCAGGTGGAGAAGGCCTGTTGGCAGGCACAGCAAGATGAAGATCCAGAAAGGCGGGTCGCCTTCAATGCCACGGATAGGCTTTAGAACGCCAAAATCCGTGCGCTACATGTGCAAAGTTAGCGATAGCAAAGGATCTTCCCTGGTTAACGCATCGATTGCAAAGAATATTGAAGACCTTGAAACCCTGAAAAATAATGGCGCAAATGCAATAATAATTTCATCTGGCGTAGGTTCAAAGAAAGCGCTTGCAATAGCAGACAGGGCAAAACAAATGGATTTGCGTATACTAAACATGAAAAAAGTCAGGCGCGCAAAAAAGACAGCGAAAAAAATCAATGACAGGAAAGGCAGCGTAAAAAAGAAGGATGCTGAAAAAGCAACAGAAGTCAAAGAGGAGAAAACAAAATAATATTTTGATATGAGGTTTGTAAAGACCCCAAGTTGTTGGGGATACGGATAATAAATTGATTGGAAGGTCTTGAAGAACTCCATTTCTTTGGAGTTTCAAAAGACCTTAAAGGATATGACGCCGAAGGCGTATGTTCGCTAAAGAAAGGGATTTTGTATGACAGGAATAGGATCACAGAAATCGATTGCGGCAAGATTGATAGGATGCGGAGTTTCGCGCGTGCGTGTAGACCCGGCTAGGATTGCAGACGTTCAGGAGGCAATAACCGCCGCCGACGTTAACATGCTTATCAGCAGCGGCATAATATGGGCTGCGCCAAAAAAAGGCGTAAGCAGTGCGCGAAGGGTGCACAAGATGATGCAGAAAAAAAAGGGAAGAATGCGCGGCCACGGTTCAAAGAAAGGCAAGATAAAAGGCTCGAAAAAAAGAAAGTGGATGGCTCAGATTCGCGCTTTGCGCGACCAGCTTAGGAAGCTCAAGGGTGACGGAAGAATAAACGGCGCGGATTTCAGGAAAATGTATGTGGTTTCAAAGAGCGGGTTTTTCAGAAGCCGTGCTCACTTAATGGTTCACCTTGAGAGAAATGGCATGCTTAAGGAACCGTCAAAGAAATCATCAAAGGAGAATTAAAAATGTTGAGAAGAAGGCGCGAAAAACGCACAGACTACAAGGCAAGACTGGCTTTTGTAAAGTCTAGGAAGCCAAGGCTGGTTGTACGAAGGTCTTTGAAAAATATCCGCATACAGCTGATAAGCTATGAGCAGGACGGCGACAAGTCTTTGCTTGAAGTGTTTTCAAAAAATCTTATAAAATATGGCTGGAATTATCATGGAGGATCGATACCGTCCGCATACCTGACAGGATTTCTTGCAGGCAAAATGGCTCTTAGCAAGGGAATAACAATAGCATTTCTTGATATCGGAATGCAGAATTCAACAAGAGGATCTTCATTATTTGTTGCTGCTTACGGTGCAAAACAGGCCGGATTAAAGGTTCCTGTTGGAAATGCAATTCTGCCGTCAGAAGACAGAATAAAAGGAAAACACATTTCAGATTATGCTTCCTCGTTAAAAAAGCAGGACAGTAAAAAATATACAAAACAATTTTCATCATACTTAAAGGCCAACGCAGAACCTGAAATGCTTTCTCAAAAGTTTGAAGAAGTCAAGGCAAAAATAGAGAAAGAGTTCGGCTCAAAAAAGGAGGCTAGCGAATGAGTGAATCATATGGAAGAAGGCAGTCAAGATTTCCCCGAACAAAATTAGGCAGGCTTGTTGCAGACGGCGCAATAACGCTTGACGGAATATTTGAAAGCGGCAAAAAAATAAAGGAATCGGAAATAGTTGACAAGCTGGTTCCTAATTTGCAAAATGACGTCATTTTGATAGGCGGCTCGCCTGGCAAAGGCGGCGGCATTAGGAGAACGCCTACGCGAAGAACTGCCAGGATGCACAGGTCAGGCCGCAGGTATAGGGTTTCTGCAATGGTAGTAGTTGGAGATGGAGACGGTCACATAGGCCTTGGCTCTGCAACGTCAAAGGAACACCGTCATTCAGTTGACAAAGCTCTTGAACAGGCAAAGCTTAACATAATGCCTGTAAAGCGAGGGTGTGGCTCGTGGGAGTGTTCGTGCAACGGAAACCATTCAATACCTGTCGCAACAAAAGGAAAGGCGGGCTCTGTAAGGGTTACGCTTATGCCAGCTCCAAAAGGTATAGGCCTTTGCGTTCACGATGAGGCAAAGAAGGTTTTGCGACTTGCCGGGATAAAGGACATATGGACACGGTGTTCTGGCCAGTCGAAGTCGAGAAATAATTATGTAATGGCAATGTTTGATGCCCTAAGAAACATAAACAGCATGAAATCGCGGGTAGACAAGCATGAAAAGCTGTCTGTGATAAAACTTACAGCAGAAGAAATGGCAGAAATAGAAAAGCCGCAAAATATCGTCGTAAAAGGAAAGCATGTAAAAGAGCCTAAAGCGCATACGCCTCCTGTGTCAAAGGATTTCACAGAAGAAATGAAAGAGGTAAAGAAAAAAGAGGCAAAAATTGTTGAGGAAACAGAAGAGCTTGAAAAGGAAGTAGAATAATATAAAAAATGGATGCTGTATAATGAAAAATAATAATATGATTCTTTTGGATACGGTAACCTTTTCTTCTAAAGAAAAGGCTAGCACAGAAAGGGATTTTGTATGACTGAAAAAATGCTTGGCGTAGTACGCCTGAAGGGAAATGTTGGCACAGAAAGAAACCTGCGCAGCGCTTTGGCATCGCTGGGCATGAAAAAAACAAATATGGTTGCGTTTATGAGCGATACGTCATCAAACAGGGGATTATTGCAAAGATGCAATTTTATTGTTACATGGGGAGAGGTCGATGAGGGCTTTGCAAAGCTGCACAGTACAGGAAAGCCTATATCGCTTTCACCGCCAAAAGGCGGCTTCAGGTCTTTTCACAGCGCGTATCCAAAGGGCGATCTTGGATACAGAGGCGATAAAATAAAAGACTTGATAGAAAGAATGCTAAAGATGAAGCCGTTATAATTTAAAAATAATGTTTGAAAAGTAAATAATATTTTGATTGGAAGATTTTGAAGAACACCTGTTCTTTGGAGTTCACCAAGACCTTTCTTTCAAGAAAGGGAAATAATATTTTGATATAAGGTTTGTAAAGACACCAAGTTGTTGGCTAAAGTAAAACTTTGCCGACACACATGAATGTAAAACATTCATGATGTTTTGGGGTTGATACAGACCTTTTTACAAAAAGGGATGTATTATGACAGCAACATTCAGAAAGAAAAACAGCAGAGAACGCGGAAAGACTACGCATGGCTGGGGAACAAAGAAAAAGCATCGTGGTTCTGGATCTAGAGGTGGCGCTGGCTTTGGAGGCGTTAATAAAGGCAAATGGACTTGGGTAACAGCAAAAATGCCGGACTACTTTGGAAAAAAGGGCTTCTTCCCACTTAGAAAAAAGCCTGTTGCAATAAACATCAGCGGGCTTGAAAAAATTAGCGGAACAGACCTGAATTTATCAGAGATGGGTTATGATAAGCTTCTTTCCAAAGGCTCTATAAAGCGCGCAGTCACGGTAAAGGTGGCTTCCTGTTCTGCCAGGGCAAAAGAGAAAATAGAAAAGGCCGGCGGAAAAGTGATTCAATGATTGTAAATAATATCATGCCAAATAGGAAAGAGTTAGGCGTAAGAGGAAACAATGTATTGACGCCAGCCAACGACGCAAAGCGTCCAAGCATGCTGGCGTCTGTTTGTAGTTGGTTTCCTTTCCGCACCGAGTGAATTTTATGTCTTTACTAGATGCAATTGCAAGCAGGATACCTGGTGTTGAAAGCCCGAAAGGGCACGTTTCATTTAAAACAAGATTAAAATGGACTGGAATAATACTGCTTTTGTTTCTGCTGCTCGGGCAGATAACGGCTTTTGGAATATCGAAGACATCATTGCAGCAATTCCAGTTTTTGGAAATAGTTCTTGGCTCGTCCATCGGCTCGCTCATGACTTTAGGTATCGGGCCCATAGTTACAGCATCTATTATACTGCAGTTGTTAGTCGGATCTAAATTATTGCCGTGGGACATGAAGACGCCGCTAGGAAGAAGACGCTTCCAGGGCGTGCAGAAAATACTTACACTGTTCTTCTGTGTTTTCGAAGGTTTTGCTTACGTAGCATTTGGTGCAATAACCCCTTCAGATCCTGGATTAATGCCGGCTATAATATTACAGTTTGCTATCGGTGGCATACTAGTGCTTTTCATGGA
>DATDTP010000008.1:0-13184 GCA_035290775.1 archaeon | reverse complement strand
AGAAAATAAAGCAAATAATGTGTGACCAGCACGAATTCTCAGAAGAGCGCATAGATTCTGCATTGGCAAAGTTAAGAGAGAACAAGCCTAAAAACAGTTCTTTAGGAAAGTGGAGCTAGCCTTTCTGAACGATATGACGCCTTTGGTGTCGGTCTGTTCAGAAAGGTTACCGTCTTGAGAAAGCAAAGCTTTCTAAGACCTCGTAGAACTTCGTTCTACAAGGCAATCCAAAGAAATCATATCATAAATTGATAGAAGCGCAGATGATAGGCTCATATAGGGCAACCGCATGCCTTTATGCAGTTTGTTTCCGGAGTGGTAGTAATTCCCTTAAGGCCACAAACAGTTAAAAAATCTATCCCTGGTCCTGATTGACTTTCAACAATGCCTTTTCCACCAGCAGCTAGTGCATAGCCGGATATTTTGAAGTTAGTATTACTGCAGTCCTGTACAGATCTTAGGTTTGTACATGCTCTGTTCCATGCCTGTTCGACTGTGATAGAATTAATGCCTCCGCCGATAGAACCTGTGAAGAAAGCAGCTATGACTGTCAATGCAAGTACTGCGATAGCAATCACAACTATCATGTTTATTGGCAATTCTAATCCTCGCATAGCAAATCCCTTTCTTGAAAGAAAGGTCTTTGCAAACCCCAAAGAACAGGAGATCTTGAAAACCTTTCAATCAAAGTATTATTTATTATAATGTGAGAAAGAGGTATATATAGTTAACCAAAACGTGTAATGTATTTTAATTACCGCAATGCGACATATATAGTAGGAATAAACAAATAGTAATGAACAAGGTTTTTACAAAAAAGGGGTTTACTATGAAGGGCGTTGCACTTGCGTTTGAGACAATTATATACTTAATTCTTGCTGTTATGGTGCTTACTGTGCTGCTATTTTTCTTTACTTCACAGGCTTCGCCTGCGCAAAACGAGTTTCAGCTCTTGAGTGACCAGAGAGAAGGATGCGTTGCTTATGCAAAGCAGCAGCCCCAATGCGGCAGCGAGGCTTTCCCGTTGGCATCAAAGCTCAGGAAAGCATGCGACGGGCTAAAAACATACAACAGCTGCAAGGCTGGCATTGCTGATGATGCATGCTTTAAAGAGTGCTGCAGGTCTTACTGCAGGATTGTTTGATCAGTTTTTTTAAATCATCAATAAAAACATAGCCGTGAGCAGTATTGCCTGTAGGCATACTGCTAGCTGACGCATACACTGATAAGTGTATGCGTCTACGGCTATGTTTTACCATAGGATTTAAAAAAACTGTTTAATCACGTAGTTCCAAAGCCGTTTGCAGTACAAATTATGCTTGATGCGCCTATGAATATCAATGCCTGATTGCATCCTTCGCTTGGCGGTGTTAATTTGTCGCCTGTCACTAACGACCTTTCTGACGGCAGGTTTTGCACGGCAGCGTTGCAGCTCCATAGCTGGCCGCAGAAACATATTACACTTGTGTCATCTTCTGAATCCCAATGATGGGGACGAATTATGCTGTTATACGTTACCGGGTTATTTGAATCAAATTCACCGTAAGGGCTGTCTTTGCAGTCTATTGCAGGCAGATAATCCTCTGCTTTTTGTTCCATTGAAAACGACCTTGGGTAGAATTTGTTTGTAGAATCCTGATGATAGTAATAAAGGCCTTCGCTGTTTGCCACAGAACCACCGTACTGGGCGTAATATCCAAGCACGGATACAACATAATCCTGCCCTTCTTGCGACAATTTATCTTTGAATGACTCATAGTCATAGTTGCCTGCTGCTATGTTTGTAACTTTGCCAGGGCCATCGTGATATGCTGCAAGCACGACTTTTATCAAATTTTCCTTGTCATTTGTCTTGCCTGAAAATTGCTGGAACAGCGTGTAAATGTAGTTCACTCCTGCGTCTATGCTCAACCCTGGCTTGAAGCGCTCGTCTGTTGTTTTGTCGCATTTTTCCGGGGTGCATGAATTGCAGGCAGAAACCTGCATACCGCACAGCGCAATATTGCATGTTTCAAAAGCGTACACAGGCACGTTTAATCCGTTGTCTCTTGCTGTTTGCGGTACAAACTGCATTATTCCTGCTGCGCCGCAGGCGCTTACTGCATCCTTGTCAAAAGCGCTTTCCTGCATTATGATTGCTGCTACCAGTGGCACAATTTCATTTGTTGCGTATTCAAGAGAGCCAAACTTCCATTGCCTGTTTTCAGCTTCTAATCGTATCAATGTTTCAACATCATCTGGTATAGGCATTGCTGTTCCTGTTGCTGTGCTGCCCTCTGAATATACAATAGACGCATCATAGTGCAAGATAAGCTGGGAGAAATCTCCGCAATCAGTATCTCTTATGCACGCCTGTATTGCAAGACCCTGGCTGTTTATGCATACGCCTTGCTCGCATTTTGCACCAAAGGTTGTAGAACCCATAGGCTCTGATGCGAAGAGCTCTGCTTTTTTGAACTTTAGGGAATAACCAGAAAAGTCAGAGCCTAGCGCAATATTGTCGAGCTCTGCTTTCATGCTATCTTTGAATTTTTGTACATATTCATCTTTGTTTTTTGCCGGCTCAAGGCCTATTTCTGTAACTCCTATATCGAGATACCTTTTTGACAAGTCAAACTTTCCGCCCTGCAAAGGCTCTGTCTGTTCGCGCACAAGCTTGTCAGATGTTTCTATGAACAATAATTCTACGGCCTTTCTAGCCATTTTTAGCATTTCTTCAAACTGCGTATACACCTGTGTTACATGTTTTTCAGTCGCATCGTAGATTGATGTGTGCAATGATTCAACATTTATGTTTTCAGAAGCTTCAAAGCTTAAACCTTCTGTGTTGAACTGTACGTCGTCAAGCTCTATATCTTTTAGTGATACTTTTATCCCGCCTGTTATTTTTATTGCGTTATCAGCTCCACCTAAGCCGCTTCCAGGTATTCTTTTATACGGATCGTATTGTTTTTTTATGTAGTCCAATGCATGAGTTTCTATTTCACTAAAACGCTGAGGATAGCATATTTTTGGATTGAACTGTGAAGGCGTTGGGTCAACCCAGTTGTATTTTTCTTGTGACGGCAGGCGCGGTGAAAATTTGCTTGATTTTGTGCTTGTAGGCTCATACCTGTACCAGTAAAGCGGCGGCAATTCATCAATTGCGTTTGCGTCTGTTATGTCGTCAATGCCGCAGCCTATGCTGTCGTCCATTGTACGGAACACAGACTGAATAGAAGATATATACCATGTGAATGCGAGCGACCTGTTTAGCAGATAGAATGTATCTTTTGTGCCGAGAAGCTCCTTATCGGTTAAAATTATTTCATTGCGCTTTATCTGTTCGCTTGACACAACAAATATCAGCAATGACAGCATTAACATTATGAATAATATTATTGTCAGCGTGAATACTGCATCTCCACTACCCTTCACTTAAACTCACCTCTAGCTCTGCAAATACTGGTTCATAATACGACTCGCCTTCTATTTTACCTTCTATTTTACATGGTCCGAGAGATTCTGAAGGTTGCGATGCGCCAAGATTTGTGGCAGGCGGATTTTCAAGCTTGCAGCACTGATAGTTTTGCGGACCTGGGCATTCGCCTGAATCCACAAGCTTGCCTACGGGGCAATGCAGAGGGCCTGTTTGCGAAGCATCCCTGCAGATGTAATTTGTGTTCGGCGGCCTGCATCTTATCACATCTGTCACGCAGCATTTTGCGTTTTCTCCAAAACGCGATTCGCAGAGTCCTGCAACATACTCGCCTGAGCAAGGCTGCGATTCTAGCTGGCAGTTATATTCTTTTGGCTGGAACAGCGCAGGGCCCCTGTACAGCAAAGGAACAAATGCAGAGCTTATGACGTCTCTTTCTTGCAATGTTTCGCTTGTCAATTCTGAACAACAAACAGGCGTGCGCGACCTGTCTGGACCAATGTTCTGGTCAATATTTGAATCCTCGCATTCATTGACATCAGTGCTTACAAGAGTCATGCCGTAGGGGCAACCTGCCACTTTTTCAGGATTATTTCCTCCCTGGCCTTCTGAAAATTTAACTCCAAATCCCGCACATATGCCTTTGTTGTTTCCGCATGCAACTATGTCGTCTTTGCCGCCTTTTGTGACGTACTGCAACGGGTCGTACTTGCAGCATATTTTATAGGCGGGACATTGCCCGTCTATTACTACCCGCCCTGTATCGCACACGTCTACATAGCCTTTGTCGTATATGCAGAAACCTTCATTGTTTGCACCGCACTGATATTCAAGGTTATTTGCTGTTAATAAAATTCCTTCATTTTTTCTGAGCTCAAAATTATAATAACTGTAACCAAGGGATTTTCCAACAGCCATAAGAAACTGTGGCAACTGCCGCGTTCCTGAATTGTTCATACCGGTTGTCCCTGCTTCTATAAGCTGCTCGTAAATATTTCTCCTGTCGTTTTGCATGTGTGACAGCGAAACGCCAAGCCCGAATGCCTGCGACTTAAGGCTTATGAAGGAAAATTCTTCCTGGGATTTTGCCTCTCCAATAAATCCCCTGTTGAAAAATGCGTAAGCCATGAATGCAGCTGCGATTACTATTGCAAACATCAGGAATACGACTATAATTATCGTGTCAACTGTCGGCAATATAATTCCTTTCTTCATGGCAAACTCCTTTTGTAAAAGGCCTTTGCAAACCCAAAAACATATCTGGGTCCTGCGGACCTTTTTATATTATTTATGTTTTTCATGGCAAATCCTCCAGACATAATTTGACTTCGCTCACAGTGTCGCTTTTTGACGCTATAAATGAGCTGTCGGACTTTATTGTGCTGCAATCTGCCCCTGATTTTAACGGATATGCCATAAGTATTTTTTTTGAAATTTTTCTGCCGTCAATTTTTACTGCATTGTACTCTTCGTTTATTGGAACTATTGCATATGGTGAAATCCTGCAGTCTACTGGATCGGGGTCTGTAGGGTTCTTTATGCATATTTTTCCGTTGATATTTATTATTTCTATCCTGCAGTCATTATTTTGGCCGCTAAACAAGCACGGTATGCGCATTGACTGGATTTCTTTTGACAAAAACGCTTTTTCTATCGTGCATGACAAACGCGACGTGTAAGTATCGTATACAGTCAGCGTGATTGTTGATATGTCTGCATCGTTGTACAGGGAATCTGGCTTTTCTGGGTTATGAATGATTATTGCTGTGGGTAGAAAAATTGTTTTGGAGTTTAAAATCACGTCTGAATCAGGCTCTGAGCCGATAGACCACTCGTCATTTGTTATCAAGTTTTTGATTTTTATCGAATACGATGCATCGCACGAACGCGCGAAGAACTCGTCTTCCTTATCTTTTAGCGAGTCAAGCAAATCTTTTTCAAAAACAAACTTTTCAGGCTGCTGGAAATAAATATCTTCGCCAAGCTGGTATGCGTTTCGTTCTAAAAATCTTCCTTCTGTTTTTGCACGGAAAATCGCAAACATATATATGAGGAAAAATACCACAACTACTACCATAGCTATTTTCAGCATCATTGTCAAAAGTTCTGGCCCTCTTGGCGCGTTTTCTGGCATTTTTTCACCTAAAGCAAAGAATATTGGTTTCTAAACCAATATTCTTTCCATATAGCAGATAGCTCTGTTACTGCTATCTGCTCTAACAGTTTATCTCGTTGCTTTGCGAAACTTTTATCTCATCCCCGCAATTTTTGAAAAATATCCGTTGCGCTGTTTTTCTGCTGCACTCCAGCTCGAAAAAGTCCTCTGAAATAGTTACAGCGCTATTAAGGTCTGCATCTATTAGCCTTGCATATCCTTTTGCATAATATTTGGGAGACCCTATTTTTTCTGTATTTGTAAAATTCACGTTTCCCGGAGATATCTTTACAATGCATTTTCCTTTTGGAATATTATACGCATGAACTGTGCCAGCAGGCGATGACTGCATCAGGTTTATTATCCCTGCAATGTGCTCTCCATTCAGCACGTTGTTCATTTCTGCTGCCTGGTCTACTGCACCGAACACGTTTTCTATAAGAAACACAAGTTCAACTGCCAAAATCAGCAGCGCTATCAATGTCCACAATACAAGCCCACGCATGAATAATTATTGGATCGGTAATTAATAAGGAGTAATTGATGGGTAATTATAATAAATTTGGCTGATAATTAGATTTTTATCGAACCGACTATTAGCCTGTTGTTATAACCCCACCGCCAGGCCATGCCCAGCCCCAACGTTCTTTAAGCGCTTTGAATATTTCACCGAATTGGAGTTCTGATTCTTTGCTTGGGTTTAGTATAATTGACTGCGTTTCCTTTGCATAACCTGTGCTCTTCTTTACAGGCATGAAGCCAAATACGGTCGATATACCTGAAGCCCTTACGCCAGAAATTCCATCTAAATAGCCGCTTCCTGGCACTAAACTTAATAATCTATCAAAAAAATCTGTTTCTTTGTAAGGATCTGCTGTCCAGCAAAAGTCTTTTGGCCGTTCTTCTGTTACAGATATTCTTATGCATCGGTCTCCGCCATAAGCTGCAACATCAGAAACTTTGTCAAAATCTCCTATATTTTCTACGCATTTGTAGTGCTTTCCATCATATTTTATTGTAGGATTTCCATCTTTTGATTTATAACTGTAAATCGGATAGTTTATTACATGCTTGCACGAATCAAAATCGTTGCCGCATGCAACCTGCTCGATTTTTATTTTGCCGGGTATTTTACACGGACTTACTGCATAAAAATCTGATGACTTATATGTTAATGTTAGTGAAATAATCGCATCTGCTGAGTTTTCTGCAGATATGCCTGCAAATAAGCCTCTTAAAAATTGGAAAGGCAGCAAACTAATAAGCTTACCTATTATTCCTGTTGCTATTTTTTTTGGCAGTATAGCTCCTGGAAACACAAGAACTACTGTACCGGCTACTCCCAATACTGCTGATACTACATCTCCTGATTCTGCTGTTTTATCATAAACAAGCTCAATGTTCTTTATGTCTTTGCATTCAGGGCTCAACGGATATTTGTACACGCCGTCTCTTGTTTTCAGGCACAGCGCATTTTCTCCGCATGGGCGATACTTGATTAGGGAGCGTTCCAATAAAGACTGCGTAAGAAGACTGTCAAACTTATAAAAATTATTTATCTTGTTTTCGTTGTTGTATTCAGCTGATTCTGGCGTTTCCCATTTTCCAAGCGCTCCCCTGTCTTTTTCATTCCTATTTAACACACCGGCAGGAGAAGGCTGTTCAGGAAAAACGCCTAATGAGTCTGAGAGAACTATGTTATTTATGAGAACATCGCTTTGCGTTATTTCCAGCCCTTTGCCTTTTGCCTTTTGCGCAAAGTCTGAATTTGCAAACGCAGCGTACTCTGAAAGTTTTTTCATGAACTCGTCAGCTTCACTGCCTGTTATGCTGTCGCCAAGGTTTTGAAGTTTTGCGTTATTGCTTACAAACGGCGTTAGAAGCCTGTACTGATACCAGCTGTAAAGCTCCCAGCCAACCCCTTCGCCTCCCGGGAACGACTCATAATACAAGAGATAATTTGGGTCGCCGGCAGAATTTATCGAGAAACGCGGCAGTATCGTTGTTAGCCCTGCGAATTTTGTAGGCCTTGGCTGTGTAAGGCTGAAGCCTTGCATATAAACCGGCAGATCTGTTCTGCAGACTTCGTTTATGTCAGCGCGCAGTATTTCTGTGTTTAGCATTGCAACCTGGAGGTCTGGTGTAAGCAACGCGGCAACAGCCTTCCAGATTGTAAATATCATAATGACAAGTATCACAAGCTCTACTACTATCCATCCAGCTGTCTCCAGGCTTTCCATTTTATCACTTTGGTATGTTCTTTAGAATGGTGTCCCAGCCCTGGTTAAATCCTGGTATAATTTTTCCCGCAAAGCCGAGCACCACAGCCAATACGATAACTACCAAGACTATTGATACAACAAGATACTCTACGCGCATATTGGTATTATGGTCATTTACGCTACTTATAGTTCATGCTAGCCTTTTCTTAAACGATATGATGCTGATGTATGAACGCACGAAGTGCGTCGGTTCGCTACGAAAAGGCTACCGTCTTCGGAAAGCAAAGCTTTCTAAGACCCCGTAGAGCACAGCTCTACAAGGTATCCAAAAGAATCATATTATGAAAAATATTTTGTTTTTGTATTGCTGTTTCCAATCAGCTGAACAATGTCCTTAGCGTGCCCCTGATAAAAGAAAGCGAACTGTTTGAAAAGTCTGCGTTTGACATTGTCAAACCTATGAAAACCGCCAATGCGAGAAGCGAGCCGAAAATAACGACCAAAGTACGCAAAGGTATGTCAAATGCCATACAATTAATTGTTTTTCTGTGTTTATAGCTCTTTACGAATCCTATGCTTAACATAAAATTGCTAAAGAGCTGTGTTCATGCAATTAATTTTTGTGCTAATAGATTGCTGCTGCATGTTGGAACCGGTTCTGCACTACAATCCTTATAAACAGTTATTTTCTTTTGCATATTACATGTAACGTCTGCCTGATACCTTTGGCGCTGGCCTGGAACCTGCTCTATGTAATCCTGCGTTACAAACTTGTTTTTTGAATCATCCGTGTTGCAGCTTATCTTTATTTTTACTTTGTTGTCTTTTGTTATGCCTGAAAGAGAGAATATATCAAACGATATTCTTGTTGTGCCGCTTATGTCTTCTGCTTTTTCATTTTCTATCGACGCTGCCAAGCCCGAGACGATGCATTTGTTCAACGCCCTTACAGAAGTTACGCCTTTTATTAATCTTTGGCAGGCTTTTGTGAAAGATTCAATGTTATCCGTGCCTTTTATGTTCGGGTTTGCCTCTGTTTTGCATGTCAGCCCTGATTCTGACAAATCTCTTATGTCCTTATCTGCATTGACAAAAACTATAACTATATTTTCCACTGAGCTGAACTGTGCAATAGACGTTGTTTCAAAGCTTTTGAACGAGTATGTTGCATCCAGCGGGTTTGGAAAGTTTGGGTCTGGTATGTCAAGGCCTTGTTCTGACGGTACATCATGACCATCTTTTGTTACAAACTCTGCTGCTATTGCAGATCCTTTGAAAATAAAAACAGGAAGTAGCGTGCCCTGTTCTGTAACTATGCCAAGGTCTTTTACATTTATCCTGTACTTGTACTGCATAAGGCCGCCGTTTTGCACAGGCGTACTTGCGCAATCTATAGTTACATGCGCAAGCTGCTGGTCTGGAGGCGTTACAATTGTCGCACCCTTCGGGTCTGTTATTATGCCCAGGTTTATTACTCCAGTGTCGCCGCAGCAGCGCGTGTAAAGCAGTATTACTATTGCCAAAATTATCAGGAACAGGAAAAAATTGAACGACGCCTTTAACGAAACTTCCATATTATAAATGTGCTATTTGTGTATTTTAATCAACCAGTAGTCTGACAATGTAGTCTTAGGACGTTTCTCGTAGAGCATTCATGCCGTAAATTGATTTATTAAGCTCTGTTGCAATGCTCAATAAAAACATAGCCGTGAGACGTATTGCCTTTTGCAATACGTCTAGCTGACCTATACACCGACAGGTGTATAGGTCTACGGCTATGTTTTTTCATAGGGTTTCAACAGAGCTATTTATTACATTATTAGGGAGCGCAGGCTGCGTAATTTGCCGCGTTCACATACAGCCGATATCCGCCAAGTATGTTGTTGATGCAGTCGTTGTAGGGGTCTAAAATGCTTTTCTGCCAGCACTGCTGCGCTTCAGGCGTATTTCTCCAGAAAATAATGTCAAGAGGCTCGCCAATTTTCCAGTCTTCCTGGATATCTGAAGATTCTATGAAAAATACTGGCTGCTTGTCTGTGCATAACGCACTGGGGTTTGAATATGCGTCCAACAGCACTTTGACGTTTGTTGTGCACGCATCTATTATTCTTTCACATGAGGATTTGTCATCCTGTGTCTGGCATACTTCGTCATCTTCTTCTAGTGTAAGAAACATTGGATGCTCTTCTCCAGCCGAGCACTTAACTGTCAGCGTTGCAGTGCATTTTTTTGATATAAAACCTCTTTCTTCGAGGTTTGTAAGCGTAATAAAATTATTACGGTATATCAAAGATTGGAAAGGCTTTATAACACCGGCGAAATATTTTACATCCTGGCGGCTTATCAAAGGCGGCGAGTCGCTCAGCATGTTCAGAAAACTGAGCTGGCCTGCTGTGCCTATGCCAGCTGTCTCTGAAGGGCTTAAAGAAAATGATTCTTCTGTTCGCGCCCTTGCGCCCTTGAAAATTATTCCTACGTATATGTCCTGGCCGTTCTCAGACCTGATTTGCATGCCGTTAAGCTCAGCACTATATATTGTCTGGTCATTTACGCCTTTTGCGCACGATATTTTTACCTGCGGCTCTGATACAAGCAAAATTACATTTTCTATCCCGCCGTATTGCTCTACATCTCCAAGCCTTTCTGCTGTTTCTTTATTTGTAGAGCTTGTTGCGTTTTCTGCTATTATCAAAAGTATGCCCATCACTAAAAGCATCAGAAATATTGATTTTAGCGTATCCATCTCCATTTTTCTCACCCGAATGACGGAGTGGCTTCGCCAAGACCGAACGACAATCTAGTTATAAATGTCTGCGCTTCCGGGCCGAAAATTCCCATAGCTGACAAAACACAGTACACAGAGATGAAAAATATTATCAAGGTGACTACAAGCCCCAGTATCATTGCGTCCATGCCCTTGCTAGCTTTCTTTTTAGAAAAGAAAGTTACCGTATCAAAGAAAACACTATTAGAAAGCCCTCTGGGGAAAAGATACATGTAAATAACAGTGCTTAACAACGTTGTTATTTTTGAAATATATTTATTCATATCATCACCCGTTAACTATTAGATCTATTGGCGGCTTGTTTGCAGAGTTAAGCGCGCTTTGCGTTAGCACAAGTATTGCAAACACCAGGAAAAACATGAGCAATACGAGCATCAAGTTTGTTTCCTTGTCAAAAAATCCAGATGTCATAAATTATCTATGTTTCCAGCATTATATATCTGACGTAGCTCATCCAACCACGGTTGCAACAAGAGGCGTGAACACCATTAAGCTTACAAATAATATTATGACAAACACAACCTGGCTGATTATCATTATTGTGCCGGTTGTATGCCAATAGCTTATTTTGTCTTCCCCGTTTTCTATTGAATTTATAAAAATTCCAAGTATCATGGAAGTCTCAACAATGTATATGCCTACTATGAAAACAAATTCAAATGGCGTTATTTTTGGCGATAACCCAAGAAAACTTGGAAGCCCAGCGCCGCCTGTGGCAGCCGAAGGAAGATCGCTGACTTTTGCAGACAGTTCCCTCAATATTTCTATTATTATGACTGCCATGGTGACTATTATTCCTGACACAAGAGGCGACAAAAAATACGCCTGGAATTTCAGCGAGCTCACTGTTTCACTGAGCTGCTCGTTTACTTCTTCGTTTGTTTCATGAATATTTTTCAGGTAGCGCGAGACGGTTATCATGGCAATCGACGCTGTTGAAACGCCTTTTTTTGACGACTCAACAATAGTTTTGATTATTGATTTTATCATTTTTGACGGGTAGTAGTTTATTGCGCCAAATCTTTTGTCAAAAAAAGACTGCTCAAATGTCATGCCAAGGGATTTCATGTTGTCAAGCGCTTTTTGAAACAAATCTTTTATTTTCAGGTTCTGTATTCGCTCCATTGAATTCTCAATGGAAATCTCTATAGGAGAGCCTGCCGATACCTGGTTTCCCAGCTGGAACAAAGCTTCTGAAAACTCGTTTTCAACGGCGCGCGTGTCAGAACGTATTTTTATTCTTGGACTTGCCAACAGAACATAGTACAATCCAATGCCAATTGAAATGCCGAATGTTATTGTAACAGCGCCGAACAACGGCTCTGTGTTTACAAGATAAGCCCCTAAGCATACTATGGCCACGCCTGTTATGAGTGCAATTGGCCAGGCCCTGACAACTTTTCCGGAAATTTTTGTCATGCCTTCTGGCGGTATATCCGGGTTGTCTGACAAGTCTATCTTGCTTGATGTTACAGGCCTTATTTCAAGTATTTTTGATATGACAAAAAACAGGATCAGCGGCAGTATAATATCATATCCCACGAAAAGTATTGACGACTCAACACCGAGAAATACAGACACTATCGGAAACAAAACCAGGCCCATTATTGGCAGCATTATTCCAAGCGCATGGACAATCATTACAGGCAGCCTTAGCTGGCGATTGAAGTGACGCGCTTGTTCCCTGCTTCCGTCCAGTATTCTTGTTATTGCCTCATCAAGAAGCAGCAGCCTTTGAGATCCTGTCTGGCGCAGTGATGTAACCAATAATCCCAACGCCTCTGAAAAATCCTTGTTTTTTGACCATTTGTTTGAATAGTCAAGCATTGCCTGTTGCATTGAAGTGTAGTTTCCTACTTCAACATCCCACAAGAGTTTTTTAATCTCATAACCCATTTTGTCGCCGATATTTTCTGCTGCAAATTTCACAGCGCCTTCAAGGTTAGGGACGTTTCTCATGTACATAGTCATGTACAAAACCAATGTGATTATCCCGGCGCCTGCTTCCATTTCATATTTTGATTTGTAATGGTATGGATAGTTGTAAATATAGAATGTGAAGAACATTGTTACAAGCATTATAACAATCCCGTAGCCAAACGACAGCCCAGGAAGCCCCATAATTTTTAATACGAGCAAGAGCATTGTCGGCAGCGATATTGAAAGAAGAAATAATATTGGAAGAGACATTGCGCCTTCCGGGGTTATGCGTAGGTGGCAGAAATTTATCGTGTCCTGGAGCTTCTGGCGGGACTTTTCTCCTGTCCTCACGCGCATTATTCTTTCTGCGCGGTTGCACGCCTTTTCATAAAGCGATACTGGAAGATTGCTTTCAAATTCTTCTTTCTTAAAAACCCTGTACTCGCGAGATTTTGGGTTTATGTTGCTATACGGCATACGATATTATTTGAGTGGTATAATAAAAGAAGGTTTTACAGGCTGTTTTATGGGATGATTATCATTTGTGGGGGGTATTTTTTGTTTTCTGTAGTGGTTTACTGAATTAAAATTCTATTCCCTTTTTCAAGTTCTTTTTTGATTTTTTTCTCTACTACTTGATTGCAATATGATATAGTATTAAAAACAAATTCATATAATTCTTCT
>DATDTP010000007.1:0-23441 GCA_035290775.1 archaeon | reverse complement strand
GCATAAGGGCGTACAAAGGCGTAAGGCACGAGCTTGGCCTTCCTGTTAGGGGGCAAAGGACTCGATCATCCTTCCGCAAAAACAAGACAATGGGCGTTAGCAAGAAAAAGGCAATGCCTGGTAAAGCAGCCCCGGCAGCGGCTCCGGCAAAGAAGTGATAGTTATGAAAATTTCAAATAATATAAAAAGTTCCGTAGGAACCACAAAGTTTTTAGGGTTGCTACAGACCTTTTTACAAAAAGGGATGTAGTATGGGACATCCAAGAAAACAGAGAAGAAAATATGAAACTCCGTTTAAGCCTTACGACAAGGAACGTATAGGCAAGGAAAAAAAGATCATGCAGGAGTTTGGCCTAAGAAGGAAAAAGGAAATATGGCGCGCAGAGTCTATACTTAGAAATTTCAGAAGCAGGGCAAGGGATTTACAGGCAAGCAGAAACGAGATGCTTGAAAAAGAGCTTATTGAAAAGCTGAAAAGCATTGGAATAAATGTTTCTGCAGTTGAAAGCGTACTTGATATTCGCCTTGAGAATTTTTTGTCCAGGCGCCTTCAAACAATCGTATGCAAGCGAGGCATGGCTTCAACACCAAAGCACGCAAGGCAGCTTATAACACATGGTCATGTTTATATTGATGACAGGCGGATTGTATGGCCTTCGTATATTGTAGGAAAAACCGAAGACGATAAAATATCTATAAAAGGAATAACAAAAACAGTTGTGAAGTAATATGGCAAGACAAGAAAAATGGGGAATTGCCCACATATATTCATCGATGAATAACACGATAGTTCATATTACTGATTCGACAGGCGCAGAAACAGTGGCCTTTGCATCTGCAGGAATGGTTTGCGAAAAAGACATGGATAAGGGAAAGCCTTTTACTGCAATGAAAGTTGCACGCAGGGCGTCTGAAAAAGCTCTCGCGTTTGGCATAACAGGAATACACATACGAATGCGCGCTCCTGGCGGAAACTTGTCAAGAATACCTGGCCAGGGTGCTCAGCCGGCAATCCGGGCTTTGGCAAGGGCTGGCTTCAGGATTGGCTCGATAGAAGACATAACGCCCGTTGCGCATGACAGCATAAAGAAGAAAGGCGGCAGGCGCGGAAGAAGAGTGTAAATAACTGCATTTTTAAACCTTACCAATAATTAAATGAAGTAATAATTAGAAGACAAAGGTTGTATGAACATCTGTTCTTTTGGGTTGATACAGACCTTTTCTTTTAAGAAAAGGAATGTATATGGATATTAAAATAATTTCTTCATCGGGGAGCGAAATGAGGTTCATGCTTGAGGATTCAAACCCGGCATTTGCAAATGCGCTTCGCAGGATAATGCGCTCTGAAATCCCTACCATGGCAATAGAATACGTTGACATGGAAGAAAATAATTCCGGTCTTTTTGATGAAATTGTTGCCCATCGCCTTGGCTTGATGCCTATTGCGTTCGACCAGAAAGCATTCAACCTTAAGGACGAATGCAAATGCAAAGGGGCTGGATGCACGAATTGCGAGGCTGTTTTTGTGCTGGAAAAAGACGGGCCATGCGTGGTAAGGGCAGGCGACATGGTTTGTGCTGCAGAAGGCGTAAAAGTAATTGACCCGAGAATGCCAATAACAGAGCTTCTTGAAGGCCAGCGCCTTAAGTTTGAAGCCGTTGCACAGCTCGGCTTTGGAAAAAATCATATTAAATGGCAGGCAGCCAATGTTGGCTACAGGAATTCTGCATCAATCCGCATTTATAATGACAAGGATTCTGAAATCAAGAAAATAGTAAAAATATGCCCTGTCAATGTTTTTGACGAAAAAGGCGGGGACGTAAAGGCATCCAGGCCGGAAGACTGCACGCTTTGCATGCGCTGCGTTGATATTACGGAAAAAGGCGCTGTATCAGTCACGGCAGACGAATCATCTTTCATATTCGAAGTTGAAAGCGTTTCAGGCCTGTCGCCAAGGCAAATTCTGGAAACATCTCTTGATACCCTTGAAAAAAGGGCAGAAGAATTCGTATCAGAAGCAAAGAAAACAATAAAGTAAAAGTCTTAAGCCACATATGCTAGAGGCTGACGATGCACTCTAATTTTAGTCGGTCTTGAAATGCCGTCTCTAAGAACATAAGTTGGTACTTCAATTATGTGTTCATCCACAGACACATCAACAGTATTACTTTCAAAGTGGCCTTGTAAATTTTCGTCTAAATTTCTTAGGCCTTCTGGTCTAACATATAAAACTCTGCCATGCGTATCTACGCCTTCGCGCTCTTGTAAAGTATAAAGCCCGTCTCCTAGACAAATTCTTTCATAACCTGGCAGAATGCCCGATTTAAAAGGAGGCGTCCTTTCCAGCAAAAATAGCTGCCTAAGATCTAGATTGTCTTCTAAAAGGCTCCCGTAAACAAAAACAGGTACTCTTTCAACATCTGCTCTTGGTATCATTAATAATTTACTCGTCTAGCAATCCTTTTAAATTTGATTTTCTATTCTTAAGCATAATTTACCAATAGGAAAAGAAGCTGATAAGAAGAAAAATAACAGACTACATACAAAGATACTTCCAAACACAAATGGTTTTTCGCTTATGCGGGGGTACCCAAGTCATCGGCGCATTTTTAAAATGTGCCCGACTTGATTGGAAAAGATTGAGATACGAAGTATCTCTGTCGGCAACAGGGGCAGGACTTAAGATTATTTTCTTAAGTTATGAGTGTGCCTTGCACATGATGACAATAAGACATCCTGTGGCTTAGTGCCTACGAGGGTTCAAATCCCTTCCCCCGCATTCAGCAGGTTGACGCCTTAGGCGTCTGTTCATAAAATGGTATTAAAAATACCACTAAAATGGTAAAGTATTTAAAGTTTTGTATGTACAATACCAATAAAGTGGTATAAAATGGTTTCTATCGAAACACTAATGAGGGAAGGCAAAGTTAGCAAAATAAAAGAACTTGAGCTTGAAAGGTACATAAACTTCTTTGAAAACTCTTACAAGGACAATCTTGAGCATTGCAAGTCAGTCTTAGAAACTTTCCCTAGATGGAGCATAATTTCAGGATATTATGCGATGCACGATGTTACGAAGCTGCTTATAGCAAAGAAATTTAGGCTGAAAATAGAACTGGAAGTCCATGCAACTACAATAAAAGTTCTAAGGGAACTGATAAAAGACAAAGAAGTGTTGGCACTAATACAAAAAGGTTATAAGGAATTTATATCGCTTGCCAACGATTTAGCAGAAGCCAAGAAAGAAAGGACAAAGTCGCAATACTATACAGGTACAAAATTTATGAAAGAGCACTTTAAGGAACTTTCAGAAGAATTTCTTCACCAAACAGTTAACCCATATATAGAACGCATAAAATTCCTGCTGATAGAAAATCAGGATTCAAAAGGTGTTAGAAAATGATTAGTCAAATATTTGATGCGAACTCATTCAAGGTCATTGCACTTTTTGCGCTTTCGCCGGGTTCCAGATTCAAGAGGAAGGAAATACAGGGAAAGACAATGATGAATAATGTGCCTTTGGACAAGGCGCTTTCAAGGCTGATAAGCTCTGGCATTATTAAAAAAGAAAATAGTCTTTTTTCAATTAATTTCGAAAATAGAGATGCAGAAAAAATAGTAGAAATAGCTGTTACACAGTACAAACAGATGAAAAGCCTGCCATTCGATGTATACTTGCTGCTTTTGGATGTTGTCCATGAAATATCGTCTTTCAAGACAGAAGCATGGCTGTTTGGGTCTTATTCAAAGCTTGTGTACAATGAAAAATCCGACATTGACTTGTCTTTTTTGACAGAAGAAAACTTCAACAAAAACACCATTAAAAAACTTTTGAGTAAATTGGGAAACCAATACAGTAAAAAAATAGAAGCACATTTCTTTCCAAAAAAAGATTTCTACAAAAACAAAAAAGACCCGCTTGTAAAAGAAATACTGCAGAATGGGATAAGACTGATGTGAAATGCGCATTGCACAACTTATGCTCGCACCCCTTTCCCCGCATCAATCATATCGATGCAGGAACTCTGATAGTCGTTCTTACTGTATAAGGAGGGTCGTCTATTATTTCTAATTTCATTTCCCCTTTGTATTTCCGCCTCAAAACATTTGCAGCCATCCTATTGCCGCTATAGCTATGAGGCCAGGTTTCGCCTTTTGCAATTCTGTCCAAATGCTCATTAAGCTCTTGTATAGTCGTTGCATCAGGCAATCTTCTGGCGTCAATATCTATGTAAATAAACTGGTCGGGTCGTTTAAATTTAGTAATTACCCTGCATCTCGACCTGGCGTGCTTTGAAACTTCTGCGTTAAGAACTTGGCCTAGAATTGCCGGCCAACCATAAATGCCGGTATCCTCTCCTTTATAAATTTCTGGCATTGCAGAGTCAAAATTCAATTCAATTTCTTTGAATGCAAGTAGGGATATAGCTTCAATCATCGGATTAACGCTCAACATTATTGATAGAAACACGAAATGCTTTAATATGCATTCGTGTTTTTGCCTGTGATTTGCGCATTTTGCCCTGAAATGAGCGGTTTACATCTTTAAAAACCTTCGTTCTTTAGATTAGAGAATGCCAAGACCAACAGGACCTACAGACCCGAACATGACAAAGCTTATCTACGATTTCCGCAAGACAAAGAAAAAGAATTTTGTTATCCTTGCAAGGCACCTGGAAAAAGCGCGTCGTGTCAAAACGGATGTTAATATTTCAAAGCTGTTGCGCGTTGGAGGCACTGCGAATTGCGCAGTTCCTGGCAAGCTGCTTGCAGCAGGCGAAGTGTCCGTTCCAATAAAGGTTTATGCTTTTTCATTTTCCAAACAGGCAAAGGAAAAGATAGAAAAAGCAGGAGGCAAATGCCTGCCTTTGAACCAGCTGGTAAAAGATAATATAAAATTTAAAATCGTGATGTAATATGGAAGAAATAAACATTGATGGCAAGAATCTGGTTCTTGGAAGGACGGCATCTGTTGTAGCGCGCCATCTTCTTGGCGGCAAAAATGTAAACATAGTCAATGCAGAAAAAATGATAATTACTGGCGACCCGGATGAAATAATTGCAAAATATATAGCCCGCAGGCAAAGAGGTTCTCCGCAGCACGGGCCGTTTTTTCCGATAAAGCCGGACATGCTTGTGAAAAGGACTATCAGGGGCATGCTGCCTTACAAAACAAACAAAGGCAGGAACGCGTTCAAGAACCTTAAAGTGTATACTGGAAAGCCTGACAAAATAAAAACAGAGACGGGTGAAACGAAAAAAATCAAGACAAGGTATATAACTGTTGAAAAATTATCCCTTGCTATCGGATGGAACAAGAAGTGATGCTTATGTCTGATAAAAAATTCATGGTTGTTTTAGGAAAACGAAAGAAGGCAATAGCCCGTGCGATAATAAGGGAAGGCAAGGGCCAGGTTCATATTAATAACACGCTTGTTGATAATTTGTCCCGCTACAGAAAGCTTCGCCTGAGCGAGGCTCTGCTGATTGCAGGCCCTTTGGCGCAAACTGTTGATATCAATGTTAATGTAACAGGAGGCGGCGCTTGGGGTCAGATAGATGCGGCAAGAACAGCAATAGCAAATGCTTTGGTGAAGTTTCACAAGAGCAAAGAGCTGAAGCAAAAATATATAGATTACGACCGTTCCCTGTTGATATCAGATGCGCGCAGAACAGAACCGCACAAGCCTTCGCGCTCTTCAGCAGGGCCTAGGCGCACGAAGCAACAGTCAAAGAGGTAAGTTTTCCTAATTTTATTATATTCTTGAGAATGCAAATCTATATAATAATGCCTGTAGGATGTCTATAAATGGAAAGAATTACTCTGACTAAAGATTTTCAAAAAGAAATATTTTGTGAATTGTTAAGAAAATATTCTAGAGACGAATTATCAAAAATAATTGGTGTAAATAGTTCTTCTATCTATTTCATAAAAAATTATAAGATAAGAAGCATTGATATTAAAAAGTTTAATAGAATAGCTTTGATACTTAGCCTAAAAAAGTCCGATATCGAGAAAAATACAATAAGAATATTCTCAGATAAAGAATTATTGAAAGGGCTTGAAACGGGTAGAAAAATTCGACATAAACAACTTAAAACTTGGAAATCTGAATTACCAAAAATAAATAATATCATGGAAAACAATTCGTTAAATGTAGAGCTATGGTTTGAAAAATATGTTAAGCTAACTAATTTTGGCGCAAGAAAAGTTTTGAAGATAGAAAAAAATAAAGATACAATAGTAGTTTTTTTACGAACACACTCAAACGTTACAAAATATAAAAAAACATTCAAGGTAGTCTTACCAAAATCTATTGCTTTAGACAATGATTTTAGTTATTTTTTTGGCTTGTGGTGTGGTGACCGCACAGGTGGTGGAAGAATTGGAGTCATAAATACAAGCCACGAGTTAATTTTGGCTGCAAAAAATTATCTTAAAAAAATGTATCAAGACCCAAAATATTATGTATTAAGAAGCAGCAAAATTGAAAATATTCCGCCATTGCCAATTAAAGTGGACAAGGTGTATGTTGTAAAAAACATGGCAGGAACATATGTGCCGTTTATTTTTTCTACAAATGGTTATTTGAAAACTTTTTTTGATTTTCTACATGAAAATTTGGACGAATTTTTGTTGCACATACAGCACAAAAATGCATTTTTTGCCGGCTTATTTGATGCAGAAGGCAATGTATCGCTAGAAGATAGTTGTTTTAGGTGGGCATGCAAAAACAAGATCAATATTGAAATTTACAAAAAACATTTGACAAGCATGGGTTTGTTCAAAAGATATGACGGTAGCAGCTTGGTAACTTATAACAAGAATTATTTTATCAAAAACATATTTCCTTACATCAAACACAAGCAAAAAATAAACAGAATAAACTTATTGTTTTTTGACAAAGGATATCTAGAAGATCGTTTTAAAAAGCTTCTTATTTGTATAAACGATAGCCCTGGTAAGGAATTAAAAGAAATAGCACATATCGCGAAAAAGAAAAAAGTATATGCACAATGTAAGTTCCTTTGCAAAAAAGGCTACATAAAAACAGAAGGTTATCCTATGAAATTATACGTAACAAAAAAAGGTCTAAATGAAATCGGGAGGGAAGGACAATGATTATACCAGTCCGCTGTCTTTAGCTGCGGGAAGCCGGTAGGCGGCCTTTGGGACTCGTACAACGACAGGATAGCGGCAGGCGAAGAAAAGGGCAAGGCACTGGACGAATTGGGCTTGAAGCGCTACTGCTGCCGTGCTCTTTTTTTGACGCACCGTGACGTTCTTCGAGAAGTCGGCAAGTTCAGGGTTTAATAGCAAATTCAATAAAAGTTTACTTATCAACTAAATTTGCTATTAAGGAAATTCAGTAAGCTAAAAGTTCACTAACTTATTGAATTGACTATAAGTTATATCTGACTTTAAGTAGATTTCTGCAATCATGCTAGTATGCAACTAGTTAAAAAATTAATTGTTGTAGCAGCAGTCACAACCGGCATCGCGGTAGGGCAGCATGAACTTCGTGTTTATTTTTCTGATAAATTAAGAGAAAATCCATTCAGAATTACAGAATTTAAAGACGTAGAAAGAAATGTTCCTTATCTTGGCGAAAGGCAGCCGCTATTTAGGCATGACGTTACCGGAGATGGCAAGGAAGATGCAGTAATTTTGTATAACGGTGGTCATGCTTTTTATTCAGGTTCACATGATTTTGATCAAGGCGGATTTCATTTGCCTACTTTCAGGCGCATTTATCCAGGCACGCAAGAGGCTGATTATTTGCATCAATTAAGGCCTGACTTCAAGCTGGCAAGGCCTGCACAACGATAAATTTTTAACATATTCTGATTTATTTGAACTTTATCCTGATTGACTATTAAGAAAATTGGCTATAAATGCATTTCTATTTTATTTTACACATGAAATGGTATAGCGAAGCACTGCTTGTTGCTGGAGCAGTTTTAGGAAGTTCATTAGTTATTGATTATGTAGAAAAATGTGCAGAAAGACGACAAGCAGCGGCTTTTGGAGTAAATTATTTTAATAATAGTAACCTCACTAGCGGGGGAAACGGTGTAAGGCTTTTAGGCTCAGTCAAAGAAAGGATAGATAAAGTTGATGTTACTGGTGATGGACAACCAGACAATATTTTGATTTTTTATGGCGGCCATATATTCTATGCAGATGGCAATCAAAAACCAGGCCGTTTTTTGGACTATTCATATGCACGCATAAGACCAAACACCCCAGAGGCTGCCTGTCTTGAAGCAGCAACAGGATTTGTACCAGCAGAACCTAGAAAGAAAATGCCTTATTTTCCATCAAGTATTATGTAAAACTGACAGTATTTTCTCTACACCATAATATATTTTCCAGTTACTAAATACCTTTTAAAGCGCTCGCAATATGATATTTAGTGGAACTAAAAACAATTAGTGATTAATATGCAGTTAGAAATGCCGGCGATAGATACAAGTGCAGTTGACTCGAATACTGCAAGTTATGTAAAACAAGCATATGATGCAGTCAGAAGAGAAGATCCGGTAGGTGTAATGAATGAAAGAGATGTTGGAACTGTGCCTGTGCATCTAGATCCTGTTAGTAGCCCGTATGCTGGAGTTACAGAATTTCATCCTTATTATGACGGGCCAAGGGCCAAAAGAGTTGGAATAAATAGAAAAGTCGGCAGAGGTGCGCGACGCGTTGCAGAGCACGAATTTCGGCATGTGCGCTCTGAACCGCTTTTGAAGTATATGGACGTTCCAGAACACCAAGCACGTCTAATAATGGAATCATACGCAGAATTTGCAGGCATAACAAACGGCAAGAAAAGAGAAATAATGCACACAACACCTTATGTTGGCGAGATAAAGTTTGCCTATGCTGTAGACAGTTTTTACAAGAGCGATTTTGATGGCGCTACGGGCTATAAAGCATTTATAAAAGACGTGCAAAGGTACGCCTCTGCAAGAAAAGCTCTTGTGCAGCTTGGCCGAAGCATAAGAGAGTCTGGAGTAAGCATGAAAGAAGTTTTACAAACAGCAGAAAGAAGAATGGCAGCCTGAGCTAGCCTTTTCAAACCGTATGACGCCTTTGGCGTCGATCTGTTCAGAAAAGGTTACCGTATCCAAAAGAATCATATTATTTTAGCTATAATTAATCTGGATTAAAAATATTAGTTTTAAAATTAGCTAGCTGATTATAACCCTATTTTTGCCCTTGAATGCAGCGCCAGCCTTTGAATTGTCAGGATGCCTGCCGCTTTCGAGAAGTTTTATTGCTTCGTTCGGCTTTACAGGCCTTACTTCCTTTCTCTTGGTCTTTTCAGCCTGCTTTACCAATGCGCCCATTGGTGATTTTACGGGTTTTTTTCGCGCCATGATTCATAATAGCATTATAACTATAAGAAGAGCCCTTTTCTTAAACGATATGACGCCCTCAGCGTCGATCTATTCTGAAAAGCCCTCGGAAAAGAACTATTTGGCTTCGCCTTCGCTTTATATATTATATGTTCAAAGATTTTTCAGAATAATATTGATTTCGAAGGTTTTGCAAGACTCATAAGTTTTGGGGTTGATATAGACCTTTAAAATAATATTTTGACTGGAAGGCTTTCAAGACTCCTGTTCTTTGGGGTTTGCAAAGACCTTTCAAATAATATATTGATGTAAGGTTTGTAAAGACCCAAAGTTTTTGGGGTTGATACAGACCTTTTTACAAAAAGGGATGTATTATGGATGAACAACAATATTTAGAATTATTGAAAAAGGGAAAGTCAAACCTGCCGGAAATAAAGGCTGCTGCAAGGTTTGAAATACCAAGAGTGTCTGTGATGACAACTAAAAGGCAGGTTTTTGTCAGGAGTTTTATTGACTTGGCAAAGGCTCTTAGAAGAGAGCCAAAGCACGTTGCCCGTTATTTGTTCAAGGAACTGGCAATGCCAGGCGCTATTCAGGGCAATGAGCTTATAATGCAGGGCAAGTCTTCAGAGGGCATGGTAAACAGGCGAATAGAGGATTATGTGAAAGAGTTTGTAATATGCGAGGAGTGCAAAAAGCCTGACACAAATATTGCAAAAGAAGGCGGCGTTGACATACTAAAATGTGAAGCCTGCGGCGCGCGCAGAAGCTTGAGGAAAATCTAGTAATTTGTTCAGTAAAAATCTAATTATTAACTGAACTTATTATAAAATAATAATGACTTTTCATTATAAGGTATTTTCAGAAGGCAAGGACAAGATGCTTGCAATAGCCGACGCTTCGCTTGTCGGCAAGACTCTCATGCATGATGATCTGGAAATAGAGATTTCCAGCAATTTCTACGGAAACGAAAAATGCAGCGCAGAAGAAGCGCTTTCTCTTGCTCGGCAGTCTACAATAATAAATGCCATGGGAGAAGAAATCGTAAGCATGCTGCTGGAAAACGGTTTTGTTGAAAAAGACAACTTGATGCATATAGGCAGTGACGATGGGCGCCAAGGGCGTCGTTCAGTGCCGCACGCACAGGTTGTTGTTTCAGCTTAGGCATGCAAAACGTCCTTGTAGTCTATTCCTTCGTTCAGGACGGCCCTTTCAGAAGCCAGGACAATTTTCTTTGTTGCAATGCAGCCGTTTATCGTGTGGTCTAGATAAAGAAAATATCCGATTTCAGCCATCTTTTTCTGCGCAAAATATTCAAACTCCTTAAGGTTTGAGTCAAGGTTTGCGCACGTGGATTGCGCGACAACTGTGTCAAACTGCGCCTTCAAGGACGAAAAATGCGTTTCCTCGTTTATCCTTACAGTGTATGTTGAGTCAAATGCAAAATAATCCCTGAAAAATATAGATATGCTTAGGAACGCGCCAACAGCAATAACGGCAGATATCAGGAACCACTGGCCTTTCATGAGTATAATTCTATGGCGTTATTATTAAAGGATTGATTAATCTTCCAGCATCTCGGCTTCTTCCTCTGTGAGGCGCATCTTTTCGGCAAGGCTTTTGTTTATGATGCGCTTAAGCAGCGGCATGTAGCCTGCAGCCTTCCTGCGCGATGCGTGGACATAAGCGCCTATTTTTTCTATAGGAGCGTCCCTCTTTGCTGTAAAAGGGAACTTGAACATCATGAACGCGTTGTTCACCTTTGTCTTTGACAAAACAGTCCCGAAAACAGATATTTCTCTTTTATACCTGTCCAGAGACCACATGTTCCTTATCAGTATTCTGGAAGCAAACACGTCGCCTTTTGAAATGTATTTCATTGCAGAAGCGGCGTCTGTCTGGGAATATCTTTCATGGACGTTTGCATGCAGCCACATTTCTAAGTCATCAGACCCATACTTGTCCATGACAATGCGCGCATTTTCAATGTCCATTGTCCTGAAAAGCACGTTGAGCGTCTCGAAAACTGTGCTTGTCCTTTCCCTGTAATCGCCTGTTCCGACATCAATGTCGATTATTGCAGACCTTATGTCTCCGTCGCAAGATTTTGCTATCTGTGTTATGGATGAGTCTGTCATGGCAATGCCTTCTTTTTTGCATATATTTCTTAAAAAATTCGCAATCGTATCATAGCGCGTTTTTGAAAATTTCACTTCTGTGCAGCGCTTTCGCATCTTGTGGTTTGACATGTATGTGATGATTATCACAGGCGAAAGGCTGTTTTCTATTATTTCCGCCGGGCATGATGTCTCGTCAAAAATCAACGCCTTCTTTTTCACAAAAATACCCTGCTGTTTTGACTGCTCTATTACTGATTTTGTGTTTATTTTCTCTTCTGACGAAAAAACAATAGGGTCATAGCCAAGCTCTTTGCATGAAAGTTCGGCGCTTATGGATTTCCCGCACCCGGTAGGCCCGCTTAAGAGCAGCGCCTGTGAGCGTTTGGTTCTTGGTTTGTCAAGGAAAGACTTTATCTGCGATATCTGCGAAGCGTTGCCTATTATTTCCTTTGTATTCGACGGCTTGTATTTTTCAAGAAGCATAGGATTATAATTAGCTGAAAGCATAAATTCGAGCTTTTATGAATTTCATGACTAAAAAATGATGATGGCAGGAAAAAACTACGCTATTATAGCCTTTTTCGCTCTTGCGCTTTTTCTGTTTATAATACGCGTTAATTTCAACGGGGTTTTTGTTGACGAAGAATATTACATCAGTGCTGGAAAATTTTTCATGTCAGGGCAGCACGAAATAGGAAATCCGCTGAACATCATGTTCGGCTCTTTTTTTGTGCCCGTAATGAGTTACATGGCAGATGCTGCCGGCGGGATTATTTTTGCCAGGATGGTAAGCGCATTTTTTATCCTGGGCACGCTTGTTTTGATATATCTCACGGCCCAAAAAATATTCAAAAATAAGCGCATATCGTCTGTTGCATTTCTGATATCGTTGTTCTTTTCCCCGCTGTTTTTCATAGGGAGGTTTGCAACATATGACGCGCCTGCCGTCTTTTTCGCATCTCTTGCGTTTTTCATCATTATATCAGCCGGAGAAAGCAAAAAATCACGGTCTTTGTACTTCTTGGCTTCATTGATATTTTTCCTGTCGTTCATTTCAAAATATACGTCTATAATTCTCGTATTGCCATTGGCGATAATTGCGGTTCGTGAAAAAAGAAAAGATGCAGCCTATTTTATTTTGCCGTATATTGCCCTTATTCTGTTATACACAGGCCTTTTTTCAAAAGAGCTAGCAGCTTTGGCTTCAACCAAGCTTGCAGAACAGGCGTCATCATTTTTGCCTGATTTTATTGTTATTGCATTGCTTGTTCCGTACATTGCTCTGTCTTTGGTGTCGCCAAAAAATAAATGGATAATATTCATGCCTGCTGTCTTCTTGGTTATTCTTCTTCAGTCGTTTATTACGAACAGCATGAATGATTTTAAGCACGCTTCATTTGCCCTCATTTTTATCGCGCCGTTTGCGGCATACGGCCTTTGCAAGATTAGGCCAAGAATGCTCATTGTGCCTGCTGTTGTTCTGGCAGCAATTTTTTGGTGTCCACGGCATTCGTAGAAAATTCCTATGCAAACGAAGAGAAAGCATCGTATGTGCTTGATAGCTTTGTAGAGGCTGGCGATAGCGTGCTGGTTGAAGGCTCTGCATTCAGGTATTATACTAAAAAAATTCCTTTTGGCAAAGTAATAACGAATTTTTGGTTTGATTACAACGGCGATGGCAAAAGCGAGGAAGCAGATTACAGGAGCGCTGTAAGTTCAGGCGTCTTCAAGGCAATAATGACAACAGGCAATTATTACAATACAAAAATAAGCATAGATGAGTTTGCAGACAAAGGCCCTTACAGGCTTTTTTATCAGGAAAACCAGTCTTTGTTTTTGGGGCAGAATATTGCGATAAAGATATATATTAAGTCTTGATGCCATCTTTTAAAACATTCCCCTTCTTATATTATATATGTTTTACGACATGCACTTGCATACAACGTCGTCTGTAGGCGAGAATAGCGTTGAAGAAATGGCTGCAATGGCCAAAAGGCTTGGCTTGTCAGGCATAGTAGTTGTCAGCTACTATCCATTTTTTGCAGAATTGCCAAAAATAGAAGGCATTGATCTGGTGAATGCAGTAATGCTTAAGCCGTCTACGCCAAACGAGCTTCAAAAAATGATTTCAAAGTCGAGGAGCAAGGCAGAGCTTATACTTGTTCACGGAGGCTTGTACGAGGTGAACAGGGCGGCATGCGAAACAAGCGCAGTTGATATTTTATGCCATCCGGAATTCGGGAGAAAGGACTCTGGTCTTGATCATGTAACCGCAAAGGCGGCGGCTGAAAACAAGGTTGCCATAGAAATCAACTTCAGGCAAATACTTGAAAGCCACGGGAAAAACAGGGTAAATATACTGTCGTCCATGAGGACAAATGTAATGCTTTGCTCAAAATACAATGCAACAGCAATTGCCACTTCAGGCGCTGTAAATAAATGGGGCATGAGAAGCGGAAGAGAGCTTGCCTCAATGCTCAACATGCTCGGCATGGATCTGGGCGCTTCAATAGATGCGTTATCAGAGTTCCCATCCAAGATGATAACGGAGAACAGGGAAAAGCTGTCAGGCAAGCGTTGGGAGGGTGTTGTTCAGGAATAGCCTTTTCAAGCCGTATGACGCCTTTGGCGTCAGTCTGTTCAGAAAAGGTTACCGTCTTGGGAAAGCAAAGCTTTCCGAGACCTCGTAAACCTTTGGTTTACAAGGTATCCAAAAGAAGCAATAAGCTTCGCGATATTAAAATAATATTTTGACATAAGGTTTGTAAAGACACCAAGTTTTTGGGGTTGATACAGACCTTTTTACAAAAAGGGATGTATTATGGAGCCAAAATTTTTGCCATCATCGATGCGGCAGCCAAAAAGGTATGTTGTATTTGAGGTAGTGTCAGAACACAACATAGAATATCAGGATCTTGTCAGTGCTGTGTGGAATTCAACCCTGGCACTTTTAGGCGAAGCTATGTCAAGCGAGGCACGGCCGTGGTTTATTGTAAATCTTTACATGCCGGAAAAGCAGAAAGGCGTGCTAAAATGCGCCCATAACATGGTGGAACAGATGCGCGCTGCATTGTCGCTGATAACAATGGTAGGCGAGTCGCGGTCCATAGTGCGAATACTTGGCATAACAGGAACTATAAGCTCTGCCCAGGAAAAATACCTAAAGCAATGATTTTGCTTTTTATACCGCCTGCGTAAATGATTAAATAAGTAATATTTTTGATGGAAGGTTTGTAAAGACATATGTTCTTTTGGGGTTGATACAGACCTTTAGAAGATATGACGCCAAAGGCGTCTGTTCGCTAAAGAAAAGGGATGTATTATGCATCATATAGAAAACATTGATTATGTCATTATCTTAATAGTAATCATGATAGGGCTCCTGCTATTGCTTCTTGGAGAAAACATACAGAATGCGTCTGGCCGTGCGTTTTTCAGCAATTGTGATATGGAAGCGCGGGAAAATAGCGTATTTACAGAAAGCGTATTATCAGACAAGATTGTAGTGGTTTCCTACAACAAATGCGCTCCAAGCTGCATGACAGTAACAAACATGGACCTTGATAGAAGGGTAATAAGCGAGAAAACAGTGTGCGGAAGCTAAGCTACTTTACTGCAATCCCCTGCTTTTTTGGCCTGCAGAGGTGCGTCCCCTAAAGACGCGCTTTCTATTATTTTCAAGCCATTTATATTGAGGGTCTTTTTTAATTACAGCATGGTGCTTGTCAATCATTATTACGTCATAAAACTTGTGCGTGCCTGTTTCGCCTATTGCATAGCTGTTCAACACTTCCAAATTAGGAAACTTTCTTGCTGCTCTTTTCTCTGCAATGGCCTGTTTGCTTTGCCCTTGTGTGAAAAAAACTCCTATGTTTCCAGGTTTTCGGCCTTTTGTAGGTGATGGCCTTCGCCTCATGCCTTTTTTTATGCGGACTCTTGCCACAGTAAAGCCTTGTTTGGCCTTGTAGCCTATTCTTCTTGCCCGTTTTATGTCTGCAGGCTTGTCAACGCGCTCAACAACGGTTGTCATGTCTATTCTCTTCTTTTCCTTGCTGATTTTTTTGTAAAACATATATATGCCTCTATTACCTGTTTAGTGTCCATTTGTGTTGAAATACAAAGTATTTAAAAATAAGTTTCAAGGATATACTAGCAAAAGACAGACGTCTGTATGCTTTGACGCACAAAGTGCGTCGTTGGCTGGCGTTTGTCTCTTATATACCTAGTGACGTAAAATTTTGAAATAAATATGCGTCACTTGGTGTATAGAAATGACATACAATTTGTACAAAATTGTCATTTACTATAGGATGGTGTAAAAATGCATTCAGCAGCAAAACTAATAATCGGGATTATCGTGTTCCTGGCAGGCATATATTGGTACCTACCTGGAAACGCAGCTGCGCCTGCGCTTGGAGTGCACTCAACATATCGTGCATTCCTGACGGTTTTCGCAGGGCTGTTTGGCTTGTTCTTGTTGATATTGGGGCTTATCGTAGCTTGGATAGAGTACGAAGACCTTAAGTGGGAAAGAAAAGAGAAAAACGCTCCAAGACCGGCAATAACGCAAGAAAAAATGCCTGCAAAGGCATCAAGAAAATAAATTATAAATTTTTCTTTTTTGAAGATATTATTTTTGAATTCTTCCGAAAACCGCTAGGCTTTATTCACAAATGAATTCGAAAAGACATCCGCAAGAAACCCCCAACTTCAGTTGGGGGTAACATGACGGGATTTCATTTTTGATTTATTTTTGTTATAATTTTGTAAACAGGCTAAAGCTGTCTTCTTTCATTATTTCGCCGCTCTTTGCGTCAATGTCAAAAATATAGGCATTCAGGTCCAGGCAGATAAAGCTGATGCTCCATGCAGGGGACCCGTTTTTCATGGTAAGTGCGGCATAAATTGCAGATGGCTTGCTGTGTATTTTGCTCCTGGCTTTTTCCGTGGCAGAAAGATGGTCGATTTTTATATTGACATCAAGCTCTTGAAAATTTTCATGGTTTGGGATGTTTGCAGCATTTTGAGCGCTGCCCTTTTCCACGCTTTCGCCTACTCGAAAGTCTATTACAGTATTGTCTGCCTTGCAGAAGAACATGAAAGTCCATGCGTCTTTGCCTTCTTCCATGAAGGCAGAAACGAGGAAATAATCGCTGCTGATTTCTATTTTATCTAAAGCATCAAGCATGTTCATAACAGTATTAGCATTGGAAATTTATTAAGGCTTACTTGCGGTATTAGTGCAAATAAAACCTTTATGTGCTTTATGGAATAAACATAGATATGGCTGAAAAATTTAAAGTGATAGTAGAGCAAGGGGAAGACGGCTATCTGATCTCAGATGTAGTGGAACTCCCAGGCTGTCATACACAGGCAAAAACACATGATGAATTGATAAAAAGAACAAAAGAGGCTATCGAATTATATTTAGAGGAAAAACCATCTGAGAAGACTAAATTCTTGGGATTGCAGCAATTAGAGGTGTAATAATGAAACTGCCGCTTCTTACAGCCAAAGAAGTGGTCAAAATTCTTGACAAACTTGGTTTTAAATTAAAAAGACAGAAAGGTAGCCATATGTTTTTTGAGCACCCAGACGGCAGAACAACTGTTATACCAAACCATCCAAATGAAAAAATAGACAGAGGTTTAATGAATAAAATAATAAGGCACGACTTGCAGATAAGCAGGGAAGAATTTATGAAGAAACTGTAAGCCTTAGCAGATTCATAAGTATCAGGCTGCAAATGCAAGCTGCACAAAGGATTAAATTATAATTGAAATAAAATAATAAATATCTAAATTAGACTTCTTTTATGCTCTGGGCAACAAAGTCCAGTACTTCGCTTTCCACAGGAAGCGTGAAAGACTTGCGGTACCGCTTGTCTCCGTTCTGTGTTATGAAGCCTCTGCTTACTGATATGAAAGTTGTTTCGCCTTCATCAGTTACAGCCTTTTTTCTGGCAACCTCTATGAATTTATTGTCGCCAAACTTCATTTCTTTTGCTTTTATTGTTTCGAAGCTTACCATTTTATACACCTCTTAGAGAACAGAAAAAAGCAGTGCTTTTCCTGTTCGTTTATTTGTAATATAATTAACAATGATAAATTTTTAAAGCGCTGTTTTTACGGGTTTTTGCAGGCATTAGTCAAGAGCCTTTACAATTAGTAGTAATGCCTTACCCAGCCTTCTGTCGTTAGTTTGAATGTTTTGTCCGCAAAAAATACTGGCCATACATCATACTTTTTCGGCTGTTCGCCCTCAAGAAATCTTACGTCTTCAGAAGGGCGTTCTGTATAAAGGAAAGCTAAACTTTCCATTTTATCTGCTGCCTCTGCTGCTTTATAAATATCAACTGTTGGCCCTTCAGTTAGAGTATACTTTACAATGTACCCAGCAACGCCATTTTTATCTAAAATTGCCCATCCACTTGCCCGGTCTCTTAACCTATAACGAATTTGTACAACATCGAATCCAGCTTTTCTCAAACCCCTTATCAGACTTGTTGTTTCAAACATGAAATCACTTCACGAAAAAATAAAGGACACGGTTGCCCTTTCTTTCTGTTTTAAGTATGTCGTCTTTTACAAGCACAGTAAGCCTTGCCTTGATCTTTGCTGTTGGATACCCTGTAATTTTCCTTATTTCTGCCAGTGTCATCTTACCCTTCAGCTCTCTTGCTATGGAGATATCTATAGCTTCTGCTTCAAGTGTGCGCAAAGTGGCTTCGATATAATTTCTTCTTTGTTTTGCCCATGCAGGAAGCTTTTTCTTTCTAAGGGCTTTTCTTATTTCAGTTATCTTCATCAGTATGTCTATTTCATCAAGTTTTGCAAATCTCATGTTCATTTTTATAACTTCTTTTTCAAGTTTTTTTGCGTCTATACTTTTTTTTGCCAGGGATGAAACGTGCCTCTGAAGGGCTGATGTTGCGCGCGCGTTTCTTTTATCTAATCTGCGCACCTCGTCTGAAACTGTGTCTATGATTTCTGTAGATGATTTGACAAGGTTTTTTCTTGCAGCCTCAACTTCCTGTGAGGAAGACGAAATGACGTTGAATTTGTTTTCAATGTTCTCTGATATAAAGCCCAGCTTTTCATAATAATTATCAAACTTTTCTGCGTTGGAAGCAAGGTTGTTTCCTGCAGTTTCGACGGCATCTTTTATCTTCTTTATAGCCTCTAAGCTGCCGCCTAGTTCGTCAATCTTGTATTCTATTTCAGAAGTTTTTGCTGTAATAAACGCGCCGATTTCACTTATTTTTTCATCAAGCATCGTGCCAAGAAGGTCTATTTCCTTGTAAATAACTTTTGTATCGTCTTTATTAATCATTTCTTTTATTTCGTCTGCCTTTTTCAGCAGTTCTTCAAGCTCTTCGGTCCCGCCGGAAAGCGAAGAAAGCCTTGATTTTATCTCGTTCAGGGCTTTTACCATGTATTCGTCCGCTTCGGTTTGCCTTATCATTTCAAGGGCATATTTTATTTCATTAAGGTCTTCAGCAACATCAAGCTTGCTTACAGCGTCCTTTAGCTGCTTGTCAATGTTAAGCTCGCCTACGGCGTTTCTTACCTGCTCTATATTATAATTGGATTTTTTCCTTATTTCATCCGCTAAAATCAGCATGTCTTCTGACGTTCTTTCTTCAAGCCTTGCCAGCCTGCCTTCTATGGAAGAAGTCTTGTTTTCAAATACGTCTTTTATCTCATCAACAGCAAGGTTTATGCCGTCTATAGAGCCAAGCCTTTTTTTAAGCGTCTCGATTTTTTCGTCATTTATTTGAATATTAAGCAGAGTGTCTGTAAGCAGCCTCTTTATTTCATTCAGGTCTTTTCTTGTGTCTGTGTATTCTATTTTATCAAGAAAATTGTCTATCCTTTCTATTATTTCAGAATTGTTGTGCTGTTTGGATATTTCTTCTATTTTTGTGATTTCAGTGTAGCTTGCAGGCGTGTCTGTAGGCCATTCTTCTTTCTCGTCTATGATTACCTGCTTTTCCACTTTTCTTTCCTTGATAATTTCATCAGCCATGAATACCACTTCGTAGTAAATAATATAAAACTATGCATGGGTACAAATACATTACAAAAACATTACAAATACACTACAGCGTCTGCTCTGCTATATATTTCTTTACGGATAATAAAATTAATGCCGAATAATCATGGGAGAATAATTGTTCCTTTATTAACGTCTTCAGGAAATTTAGGCGCTGTATATGGCATATCAGGGCGTTCTCCGGAAAGCAAGAGAAGAATGATAACAGTCTACCCGGAAGAAAACAGGGTATATGTCGGCCCGATAGGGGAAATTACAGAAAAACAGGTTCCAGTTAAAGACCTTATTTTTTACAATGGCATGCGAGTAAGGGACGACGGATTGCTTATAGTCACAAATGGCGCGCAGACAGATCAAAAAGTGAATAAAGAAGGAAAGCCTGTCAGGAACTTTTATGATGATTTTGATCTGCGAGATCCGGAAAGGTCGTCTGTCGCTATCCTGCAGGATTGGGGCTATGAAGACGATGCATTTTTCCCGCCTTGGGTAGGAACGCCAAGGACAGCCATGGTAAGATATCCCAATGGTACAGTATGCTTGTCAATGGTAACAAAATGCGGCGACAGAGCTGTGGCAAAAGCAGAGAATATTGCTACTGGCGCAGGTACGAGAATAAATGACGGCACAGGGTTGGTTTTATCAACTTACATTGGCAACGATGAAGGCGCAATACCTTGGTATTTGGCGCTGCAAAGCATTGGAGATACTTTAAGACGTTATATTGATTTCGATTCAAATGAGCCAGTCGGCCTTGCAGATGAACTTTACAGATGGATGGATCCAACGTATGTAGCAGCGACAGCAGGCGCTGTATTTGACGGGGGAAAATGGCATTTTGATGCTGTGAATCGTCACGAAACGCCGGAAAGCTTTGAAACAGAGTTTCCACCGAAGAAATAAAATAATGCTATAAAGCCTTTCTTCTATAGTTAACCAACAAATATGTCGGGATTGTTTTGTTGGTTAACTAGATGAGAGGCAAATGAATTGTAGCATTGTTATTTATTTGCTTCGCTATAAATCTTATTTCATGTTCTTTCCTCAAATATACAATTCATGGAAGCCAAAGCAGTTTGAAAAGTATGAAATGCTGGCTAAACAAATAGATCTTAAAAAATTATTCCACAAAAAGCGCGTGCTCGACATAGCGTCAGGCCCGTGCTGGTTTGAGGAATTTCTTTCGGCGCAAAGCATTGACGTGTCAAATTTTATTGCAGTTGACAAGAATCTGAAGCACCTGCTTGAGCGCAATGCGCAGGTGCCTGCAATTTGTGCAGATGTTGGAAACTTTCATATAGATGATAAGTTTGATGTCATAATAGCTATGGACTGCCTGCATTTGTTTGGCTTTGATTTCTCTGCTCATCTAAAGAAAAATTCCGTGGTCTTGGCTTCTATGTTCTTCTCTTCAGGCATGGAAGAAAAAAGAAAGCTGTTATGGAAAAAGTTAAAGGGCTTGAAAATACAGAAAGAAATTATAGCTGAAGGAGAAGAGAATGAGTTGTTTTTACTGGCTGTGGCATGATTTGTTGTTTCATGGTCCAATCGATTGAAAAGGAGTAGTTATGTCTTGCAACCCTGAAACAGGGGCTATTAGCAAAGGGTATTCTGCACCTTCTAAAACTATCATGCCTTCTGATAGTGTTGGATTGAATTCTACAGTATCGCCTGGCATTATTGCTCTTTCTAATCTTTGAATGTCGCTTTCGGTTCCAACAAAAAAATAAGGTTCCCTGTTGTGTCGCGAATGGGCATCCATCCAGTCGTCTTGTCCTTGAACTTCAAGTTTGTAAACAGGAAAGTCCAAAAAATTGGGATGCTCAATGCTATCATCAACAACTTTTCTGTAAACGCACCCAGATAGGCACGCATTTGCTCTTGTATCAGGCTCTGCATATGAAGATTCTATTCTTTCCCTTAGTGCACGCTTCATATTTTCTTGTTCGAACACTTGTTTAACGCCGAAAAGAGACATTGGAAAGTCAGCTGATGCAGGAGTTGCTAAAGTCAATGCAAATGCATAAGGCAAAAGTCTTTTCATTAGGAATTGATATCAGAAATCTATATAAAACTTACATCTTTTCTATTGGTTGTATGCCTAAAAGTTCCATGCCTTTTTTCAGCACGTTTGCTGTGGCAGTTACAAATGCCAGCAATGCCTGCTCATTTTTGTCGCCTATTACGTGGGAATCATGATAATATGTGTTGAATTTTGCAGCCAGCTCATGCAAGTATACTGCAATGACGTGCGGGCTCATTTGTTCTTCTGCTTGCTCTACAATGTCTGGAAACTTTGAAAGCAAAATAACAGCATCCTTTTCCTTCTGTCCGAGTTCTCCTGCAAGGGGCTTCTTTTTTGATTTATTTAATATAGACTTTGCCCTTGCATATGTGTATTGTATATACGGCCCTGTGTCGCCTTCAAAGCTTATTGCATCTTCAGGGTTGAAAAGTATGTCTTTTGAAGGCTCAACTTTAAGCATGAAATATTTTATTGCAGAAAGCGCAATGGCCATGCTCCTTTCCTCCAGCTCTTTCTTGCTTATTTTATTCTCTTTTTCCCTGCTGGAAATTTCTTTCTTAGCAAGTTCCTGCATCTCGTTCATAATGTCATCTGCATCGACAACAGTGCCTTCCCTGCTTTTCATCCTGCCAGATGGCAGGTTTACTAATCCATATGATAAATGGTAGCAATTATGGTGCCAGTCGTAGCGCAGTTTTTCAAAAACTTTGAATAGCTGCTTGAAATAAAGGTTCTGCTCAGAAGCGACAACCCATATTGATTTGTTGAGCTTGTATTTGTCAAATTTATGTTTTGTCAATGCAAGGTCGTTTGTTGCATAGATGGATGTTCCATCGCTCCTCAAGAAAGTTTTATTTGGCATTTCAGGCTCCAGCTTTGCTATTATATCTCCTTTTTCATTTTTTTCAAACACGCCTAGCTTCATCCCCTCTTCAATCAAAGGCGCCGCCTTGTTGTAGAATTCGCTTTCAAAGAACCAGACGTCAAATTTAGAGCCAAACCTGTCGTAAGTTTCATGAAACCCGTCAAGGACAAATTTTCTTAGTTTTAGCCATAGCGCCCTTGTATCCTTGTCCCCGGCTTCCCATTTTTTTAATTTGTCATACGCATCTTCCGTCAATTGCGGATTTTCTTTTGAAGCCTTTTCAAATGCTACGTATAGGTCCCCTACAAAATGGTCGCCTTTTTTGTCGGGATTTTTTATTTTGTTAAGCTTCTGGTACGCAACAAGCGTTTTGCATATGTGAACTCCCCTGTCGTTAACGATGTTGGCTCTTATGACATTGTTGCCTTTGGCTTCAAGTATATTAGATATTGACATTCCTATGCAGTCATTTCTCAGATGGCCTATGTGCAAAGGCTTGTTTGAGTTTGGGCTGGAATATTCAACCATGATGTTTTTGCCTGTCTTTTTGCAAGGTGTAATTTTTAAAAGTTCTTTTACAACAGCATGCGAGAATTTTTTCTCGTTTATATAAAAATTGACGTAAGGCCCGAGCGCTTTTACCTCTGCTATAAAAGTTTTTTTCTTTTTGCCAAATTCCCTTTCAAGAGAGCGGGCGATTTCAACGGGATTTTTCCCTGTGCTCTTTGCAATGTGGAAGCACGGCAACGCAAGGTCTGCTATGTCTGACTTAGGAGATTCCAGGTATTTCGAATACTCGCCGCATATTTTTTCGCATTCTGCTCTAAACAGGGAAAACATAGGATTAATTGAAAATCAAAATTTATAAGTGCGCTATCTGCCCGCTTTTATGCTTATTATGTCCCCATCTTTCAGTTCGTGGTCGGCGCCTATGCGCGTTTTTTTCCTCACATCTACGGCTGCTATGAATTTTTTGCCTATGTCCTCATGCACCCTGTATGCAAGGTCTTTTGCAGTT
>DATDTP010000006.1:0-2294 GCA_035290775.1 archaeon | reverse complement strand
TTTTTGTAGTAAGCCTTCCCTTTATTCTCTTGGGCAATTGCTTCAAAACGCCTGTTATTCTAAGGCTGGAGCCTGGGTCTGTTCTCCTCTGCATTTTAGGAGTTGTCAAATCTTCTTTCAAAAATATTGTTATCTCCCCGGGCTGTTCGCCAGATGTGACTTCAAAAGGCTCTATCCCAGTTAGCCAGCGGGTGTCCAGTAGGTTCTCCTTTGTCAGCGGGAAGTCTCCCCTGCGCCCACATTCACACACGGTCGGCTTTTGCAAAAGCGTAGACTCCTGCAAAACAACAATATTTGCCGAGCAATCCGGGCATTGAAAAATAGCTTCGTATATCTGCGGCCTTACTTCTGTTGCAGACCTTATGGTTGCGTCTATTTGCACAAACTTGCCGATGTGTTTTGCCCTCAGGTTTCTTATGCGTATTTGCCTGCTTTCAGGGAGGTTCCTTATCCTCACTCTTATCTTTTCGCCAGCCATGCTTTCAGCAGCTTCGTTCAAAGATTTCATTACTAAATCAGGGTCTTCAAGCATCATATCAGCAGTTATCGGGTCGTAACGGTCAAAGGCTTCAAAATCTACGGTGACTGACTTCTCCTCCTTGACAGCTTTTAGAATATCAGAAAAGTACTTGTCCCTAAGAAAATCTTCTATCTTTTCAAACCCCATAGCCATTAGATAGCTAAAAACTATTTCAACCTTTGGGGGATGGTTTCCCTATTTCATGTGGAGAGCCTTTTCATTTAATACTTTTTGTTTAATTTATTTTAATGTTTATCCCAGTCAACTCAGTCAATGGCGTATTAAATTGTAGGTGGATGGATGAGTCTGAAGAAGCTTTTTCGTTAGATACAGTAGAAATAATTTCATATGAAAATGGAAGATTTTACGGGATTCTCGCATCAGACTTGCCTATTGCAAACGAATGTGAAGGTAGCGGAGACTTAGTTTTTGAAAGAAAAGACTACAATGACGCGTGTTCTGCTAAAGTACATATAGTATCAGACGGTGTCTATAATGGACATGGATTTACTTATGCAGTTGAAATCGAAGTCAAAGAATATGCTGCACAAATTATAGCCAAGCAATTAGATTAACCATATTTTTCCTCGGGAAAAAAGATATTATCTATAAAAAATCCGAATGCTCAAGCTTTCAGCACTTTTAACTGCGCTTCAAGCTTTGCAACAGCGTCTTCAACAGCAGCCAGGCTTTTTGCTCCTGCGCACACAACTCTTCCAGAGCTGAACAGCAAAAATGCAACCTTTGGCTCGTATATTCTGTACACAAGCCCCGGAAACTGCTCTGGCTCGTATTCGCTGTTCTCCAGCTGGAATGCCAACTGGTCTAAATTAAGGTCTCTTTCCAGGTTTACGGCAACAACAATATTCTCTATTTTAACTTTTAGCGTGTCTTCGTTAAATCTTATGCCTATTTTTTTGATGTTTCTTACAGTCTTCTTGAGCGCTATTTTTGCAGCTGCAGTGCTTCTGGCGCCTACGCATATAATTTTACCGGATCTAAATATTAAAGTAGCAACCTTTGGCTCATCCAGCCTGTAAACCAGGCCAGGAAACTGCTCCGGCTCGTATTCGCTGTTCTCCAAAACATTCAATAACTTGTCCAAAGATATGGTTCTTTTAATGTCAGTAGAAGCAACAACATTTTCTATCTTGATTTTCTTTGTCATTTCAAAACACCCCACGATTTTAGTGACTAAAAAACACTATTTAAACGTTACCTATTTAAATAGTGCATAACCTTTATATACTCATGCTTTATCGCAATATTTTACGCGTGAATACAGAATCTGAAAAGTTTGTTGACATAACACGACAGGTAAAAGACATAACAGACAAGTGTATGATAAAAGACGGGTTATGCCACCTGTTCCTCAAAGCCACGACAGCTTCCCTTCTAGTTCAAGAAAGCGACATGATGTTAATGGCGGATGTGCAAAAAACCCTGGAACTGCTGACGCCAAAAAAGAAAATGTACCAGCACCCAAGAAATTCATATTCACATATAAGGTCTGCAATGCTTCGCACAGAAATAACAATACCATTGTTTGCAGGCCGTCTTGACCTGGGGCAATGGCAAAGCATCCTTCTGATCGAGCACGACGTGCGCAAAAGAGAAAGGGAAATTATCTTAACTATCAGCGGTGAATAGTTATTAATAATACGGCAGCAAAATAATTATTATGTCTGATTCTCACGAAGCCATCAGATTTTTTGAGTTCTCACTGAACCGCCAACGCCATAGCCAGGGTACATATCCAAAAGGCGAAACCATA
>DATDTP010000005.1:0-3382 GCA_035290775.1 archaeon | reverse complement strand
AATGCATCAATCACGGCATCTACCGGATCTAACAATCTGGTATTATATTCAAAAGATCACATGAACAATACAAATTTCACGTCTGTCAGTTTTACAGTTTCTATTCCTGCGCCGCCTAGCAGCCCGCCGCCAACCAACCCGCCAACCACGCAAAACAATCAAAACACAAACCAGAAACCTCCGCCGCCAAAAAATACTACGACTAACCAGGCAAATTCAACAAACCAGAGCGCCGTGAATAATACGGTAGTTCCTGCAGCGCCTCCTGCTCAAAAAGAAAATTCAGCTTTGCAAAATGATACAGCATCAAATCAGAGCTCTATATTTGGCATCACGGGTGCATTGTTTGCAAATCCTTTGCCAATAGCACTGGCAGCTTTAGCTGTTGTAATCATAATAATTATAGCAGCATTCTGGAAATTCTTTAGAAGGACGAAGCCGAAAGACGGGACTGTAAAGATTATGTAAGGCCTGTTCTCCGCATATAGTCATCTACAGTCTCGCAATCCCTGAACGGAGATAGTAACATTTGTCCAACGCTTTTTTTACCCAATACATGATACAGCCTTGATGCAGTGACAAAACCCTTGGAATAAGATCTTCCATAATCAAATTTCTGATGCTTCACATATTCTAAATCAAAGGGGAGCGCAAGTCCATTTGTGTCAATACCATAGTCTTGAGCCCTATCAAAATAGTTCGACGCAGTCATTGCAGCATAACGCCTAGTGCCATTTTCTGCCATAGCAGATACGAAAAAAATTCTGCAGTGCCTTCTATAGCACAGTTCATAGGGAAAGTAATCCAACCTAATAACCTTTGTAAATGATGGACTTGTTCGTGGTACAGTGCGTCTAAAAGCGGAATTGCAGGATCGACATCTACACCGTAATGATTAACTCTTCTATAAAAAAATGCATCCCTAACAATATCATCGCTTAATGCGATAGTAGTTTGTTTTCCAGACCATTGATAATAAGACCGCCCACCGGCAATTACAGAAATTTTAGGTCGTGGGTTTGAATCAAGTGTTCTAGCTAAATTTTCTGGCAAAACTGACAACAAGCCAGTATGTGTTCTATCATAATGTTCAGTTAAAAATTCTTTTAGATGTTTTCTATTCATCCATTTTTGTTATCAATTATCCTTTAAAAACTTCCTTCTCCAATTTTGTGCATGTTATCAAAGATAAAGGACGCGTTTGAAAAGCTTACAAGAAGCAATGCCGACAAGGCGTCTGTCGAGGACGCAATAAAGGACATACAACGGGCGTTGCTGTCTTCTGATGTGGACGTGCAGCTTGTGATGCAGCTTGCAGATAACATAAGGAAGAAATCATTTGAGTCCCTGCCGCCTTCGCTGACAAGGAAAGAGCACGTGATAAAAGTCGTGTACAGCGAGCTTGTAACAATAATGGGCGAGAAGAAGAGCGACGTTGCCCTCAAGCCGAAAAAAGTGCTCATGATAGGGCTTTTCGGCAGCGGCAAAACGTCAACCTCGGCAAAGCTTGCTAACTTTTACAAGAAAAAAGGCCTGAAGCCGTTTCTTGTATGCTGCGACACAGTCCGCCCTGCAGCATTCGAACAGCTTCAGCAGCTGGCGCAAAAAATAGAAGTGCCTTTTTACGGAGAAAAAAACGAGAAAGACCCGAGAAAGGTCTTGAAAAATGCATTGCACGTTGCAAAAGGCGACATAATAATTGTTGATTCCTCTGGCAGGAGCGCTCTGGATAATGCCCTCATAGAAGAAATTGTTTCGCTTAACACAATTCTAAAGCCGGATGAAAAAATTCTCGTAATCCCTGCAGATATCGGGCAGGCTGCAAAACAGCAGGCGTCTGCATTTCACGATGCTCTTGGGATAACAGACGTTATTGTTACTAAGACAGATGCAACAGCCCGAGGCGGCGGTTCGCTTACAGCATGCCATGCAACAGGCGCAAAAATAAAATTTATAACTGTCGGGGAAACTGTTGACGACCTTCAGCAGTATGATCCGGAAAAATTTGTCGCACGCCTGCTTGGAATGCCAGACCTTGAAACGCTATTGGAAAAAGCAAAGTCATCTCTTGACGAAAAAAAAGCGGAAAAAATGATAACAGGAGACTTCACAATAGAGGATTTCTGCTCGCAGATAGAAGGCGTCCAGAAAATGGGCTCGATGAGCCAGATAATAGAGATGGCAGGCCTTGGAAGGCTTGCAAAAAAAGGCAATGTAGACGAGCAGGCAGACAAGATGAAGCGGTGGAGATATATGATACAAAGCATGAGCTTGAACGAAAAGCAAAACCCGGACATAATAAACTCCTCACGCATCCGCCGCATAGCGGCAGGCAGCGGCTGCAAAGACGCTGACGTAAGGGAGCTTTTGTCAAATTATAACAAGACAAAGAAGCTGATGAAAGGCTTTAACCCGAACAAGCTGAAAAGAGGGGACATGTCTTCTATAATGCGCCAGCTTGGAATGAAATAATCATGCATTAAATTTTTCTATAGGCGTTCGTCTTATTCCTTTAATGCTGTCAAAATCATGGTCATCAGATATAATTTCTTCAGCCATGTTTATCACGGCTGTGGCAGCATGTATAGAATCCCTAGGTTTTAATTTATGTTGTTCTAAAAATCTGTTGGCAACTGCCAAAACACTTTCATTAATCTCCATAAACCTAAGATTAGGAAATTCTATGAATTTTTTACTTTCTTCTATAGAATCTGCAATGCCAAGGTATCTTCTAGTAGTCCATACAACCTCATCCCAAGTAAGCGAAGAAGTTATAGCAGCCAGTTTTCCATCTGCAACTTTTATTAGAATCTTTTTACATATCATGGATTTTTCTAAGTCTTGAGAAAGTATAGGATAAATAAAGATATTAGCGTCAAGGTAAATCATACTCTTCCTCCAGTGTTTTTTTAATGTCTTTAATTGTAGGAACATATTTTAGTTTCTTGGAAGTTTTGCAAAAATATTCAACAAATTCTTTGCCAGACATGCGCTGTTTAATTTTTATCATAACGCCATCTTCTTTTATGTCAAATTCAACTTCTGTTCCAGGTTTAATGCCTAACTGGTCCCTTATGTCTTTAGGCAGCACGACCTGCCCCTTCTCGCCAACAGTCCTTTTTATTAGCATGCCATATATTTAGTCATACAAGCTATTTATACTTATTCCAACCTTATGGTATGACTTATAACACAAAGAGAAAAGCCAATTTAACGCTTTTAAGCATTTCTATAGTATTTACTAAAAGATAGTTACAATAATCCTATCCAAAAGCTATCAGTAAAATAATATTTCAAAAATAACCAAAAGGCAAAAGCGATGATGTCACAAAATGTTGTCGTTCAGGGCAAAAGCTCACCACATTTCTTATATAGCTTTTGC
>DATDTP010000004.1:0-3609 GCA_035290775.1 archaeon | reverse complement strand
GATGCATTGCCGCAATTTGTTATACTATGCATAACGCTGTTTAATTCATAATAGCAATAGACACCAGATGTTGTATATGCCAGAGACACAGATGTTGACGAATATGTTGTGCTTGTCGGGGACTGCATAAGCAACTCTGGCGCTTGGGTGTCAATGGAAAACGAAACATTGGAAGAATTTATGTTGCCACTGTTGTTTGAAAAAAGTTGGAGAAAATGCGCCCCGTCCAATGCAATAAATGTTGTATTTGTGCAATTTTCAAGCGTTGTATTGATCAAATTATCCAGAGAGTAAAAGCAACTGCCTGCAGAAATTTTATACGACAAGGATATGTTTGTTGTGTTGTATGTTGTGTTTAACGGACTTTCTATGCTGACTTCTGCAAATGGCGACGTGTAGTTTACTGTCATGTTTATGATAGATTCGTTTTCATTGCCTGCCATGTCTTTTTCTAAAACCTTATAATAATACAATGCGTTGCTCAACTGCTCTGAAAAGCTGGTGATATTTGTTTCATTTACAAGCAAAAAATTTATTCCATCAGCAGACCTATAAACAAAGAATTCCATGAAATTTATATCAGACTGGGCTGACCAATTTAACTGCACCGTGCTGTTTACAGATCTTGCATTCACCAAAGGCGCTGCTGGAGGCGTGTTGTCAATTATTATTGTTCGCGAGAGGTCTGATATTTCATTTGTGTTGTTGTCTGTTGAATTTATATATTTCATGCTTACGTTTACAATATAATTTCCTTCTATAAGATTTTCACCATCACACTGCTTTTTTGTGCCACTCCATACTGTGCATGAAGTATCAGGTTTTATTATTATAGTAGAGTTAGGTTCTTTCCATGGAGGGTTTGTTCCGTTTCCAGGCGCTACCCAACTACCTGTTGAATTTAAAATTTTTATTGTCCAGTTGACCGGCTCATCTGCTGTTATGCTTATGCGCAAACCGTCTTGTACGCCTGGGCTTGACAAAGGCGATATGTAAACAACTGAAGAATTTGTGCTATTTCCGTCTATTATGAAACTATAATCTACAATGGATGGTGATGCATAACAGGCTGTTGCTAACAAGATAATGAATATGCCTACAAATTTCATTATAATCATATGTTTTGAGAACATTTATTTGTTATGTTCGTGCATGGCGTAATGCAAATTAATCACTAATGGCATGCACCACCATCAAAATTAAGCTTAAATACTTTACTACTAAAAAGTGAATGTTGAAAGCGCATACATCTGGTATGCAATTCAATTACAGAGTGATTTTCATGGTAATGGAAACAGTTCAAATAAGGCTAACAGAAAAACAGCTTAGAAACCTGGACGTGCTTGTCAGGAGAGGCGTTTATCCTAACAGGTCAGAGGCTGTAAGGGACGCTGTAAGAAAGCTTGTTGAAGATTAATCTTCTTATTATAAGTGATTTTTATGACTTTTGTTGCAAATGAAAGAATTACTCATCCACTAGGAAGCTCTGCACCAGGCAAAAAAAGACTCAAGGCTCTTGTTGCTGATGACGACAGTACGATTAAAGCATTAATTACTGAAGTTGCCAGAATGGAGCACTATGAAACTGAAACAGCTAGCGACGGACAAGAAGCTTACTACAATATTATGTGGGCTTTAGCTCGATGTGAACCTTTTGATTTAGTTGTGTCTGACATGGTAATGCCTTTAATGAGCGGCGATGAACTTCTTCAAAGAATAAAAAATCTTTATGATAATCTCCCTACGCTCCTTGGCAACTTGTATACAAAAAATGACCCGCAAAGGCTGCCTTTTTTTCTTGGAATGAGCGGATATGATCAAAACGCTACAGAATATGATACACGAGTAGCTGCTTATTCAAAAAACTCTTTAGCATTTTTACAAAAACCTTTCAGCATTCCAGCGTTTAGGAAAATTTTGTCTAATGGCGTACCAGCATACCTATCTTCCTGATTTTATTCCAGCAAGTTCTTCACGATTATTTCCGGGTCGAATTCCATGAGGTCTTCGTATTCCTGGCCTGTACCGAGAAACAGTATAGGTTTTTTTAACGCATAGGCTGCCGACAGCGCTGCTCCGCCCCTGTCGTACACGTCGGACTTTGTTAAAATAATTGCGTCCACTCCGACAGCCTCGTCAAAAAGGCGCGCCTGCTCATAAATATCATTGCCGGCCAGCGAGTCCAAGACAAGCACTTTTAAATCAGGATTGTTTACACGTACAACTTTTCTAAGCTCATCCATCAGGTTGATATTTGTGTGCGAGCGGCCTGCTGTATCTGCCAGAACTAATTTTGTGCCTGTTGCAGCAGCATGCTTCACTGCATCAAAAATTACAGCAGCGCTGTCCGCGCCGTACTTGCTTTTTATGAGCTTTGCGTTCAGTCGGCGCGAGTGCTCTTCCAGCTGCTCAATGGATGCAGCACGGAATGTGTCGCCTGCAGCAAGTATTGGCTTGTACTCCCTGAATTTGTTTGCAATCTTTGCAAGCGTTGTAGTTTTTCCAACGCCGTTAAATCCTAGCATCATTACAAGCAGCGGCTTGCTGCTGCTTTCTATAATTCCCCTCATATCAATTTTTTTCTGCTGCATAACCTCTATCATGGCATTGCGCAGCGCCTGCGTTATAACTTCCTCTGCATCTCCTCTCCGCGCCCTCGAGCCTACGAGCTGTTTTTTTATGGATGCAGATATTTTTTCAACAACCTCTACAGCAACGTCGTTCTCAAGCATTGCAATTTCAAGCTCTTTTAGTATTTTTTCTACTTCGCTTTCAGAAAGCTCTTTTTCGAGAAGGCGGGAAACAACAGATATTCTTTCCTGCGAAGCAACTTTCTTAGCTTCTGCATCGTCTTCTTTCTTTTTTTTGAATATTCCAAATATGCCTTTCTTTTCTGTTTTTTCAATTTTTTCCTCTATTGAAGCAGACACTTCCTCTGCTTTTTCTACAGCGGTCTCAAAAGTCTTTTCTAATTTTGTCGGCTGATCCTGAATTTCTATTTCATCGCCTTTTTCTATAATATGCCGCCTTGCTTTTTCTTCAACTACTTCTTTTTCAGCCTCTTCCTCTCCAATCAAGTGATAATCATCAGTAGGTGTCTCTTTTTGTTTTTTCTCAGCGTCTTCGAACGTCTTTTCAGGCAATTGCTTTTCTTGGAGGATAGATTTTTCCTCAAAGGTAGACCTTTCAATAATTGTCTCTTCAACAAGCTTTTCGGCAAAGCCTTTTTCATGCAGCGGTTTGCTTTTCTCTTCTATCACAAGCTGCTCTTCCTTAGCTAATTCTTTTGCTACAGGCTGTTCTTCTATTACAAGCTCTTCTTTTGGAAGCTCAGTTTTTACAGGCTCATATTGTTGCTGCAATGGCTCTTCCTGCTTTTCCAACGGTTTATCTACATTGCCGGAAACTTTTTTCACAGCTTCCTGCAGCTTCTTTTTTAGTGACCCGAACATAGGTAGAAATTGTTATTGAAGGGATAAAAACACAGAAATTTATGCTGCTGCAAGAAATTTATAGAAAAAATATTTGACAATTACTATCATTCAAACTACTTCTGTAAAACCGCACTCAATAAAGAACTCATGCATATCGTCTTCACCAGTAACTATG
>DATDTP010000003.1:0-5098 GCA_035290775.1 archaeon | reverse complement strand
TTATCGTCATGAAATGAGAAATAGTTTTATCTGTCTGGTTCGTCTGCCACCAGTCACGCTTCGCTAGACTGGTGGAATTCTTTTATTTAAATAACATATATAAAATAAAAAAAGGTGAAAGAGCTGCGTTCATAAAAGCATGCATTTATCATTTTGCGGCAGAGAAAAATCCGAAACCAAATCTCCCAGCAGCCTACGGAGAAAATGCAGAATGGGAAAAAAGAAGAAAATTGGAAAAATTAACTACAAAGGAAATATGGAATAAATTTGTAAATGAACAACATAAAAACTAACAAAAAATAGTTTACGGTTCTTTGCATATCAGTATTTCTATTATATATATGTTTTCTTTGATACGGTAACTTTCTTAGCTCACCCGTTAAAAATCGCCCTTTCTGACAGGCGCATTGGCAGTGACAGCTTTTTGAAAGGAAAGCCTGCTGTGTATTTTTTGACATGATCCATCAGCTCTTCGCCTGTCATGTTCTCAACCTTGTGCTGTTCCCTGAAACGGACAGCCAGTTTGCCGCTCTCTTTTTCCTTTTCGCCCCACACAACAATTAGCGGCACCCATTCTGTCTCTGCGTTGAAAACCTTTTTACCTATGCCTTCGTTTGTGTCATCAACGTCTGCCCTTATTCCGTGCCGCACAAGCTCTTCTGCTATTCTGATAGAATCATCAACAAAAGAGTCATTTACAGGGCATATGCGCACCTGCGTAGGCGAAAGCCACAAAGGCAAAACAACATTTTCCTTGGGGTGATCAACACCTTTGGCGTCTTTCCACTCTGATTGTTTCATGTATGCCTTCTCAAGCAATGCATAGATGACCCTTTCCAGCGCGCCTGAAGGCGAAAGATGCAGGATTAACGGGTATTTTTTCTTGTTGTCCATGTCAGTAAATTGTATCCCATACCTTTCTGCATTCTCAACATCTATCTGGTCTGTTGTCAGCGTGGCAGCCTTGTCCAGAGCGTCAATAAAGTTCCATTCATATTTTAACACAAAATAGAAAAATCTCTTGTCCCATACTTCTATCAAGGCAGGCTTGCCCATTCTTTTTACAAGGCTGACAACAAAATCCTTGTGCTCTTCAAAAAATTCTTTTGTAACTCTTATTGCAAGTTCCATGTCGTCCTTTAACGACAGCCCGCAGCCCTCGATAACAGAGCGCGCCAACGCCCATCTTCTTCCCATCTCTTCCTTTGCCTGGTCATAGTCCCTTACAAGGCAATGGCAATCCGGCATTGTAAACGCCCTCAGCCTTCGCAGTCCTGCAAGCTCGCCTCTTTGCTCAACGCGAAAGCTGTATCTTGTCAGTTCATATATTCTGAAAGGCAGGTTTTTGTAGGATATTTGCGCGTCTTTTGCCATTAAAAACTGGCCAAAGCAGGCTGCAAACCGCAAGAAGACTTTTTTATTAGGAGTATGAATTGTATACTGCCTTGCAGGAAACCTGTTCAAGTAGCTCTTCAATGCAGGGTGCTCATAATCGTACATTATAGGAGTTTCAACTTCCATGCCGCCGTAGTCTATGACTTTTTCTGTGACAAACTGCTCTAATAAAGACTTGATAAGCCTGCCCTTTGGCATGTACCTGAAATTGCCAGGATCGCTGCCTTCCTCATAGTCAGCAATCTCAAGCTTTTTCATCAGCTTTATATGCGGAGGCTCCCTGTCAAGCGCCCTGTTCTTTGCAATTTCATACTGGCAGAGTTTCAGGAGCTTGTCATGGCCATTAAAATCAAAGCCGTGAACCTTTCCGTCTTTTTTTTCTATTTTATGCAACTTTCCGTCAATATCAACAATAAACCATTCGCTCTTTAGCAGCTCCTCTTTTTTCACAGCTTCCGAAACATCCTTGTCGACTTCCTTTTTTTCTGTAGAATCAACATTAATTTCCCTTGAAAGCTCAGACAAAGGATGCCCCTTTGCCTTTATGTTAAATGCCTTGTACCAGCCAAACGGCGCATGTGTAACAGAAAACTTTTCGCTCAGAAGTTTCTCTGCCTTTTTCATCACATCAACAGCAACAGAAGGCAGCGACAAATTGCTGCTCAAATGCGCATAAGGGTAGAGCACGATATTTTCTGCTTTTACGCGCCCTGCAACATCCTCGATTTCAACAGCTAACTTCTCTGCAGCCAATGACGGGTTCTTTTCATCATTCTTCTCCACAGCAGTAAAAACAACCAGGCAGTCGTCCACACGCTTTTTCCCTTCTGTCCATTCCTCGGCTGCCTGTATAGCCTTTTTTGTAGCCTCGAATTCCAGGAAATCACTGTGCACTAATAATATTTTCATATTTACACCTTAACAGACTGACATGCTTTAGCACGTCTAAACATCAGATGAAAATCTGGTTCGGAAATGACATAATTTTCATTGTGTAACCCTCTCTATATTTGATCGTTCTGTTTTTAAGCATTTTATTATTCTATGAACCTTGCTTTTGCTTATGCCTATTTCACTGGCAATCATCCTGACAGAACACCCTTTTGAAGAAAAAAATTCTATTTGCATGGCTATTTCACTGTTAACCTGTAAGATACCACCTTCTTGAATATTTGGGAACTAAAGCTTCCATATCTTTTCACCTGCCATGAAAAATAGATTGCATATATGGATAATTCTTGTAATTTTACATTGTAGAATTTCCATATATGAATTCAGGTTTTTCACTAATATGAATTCAATATATTCCTTTTAAATCTACTGTCCCACTATTTTTAGAAGCGAAAAGATTAGCATAGCCCTGTGGTGTAGAGTTGCAATAAAACTTGCATCGCGAATCGGTCAAGCATAATGGGCTTTGGAGCATTGCTTTCAAAGCATCGATGGCTGAAAAGCCAAGTGACAAGGATACCCATTGACGGCAGTTCGAACGATTGAAGCAATAGCTTCTATCCGAAAATCTGCCCAGGGCTATTATTTTTTTAATACGGCTTATTCATTATGATTTAATATTAACCTCCATATATTATTATGGCAAGAGTTTACACGCAGCCTTTCGTCCTGGTTTCTGCTGTCATTGAAAAAGACGGAAAGTTTCTCCTGGTAAAGGAATATGCGCCCAATAATCCTTCGCATAATCAATGGAACCTGCCTGGAGGAGGGCTGGAATTGGGCGAAAACCCTGTAAAGGGCGTAATAAGAGAAGTCAGGGAAGAAGCGGGTTACGCTTTCAAGCCATCAGGAGTCCTGGGAATATACTCTAGCGTGATGAAAAGCCTGGCTAGCTATTTCAAGTCGACGCCGCATGCAGTTATAATAGTTTTTTTGGGTAAAATTTCAGGAAAGCAGGGAAAGTTTATCGAAGATGAAATTTCTGAAACAGGCTGGTTTTCTGCTAAAGAAATAAAAAACATGGATAAAAAAACATTGAAAAACATGAACATTAAAAAAATGGTAGTGGATTTTTCAAAAGGTAAAAAATTCCCCATGAGTATAATAACGCACAGGGTGTCTGGATGATAGTAGTCCTGCGCATAGGCCACCGTCCTGGAAGGGATGAAAGGGTAAGCACGCATTGCGGTTTGGTAGCTCGTGCATTAGGCGCATCGTCAATAATTTACAGCGGTGAAAAAGATGATTCGTTGCTAGAATCTGTAAAAAATGTTGTGGACAGGTGGGGCGGGCGCTTTACAGCCAGTTATGAAGAAAATTTCCGAGGTGTAATAAAAAAATACAAGAAGAAAAAATACACTGTAGTCCATTTGACAATGTACGGCATGCCGCTTCAGAAGCAGGTCACAAAAATAAGAAAGTCAAAAAACCTGCTTGTTGTAATAGGGGCTGAAAAAGTTCCGCCAGATGTCTATCAATTATCAGACTATAATATTGGAGTAACAAACCAGCCCCATAGTGAAATAGCTGCACTGGCTCTTCTGCTTCACGAATACCAGAAAGGCGCCGAGCTTAAGCGCAGCTTCCCACGCGCAAAAATAAAAATCCGCCCGTGCGTAAAAGGCAAGGACATCGTAGAAAAATAATCACTTAATCTTCCAGTAGCCTTCAAAGTGAACCTTATCGTCATTAAAAACTTCCACAACCTTGTACTTGCCGCGCGTCCATGCCTTGCCGTCTTTCATGAAATGTATGGCCTCTAAAATCTTGATGCTTGCCTTTGGCCTCGAATAGCCCCAAGAAAATGCTGTTGATTTTGAAACATCTATTTTTGATTTGTCTTCTTCCAAACGCTCGACCAAAGGGCACTCGCCGTCAAGCCAGAAATGCCTCTGCCCGTCCTTCAGGAACTTGTACGTCTTGCCTTTTTTCAGTTTTTCAGGCAGGCACTCGTCTTTCTTTCGCCTGCCATCTCTTGATTCCCGCATGCTCGCAAGAACCAGCTCAGGTGAAAATTCAGCAACAATACCCATAGTAATCACTCCAGTTTTGTTTCGCATTTAGGATTATAAGCAGGCGTAAAAAACATGACAAGATTCATTTTGCCTATCAATATCCACCAGTTTCCGCTCCCTTTGTAAAACTTGTGTCGCTCAAACTGGTGGTATGCCAATAATCAGTCAGCTTCTTTTCTGGCCGACCAATGCCTTGGTTCTTCACATAGTTTCTGATTATCGTTGGGTCTCTTCCGACTGAATCGCCATAGGCTTGCGCTCCCCACAAGCCAGAGCCCCAGAAATATTTTTTCTTGAGAAAAGGAAACTCTTTCAAGAGTTTCCTTCCAGACGTTCCCTTGAATGTCTTGTTAATGTCGCACAATCTTTGCGTGTGCAACATCATTATGTCCATGTGCACATGGTCTCTGTCAAAGCCGATTTCTTTTATTTCAATTCGCATCTCTGCTGCGACTTCACGAAAAATTACTTCACAACGATTCTTGACGTCAACAAAGTCAAATACCTTATGACAGTATTTTACCTTGTAACTTACATGAACTTCCAGCCTCACAATGCTAGAGCTACCTCTAACGAAATTTTGTTCCATACAAACACCTCCAGAAAGCTTTAAGAGAAAGCCAAAGCTACATCAATTGTAGTTCGGGGTTTCAAGTCAATAGTCTTTTAATGGCACAGCTATGCTGTGCCTGCTATTGACATTTTACTTATCGTCATGAAATGAGAAATAGTTTTAT
>DATDTP010000002.1:0-3392 GCA_035290775.1 archaeon | reverse complement strand
CCCTATAAACGGCACGAAATATACATTCGGAGCCAATAATGCAACAACAGGGCCAAAGGGATGCGCTGTTATTGATGTTTCTCATCCGACGGGCTGGCCTGCTAATAACCCAGTTAATATAAAAGCAACAGTTACCTATGGCGGCAACAGCGAATCAACATGGGTTGACAATGTATGGAGGCCGTCACAGTGTTCCAACATGATTGATGACGATGGCGATGGCAAGACAGATTACTTCAACTGGTGGGGCTCGCCTGATTTGGAGTGCTCAAGCAACATGGATGATGATGAATCATCATAAGAGAGTGAAATTATGAAACAAAAAAACATATTGTTCACAGCAATTTTTATGCTTGCATTAGCTTCCGCTGCTTTTGCAGCAAACGTGAACTCCGTGACAACAACTGCCTCAACAACATCAGCAACAACAGGCACGAGTGTGGTTATAACAGTTGTAAGCAGTTCTGATTCAGACACCGTCAGCAATGTCCAGATACAACTGGTAAAAGACAGCGGCACAGGCAATGGCAGCTGCTCCGGCGCAAGCGATTTTTCCATTTCTGACCCAGCATCTCCTTATTATTATACAGCATCTGTTCCCACAACGGGCGTTACCAAGACATTCACTTTTACAGTAGGCAGTTGCGGCACATATACGTATCATGTGGCTGACTCATGGTCAGGCGGCTCGAAATCATCAACATCGGATACAATAGAATTTATAGCGCCCACTGCTTTGACAGTGCAGCCATCGGCAACTGATGTGCAGGCAAATCAAAGCCAGTCTTTTACGCTTAGCATTGATATAACAAATTCCCAGGGCTCTCAGATAACTACTTCCTATGCGCTGACTGCGGCGTCGGGTCTTTCTGTATCCGGTGATCCAACAAGCAGCGGTGCTAAAAATATAAGTGCAAGCTCGACAGCCACGCTTACATGGATAATCACGCATTCAACATGCTTCACAGGCGGCAAGTCAGTAACTTTGCAGCTTGGAGATAATACCAACGCTTCTTATATTGTTGTTACAGGCAATTCTTCATGCGGCGGATCCACTGATACAACCACAACAACAAGCAGTGGAGGAGGCAGTGGCGGTGGTGGGAGTTCAGGCATAGCAGTAACGCATTCAGCCAAGAAGCATGTTGTAAAAATAGACAGCATCTCTGCTAACAACAAGGCTGATGTGGATATAACAAAATCATATGAAACCGATGTAAAAAAGATTTCAATAAATGTGAAGAATGCTGTCAAGAATGTGGAAATTATAATAACAAAGCCGGACTCAAAGCCGGCGGATGTCACAACACCTACGGAAAATATATATCATTATCTGAAGATCGACAAGGCTAATGTTACAGATAATGACATAAATAATGTAACCATAGATTTTCAGGTAGAAAAGTCATGGATTGCTTCAAATGATGTTACTACCATATCTTTAAGCAGATACACAACTTCATGGACAAAGCTGTCAACAAAAGAGACAGGTGACAATGCCACGCACAGGTTCTATCGTGCAGTTTCACCAGGCTTATCCGTATTTGCAATAACAGGCGAAAAGGCTTCTGCTGTTGCACAGCAACAAGAGCAAGAACAGTCATCAGAAGAGCCTTTCTGCGGCAATGGCATTGTTGAATCAGGCGAGGAATGCGACGGGACATTAATAGATACAAGTTGTGTTTCAAAAGGTTACAAGTCAGGAATGCTTAAGTGTACAAATTGCAGGATTGATGCAAGCAAATGCGTAATGGAGGTAGTCGGTGGCATAGAAATAACAAAAGAAATGACTGACATAAGCGTTTTTATTGTTGTTATAATATTCCTGATAGTCATTATTGCAGGTATTTTTTATTACCACGGCAGGCAGGTGCACAAGGAGATAAAATACAGCTTCAAGGCAAAGAAGTGATGAAAACATGATAGAGCTAAGCCAGGAACATCAAAAAGAAATAATCAGCAAGATGCGCATACTGAGGCAGAAGGACCCTGAGATGCACGATTACTGCCTGAAAATTCTGGAAAAAAACTACTGCAGAAAAGCATTTGAACCATATCAGAAATGATTTTTTCAGATGAACTGGATTTTTCCCTGGCAATTATTCTTATAAACCTTGCACACAATAAGACATCATGCTTAGCCTTTTCAATACAATGACGCGGAAGAAAGAATTGTTCAAAGCAGCAGAAGAAGTAGGCATATACTTCTGCGGGCCGACTGTCTACGATTATGCGCACATCGGCAATTTTCGCTCATATATATTTTCTGATTTGCTTCGCAGATATCTTGAGTATAAAAATTATAAAGTAAAGTTAGTAATGAACATAACCGATGTGGACGACAAGACAATAAAGGGAGCGCAAAAGGAAAAAATGACATTAAGAGAATTCACTGCAAAATATGAAAACGCTTTTTTTGAGGATGTAAAAACACTTCGCATAAAGCCGGCTGATTTTTATCCGCGCGCGACAGAACACATAAAGGAAATGGCAGAGATAATAAGAAAGCTGCTGGAAAAAGGCTATGCCTATATTGGCGATGATAATTCTGTTTATTATAAAATAAAAAAATTCAAGAATTACGGCAAGCTCTCAAAATTAAAAATTTCTGAATTAAAAGAAGGCAAAAGCAGCAGCGACGAGTACGAAAAAGAAGAGGCAAAAGATTTCGCGCTGTGGAAGGCTTACAGCAGCGAAGACGGTGATGTTCATTGGCAGCCCGAGGGGCTGCCTAAAGGACGGCCCGGCTGGCACATAGAATGCAGTGCCATGGCTCAGAAATATCTGAAAAGCATAGACATCCATGGCGGAGGCGTTGACCTGATTTTTCCGCACCATGAGAATGAAATCGCTCAGAGCACGCCTGCGGGCGGCAAAAATATAAAATATTGGCTGCACTGCGAGCATTTGTTAGTAGACGGAAAAAAAATGAGCAAGTCGCTGGGAAATTTTTTCACTCTGAGAGATTTGCTTGATAAAGGTTATAACCCATTGGCAATAAGGTTTATTTTGCTTTCCGCTCATTACAGAAGCCAGATGAACTTTACATTTGCCGCTCTGGATAGTGCAAAGAAGACGGTTGACAATATCAATGATTTTGCCGAAAAAATAAAGGCATATAAAGAAAAGAAAAACGAAAAAGAAAACGAGGAAATGATGCTACTCGCCGACGAAACAAAAGAGAAATTCGAGGAAGCGATGGATGATGACCTGAATGTGCCTGCTGCTTTAGCAGCTTTATTTGATATGATGAGAACAGTGAATCGGGAGATAGACGCGGGCCGCGCTGACAAAGAATCGCTGAAAAAAATAGAAGAATTAATGAATGACTTCAATTCTGTTTTTGATATTCTTTACGAGAAAAAAGAACTTACAGAGAAAGAAAAGGAATT
>DATDTP010000001.1:0-8519 GCA_035290775.1 archaeon | reverse complement strand
GTTTGTTATCCACTATAAATAAAATTTGCAACATAGAAATGAAATATGTTGAATGATATCTTAGGCAGCTTTACGCAGTTTATTGCTCATCTTGACTCGTACGATATTGTTTTTTCCCTGCTGTTGTATACGTTTATCATATTTGTCTATTCTGTGTTTGTATGGTTTTTCTACAGGACGCTTTCAAAGCGTGACCTGTTTCACCTTGCAATCAAAGAGCAGCGCCACGCATGGAGGAAACAGGTGTTTTATATCATAAAATACCTTGTATTTTTTCCTGTCTTCACATTCTTGTGGTTTGCCATTATGTCGCTTATCATGATAATGCTTTCAAAATCCTACACTATCGAGGCAATACTTGTCATTTCAATGGCAATGATAGCAGCAACGCGCATTACCGCATACTACAACAGGCAGCTTTCAGAGGACATTGCAAAGATTTTGCCGCTTGGTGTTTTGGCCATATTTATCGTAGATCCTAGCTACTTTTCGTTTTCACTGGCTATTTCCAGGCTATATGAGCTCCAGACTCTGATTTCCCTGTTTGTAAATTACCTTGTGTTTATTATAGCCTTGGAATTTGTGCTTCGGGTGCTTCTTGTTGTCACGCGCCGTGTAAGGCAAAAATTATTCCCTGTAAAGCAGAAAGAGCAGGTATATGGCTACAGACCGCTTGCAAAAAAGTGAGCCGTTCGGCACATGGAATTATAATATAAAATCATGTTGCACTGGTTTCATAATTCTAGTATATTAAAATGTATAATTAGTAGAAATTATAAAATAAAAAAAGAAAGTACGTTTATAACGTTGTAATCTATCGCAAAAGGCGGGTTTAGATTGTCTGCCTTTAACTTGGCCTATAGCGAACAGACGCGTTAGCGTCAATCACTTATTTGATGCCATTGAGGCTACTGCCTTAACAGCCACTATTATTGCTGCCGGAGCAACAAATATAGCGATGTTCTTCACGATAGCGTCCAGGATTGTTCCAAGCGGTGAGACCACTAGGTTCAACGTGCTGAATGCTGCCGTGCTGGCAACAACCAGTGCTATTGATGCTATCAAAAAGGCCTGTGTTTCTTTCTCTGTTATGTTCAAAAGACCTACGACTACGCCTAATATCACCAACAGCAAAGTTACCCATGCTGATGTTGCCATAGGAGCTGCTAGACCAGCCAGCACTGCTATGACGATTGATATAAGGTATGCCCAGTCCCCTAAACTTTTTCCTGACATAAATCTATGTATAACGTCACGTATTTAAGCATTACGCACGCATGTTAACTTTAAATACGTTTTGGTGTCACCACTTTAAAGTAATCTATTTATACTACAAGCAACATAGTATATTTTAAACAGGACATATAAATGTGGCGACATCCATATAGGTCGGGAGAATTATGATGAGAAAAGATTATGTTAACAGAGGGCTTTTGAAGGCTGTGCCAGGCATAATGAACAGCGAGCTTGGCAAATATCTAAAGGCAGCCTATGGCCGAAACCCAGACGGGATGAGACGACTTTTGCTTTACCTTGACGCAGATCCCACCACTCGCCAGGATGTTTATGAGATGATGGCGCTTGCCGTTGATCTGGAAGGCAGAGACCCTTTAACAGGGCTTTACAACAGGAGACATTTTAACACAACACTTAACCGTGAGATACAAAAATCTAACCGAACACACAACCCGCTTGCAGTTGCTGTTGTTGATATAGACTATTTTAAAAAAATAAACGACGCACATAATCACGAAAGCGGCGACAAGGTTTTACAGTCATTTGCCAGTCAGGCTAATAGCGTTACACGTGAATACCTTGATGAAGTTGCCAGGCTAGGCGGCGAAGAATTTGGCGTATTTTGGCACAGATCAGATCTTGAAACAGGATTAAGACTTGCAGAAAAGCTTCGTGAGCGCGCAGGTAATGACACTGTAAAACTACCTGATGGATCTACTGTCAATTACACTGTTAGTATAGGCGTTGCAATGTACCCGTTTGATGGCATAGACAGCACACCTGAAATAATTGATGCAGCAGACAGGGCGATGTTTAATGCAAAACGATCTGGCAGAAACAGGGTAGCATCTGCAGGCGATCTTAAACAATCTACAATAGCCAAAATAAGACATGAAGAAGAATAAAAATGAAATCCCCTCAGATTATCCACAACTAAAGTTGTGGGTTTCTTGTGGATGTCTTTTCGAATTTATTTGTGAATAAAGTCGAGTGGTTTTCTGAAGAATTCAAAAATAAAATTATGCACTTTTTGCTAAGTCTTTTACATATTCAATAGAACCAACACAGACTGTTCTTCCTCTACCAGTATCCCTAACAATATCGTATTTGTCTGGTTGAGAAGCGCGCCTTATATAATAACGCCCTTCGGTTAGAACACTTTCAAACACGTTTTTTGTGTACGTACCGTTCAGGCTTCTAAATGCACTTTCTCTAGCAGTAAACATAAATCGCCTACTTTCATCAAAGCTATGCCCTACCACACCCAAAGACATAGATATACTATGTAGGTTAGGCTTAAAAATGCAATGCAGATGTAATTTCTATTAAATATGGGGCCACGAGGATTTGAACCCCGATTAGCTGGTTGCTCCGCGCGGAAGGAAACCTAAAAGGCGAACAGACGCTTTTGGCGTCAATTCATTGTTTTCCCTTACGCCTAACTCTTTCCTAGGTGAAAGATATTATGTGTAAGTCTGACCTTCTGTATTGCTTCCGTATTTTTTCATTGTCCTTACGAACTCAAATCTCCAATGTCAAATAATAGTCAACCCACTTCTTTGGGGTTTGCAAAGACCTTTCAGCATGAACTGACGCCTTTGGCGTCGATTTTTCATGAAAGGGATTTGCATTGGAGCCAGCAGTCATGCCAGGTTTTCCGGCTATTTTGAATAGCCTTTAGACCATAGCCCCGTTGCTTAGTGACTTTTATTGTCTTGATTGCAGCGTATAAATATCGATCGCTGTAAGTATTAATAATGTTAAGGCCGCGCAAGCTGACGCTTGAAGTTTTTATTGCATTATTGTTTGGCGTAACAGCGCTTCATGCTGTTCTTACTGTTAGCCGATCGCTGACTTCATATACTGCAAACATTGGCTTTCCATTTAGCTTTTACACGCAAAATTGCAGCGGGCTTTCCTGCATAAATTCTTTCAATGCGCTTTCGCTGATTCCTGACGTTATAATATTCTACGTGATTGCTGTCGTGCTGAACACACTTTACAGAGGCATGAAACACGGATCTTACAAAACACACACTTTTTCTTTGCCAAAAATCCCAAGACGCCGTGCAAAGCACAATGAGGAAGAAAAGGAGCATGAAATGAATAAAGAACGCAGTGAAAAAGAGCAGAACAAAAAAAATGAAGAGCCCGCCACGGAGCCTAAAAGCAAGCCAGAGTACGAATCTGATGAAGAGCCATTGTTTGACAAAGATGAAGCTGGCAGCGAAGATGAAACCGGTGATAAGAAAGAAGCTGACGATGACAGCCAAAAGACGTGATTTTAATGAATTCTGACAAGTACCCAAAGCCTTTTGTTGCGGTCTGCGCATTGTACATAGCAGTGTTTATTATAGTATTTTTTGGATTTTTTGTGCCTGCGCTTAGTGCAAACCTCTTGGAAGACAGCGGATTTTACTTGCTCATGCTTATTATTTTTGGGCCAATGGCACTGCTGGCTTTTTACACGCAGCTCAGCAGGTTTGTTGTTTTGTGGGGGAAAGAAAAAGCTCTTAGGTACATAATAATGATATTCTGCATAATTTCCATGATATTTTGCGCAGTGCTAATCCTTCCAATTATTTAAGATTGCTTGTTCTAGATTATGAGAATGCAGGACTGTATATTTTGCAAGATAATCAAGAAAGAAATACCATCGCTGCGCATCTATGAAAACGAGCATGCAGTGGCAATGCTTGACGTAAAGCCGCTGGCACCAGGCCATACAGTTGTTGTGCCAAAAGAGCATGTGTCACTTTTTGAAGACTTATCAGATGACGCTACACATAAAATATTTTTGACTGTCAGGGAAGCAGTGAAAATGATAAAGAGTTCTGCATTGAACCCTGATGCCTTTACTATTGGAATCAACGACGGCAAGGCTGCAGGGCAGTTTGTGCCTCACCTGCATGTGCACATAATACCAAGATATGAAAAAGACGGCGGCGGTTCAGTACATATGATAGTTCAAAACCCGCCTAGTGAAGACCTGAAGTCTATACATGATAAAATAATAAAAGTCGCCAGCGATGATGTGCCACAACAGCCTGAAAAGAAGATAGAAGACATGAAGGCAAAAGGCGAATCGCTGGAAGAAAGAATAAAGCGCCTGGAAAGGGAGCTTGGGCTTTAATTTTTTGCTACAGTAATCATGAGAAATGCTCTTTAGAAATCCTATTTTAAAACATAGCCGTGAGATGTATTGCTCTTTGCAATACATCTAGCTGACAGTTTCAGAGAACAAAGTTCTCTGAATTCTAAGAAAGCTCTGCTTTCTGCAGATATACACCGACAGGTGTATATGTCTACGGCTATGTTTTTCTTTGAGGATTTCTAAAGAGTTACGAGAAATATTTTTCAAGCAAGAATAGAAATTCCGGGTGAAATTTTTCGCCATTTTTAACCATTTTCCTTATTTCTTCCATGGAGAAAAATTTTATTGCCTCTACTTCGTGCCCATCTATATAAAAATTGCCGTCATAATTCGCTGTAAAACTGCCAATGATCTTCCTAAGATTTGTTTCAGGTTTTTGGTAAATATCTTTTCCAAGCTCTTTTAGTTCTGCTTCAATGCCGATTTCCTCTTTCAGCTCGCGCAATGCCGCCTCTTTCCATGTTTCACCTGATTGTGCGTGGCCTGCGGCTGACGTTACCCAGTGTAGCGGGCAGAATTTCTTATTTTTTCCCTGCAGCTGCAGCGCTAATTCGCCATAATTGTTAAAAACAAAAACATGGACAATCCTGTGCAACAGCGCATTGGCATAAACTTCGCTTTTTTCAGCCTTTCCTACAACATTGTCGTTTTCATCTACAACATCAAGAAATTCCATTCCATAAATATGTGAAGAAGAAGATTAATCTGCATTTTAATTGATTAAATTATTCTTTGCGTGTTTTTTCTTTTTTTCCTGACACCCGTAATCCTTACATCTCGCATAGACATAAATGACTGCCGATGCTTATATATCTTATAGGTGCATCATTTCATGGAACAAAGCAATATGTTTATAAAAAGCCTAGTATTTGCATCTTTATTTTTTGCTGTGCTATCTACATCAATGTGTATCAGCAGTTCTGTCACGCAAGTGACAATAAACAATGCAACTGTTAGCGTAGAAGTTGCAAGCACACCGGAAAAAATGGAAAAAGGCCTTATGGGGCGCGAGTTCCTCAGTGAAAAAAATGGGATGCTTTTTATTTTTCCTGACGAAAAAAAGCGCAGTTTTTGGATGAAGAACACCCTGATACCCCTTGACATAATTTTTATATCCAAAGACATGAAAGTTGTGGACGTAAAACAGAATTTTTTGCCATGCCGCTTTATTTTGTGCAGCAGTTACACGTCAAAAGAAAGTGCAATGTATGCGCTTGAAGTCAATGCAAACTTTACCCAAAAATATAATATTTCTGCCGGCAATGCAGTAAAGTTTAGCTAAGCTTAAATTCTAACACTGCCCAATAGGAACATGAAGTACCAGATACTTTTAGCCCTGCTTTTTGTTTTTTCCACAGTCTATGCCATACCGAATGTTGACACTGTTGATGTAGACTTTTCCATACGCAACGACATGACGATTTTTGAAACTATCACTGTTGTTTTTTCAGAAGCGCTAAATAGCACCATATCATACAAGCCTGAAAGCAATATTTTAGAGCTTAGCGTTACATCTGGCGGAAGCCCTTTGCCTTTTGAGTATGTAAAATCAGGGGATGTGTACATAATAAAAATATCAGCCCAAGGTAAATCTGAAATTACAATAAGCTTTGTCTCAAAGAGCCTCGTATTTTCCAACAATAATGTATTTCAGTTTCTTGCTGACATGAATTTTGATGTTCCTGTCAAGAAGATGACCGCAGAACTTTCTTTTCCAGAAGGTTACGGTCTCTATGAAGAATCCTTTACGCCTATAGGCGGCATACTCAAGACAAACGGGAAAAATATATTTATTGCATGGGACCTTGACGGAACAAATTCTGCTGTTTTTTCTGCCAAATTTTTTGAGCTTAACCGCCAGCTAAATGCAGAGATATTTGTTGTTATTGTAATTGCTGCTGCAGCGATTGCAGCAATTTTTTATTACAGGAAGAAGACAAAAAAAGAATTTCTTACCGGCTTCAGGGAAGACGAGAAAAAGGTGATTGCCTACATGACGCAGCACAAGACTTCTTATCAGAATGTTATTGAAAAAGAATTTCATTTTTCCCGCGCAAAAATGACGAGAATAGCCAAGCACCTTGCTGCAGAAGGCGTTCTGGAAAAGAAAAAATACGGCAGGACAAACCGGCTCACATGGAAAAAGAGATGATATAATTTTATTGTGAATTTCGATAATTATGAAATTTTAATCAAAATTCTCAATAATCATCTTGCCTTTTTCCATGCTGATTTTTACATTGCTTTCCTTGCTAAGATTCAACATGTGGCGCACATAGCTTGGCAACAGCAATGCCAGAGAGCCGCCTATTGGCTGTAATTTCTTGACTTCTGCGTATTTTTCCATTTTATTCACCTCGTTCATACTGAATTACAAGAATACTTTTGTCATGTCCTAGAGCTTCCTGCATTCTTTTTCTTACATCTGTTAAAAATTCACCTGGGCCACGCGCTAATACAACGTGATAACCGCCTATCTTTTGATCTCCGTTTAAATATGCGCCCAGCGTATTATCCTCAGCACAAATTCTTTCTCTATCTGGTCTGTACGTTTTTCCTTCTCTTACAAATCTTGCAGGCTTCTCATTTCCGCTGTCTAATGCGACATATGCCACACCTGTTAAAGGTCTTGGTTCCATGCCTGTCATATTGCAAAAATTTTCCAAAGCATCGCCAATTTTCATCTCCTCAAATCCATATAGTGCTGCATCTGACGCTACAAGCTTAAAGCATAATGCTGATTGGCTTGGTGCTGTCAGTATTGTTTGACTTGTACGCTCTCTAAATTCATCATCAACCATTTTTTTCACCTTTTGATTTTTATGAAGTCCATCCATGTTAATCTAAAATAAAAAATTAAAATTTATTTTCCATCCAGTTCTCTTTCTTTAATGTTTTCTCTTTCTTCAACGTTTTCATAAATTCTCTGTGCATTTTTTGCAAGAGCATTTGCTGCTGTTGCTTGTCCAAATGCCATGCCATAATTCTTGCTGTCGAATGCATCTTGTGCGCTTTCAAGCTTTTCCTTGGCACTTGCCAGCATATCTGAAGCTCTCATGTTTGCAGTTATGTTTGTTTTTGCATTATCTATTTCAGATATTGCCTGTTCTATAGCTTCTGCTGCCCTTTTTTCAGTGCCTTCTTTGGCTTTTTCTATTCTTTCCTTCAGGTCTTCTTTTTCCTGCGTAATTTTTTCCTCTAGATTGATTGTCCTGTTTCTAAGCTTTTCCAATATTTTTCCCTTTTCCTTGAATCTTGTCTTTAGCACTTCAATTTTTTCACGGTTTGCTGCAATTCTTGACTCAAGCTTTGTTTTTATTGCAAGCTCTTTTGTCAGGTCTTTTTCTGCTATTTTATTGATGTTTTCTTCTGCCTCTTTCATTAATTCATCGTGCTCTTCTGACGCTTTTTGCGCAAGATCATCTCTTTTTTTCTCTATCATTGCCTTTACGTCTGCAAGCCTTTGTTGTGCATGTTCCAGTGCTTTTTCAGCCTTGGCTTCTGGCCCGAACGTCAATAGCATTGACAACTTGTCAAATGCCCTGCTCAATCCATACAACGGATGATCCGGTGCTATTGAAGGATTTTGCAGTTCAGCGCCCATTGCTGTAGTTTTTTGACCACCAAGTGACTGTGCATGCGCAACGCCCATTATTGCAATCAATGGTAATATTGCAAACAATATTGCTATTTTTTTCATGCGTTTCACCTCTTCACATATTGGCATGATGCTTTGCACCATGCTTTCTGTTGATATATGTGCGTTTCATGAATATCAAGGTTCACTGAAACAGTCGTGAAACAGTCAAAACTAAGCTTTTGTGGCTACAGTAATAAGCTTCCTGTAGCTTTTTTTTGAAAGTTTTTCCCCTCTGAAGTTTGAAAAGAATTTTATGCCTTTGAATCCGGCATACATAAGGAGCAGTTCCATTTCGTTTCGCGAAAAAACCCGGAGCGTCACAGGCTTTGGGTCTTTTATCACAGGCAGTTTTTTCTTGCCTGAAAACCTTTTGTATATTGATGATACGTGAATAAGGTTGTTGTCGTGCATAGTTTTTATAATGAACTCTGTGATTAGCCTCAATTTTTCATTTTGTGCCGTGCATATCAGTTTTTTCTTGCCTGCAGC